>JAAUYQ010000035.1 GCA_014805015.1 Clostridia bacterium | reverse complement strand
TTATTTCCAGGGTATCACTTATGCTCCTGTGTCCACTACCTGGGTTCACTGCTCTTCCTATGTGTCCATTCTGCAGGGAGACCACAGTTAAATGTGTCCACACTTCGGGGAGTATTATAGCTTTCGCCCCCCGGCGAGTCCTGCTCAAAGGAGAGTGCCGCGAGAAGATCGTCCATGAGATTCTGCGTCTGTATGATCTCGTCCACTGCGCGCAGCTGTTTTTGTTCGGCAATTGTCTACCTCCAGCTGAAATGATTGGGGTATTCTCTGAAAACATTATACCAGCATCTGGACGTAAACCTGACGTGCTCAAACCGAGCGTAGTTTTGCTGGGAGAAGACTGGGAGCACTTCACTGATTCCGCGCAGCGGAAAACCGGCGGCAGCCGGTGGCGGTCAGGGGGTGTCCCCCTGGAGCCGCCCAGCAGGGCGGACCGCGAAAACGGGACCCGCTGTGGTCACACTTCTGCGATGCTTGCAAGAAAAAAATCCGAGGATTGCCGCATATAATATACGCAGGGTAAAACTATTAGGAACTCACGCTGCTGCTCAGCCGCCGCATTTGTGCGCGGATTCGTTTCTGCACCCTTCCAGCCCCCGATCTATCATCTGTCTCCACCAGGTATGAGATCCAGACAGACGGCAGCAGATCTTCAGTCATGCGCTGCGGGCATGACAGGAAGGCTGTCTGACAGTTTTGCAGAGAATGATTGCTGTGCCGACACAGCACCGTCGGCGGTCTGCAGCGCCTGGCCTGCTCTGTCAGGACGTCCTATCGCGGATGATGTTGGTGACAGGCCGCACGTCATCGAGGTATGTGATGCCGTTTCCGATGGAGAGGAGCTTGCCGAGGCGCACTCCGGAGAAACCGCCTATACGCCTGCCGATCTCCTCATTGGAGGCGCCGGACAGACTTATCTGCATGAGCTCGTCTGCCAGAGTCCCGGGAGTGCCGGTAGAAAGCCGGCAGCCATAACTGGACTCTTCACGGCGTCAATAATCATCGGCACGATAGAAAAAGTGCCGATGGTCATGTCTGGAAGGGAAACGCCTTCGTCAAAGCCCACAGCTCCCACGATGTCGGCGCCAGATCTCCTTTTTCTTGGTGCAGCAGGAGGCCGAACTGTGAAAGCTGCCGTCGCTTTGTTCCGGATGACGCTGTGCAGCCGGCGGCGGCCGACTGCACAGCGCAGAGCAAAGAAAGACCGGCTGCCGTTATCGGCAGCCGGTCTGAGTTGACACTTGGATTCTGTCAGTCGTTCCAGACGATATTGTCTTCCAGGCAGTCGCCGGCGCCAGCGTCGCCGCCGCTCCAGTCGTCGCCGCCAGAACTTCCAGAACCGGCTGAACTGCTGTCGCCCGCAGAGCTGCCGCCGGATGAGCTGCTTCCAGAGCCAGCGCTGCCTGAATCAGAGCTGCCAGAGGAACTTCCGGAGCCCGAACCGCCTGAGGAGCTGCTGCTGGAACCGCTGGACCCGGAAGAGGACGAACCGCCTGAGTGCGATCCGCCGCCGGAGCTCCCGGAAGCGGATGACGAGTGCGAGCTGTCACTCCCGGAGCTGCCGCTCGAAGCTGCTGCACGTGCTTCTTCCTGTGGCGTCTCGTCCACGGCGCCATTCATATAGTCCTTCATAAAGAGCTGCGCCTCGAGCGTATTGACCACTTCATTGGTGTTCTTGCTCATGAACTCAATGTAGAGAACATCGCCTTCTTCATCCCAGCGGATGAACGCTGTGTCCATGTTCGTGAAATCATTGTCGTAAAGGACGTACTCTTCGCCGGCGTCCGTTGTGAGCTTGATGTTGTACACCTGATCGTTGAACACGATTTCTTCTTCCGGATCCGGCGTCACGACAGCAGCGTCTGCCGTGTACTTCACGCCGAATGTCTCGCCCTGCTGGATTGGGGCATCGCTTGCAACGAGATTCTCTCCGTACTCTGTTGCCGTTGGTTCCTGGATCTGCAGATCACGGAACACGAAGTCTGTGTTGTTCGTGAACAGCACTTCACTTTCCCCAGTACCGTAGGAATTGTAAAGAACGGTAGGGGATGGTTCGGGCGTTTCCGTCGGCTCTGGTGTCGGAGTTTCTGTCGGCTCCGGTGTTGCTGTCGGTTCTTCCACTTCGCGGGTATCCACATCGGCCGTGTCCGTCTCCAAGGTGCTGCAGCCCGCCATGAAAGCAGCTGCCAGCACAAGGCAGGCCAGCAGCGCTGCGGTAAATCGAATCTTCTGCACAAGTAACCTCCTATTCCTGTGCGGTCCCGGACGCATCCTCTTCTTCCAGTTGGAGCGTTGCCTCGCATACTGTCGTCAGTCCGTTCGGTCCGCTAATTGTTAGTTGCACAAGAACCGGTTTCTGTTCCAACTGACTGCGGCCGACATAGATGTAACAGTCGTTGCCGCTGCGGTCCGAGTTGGTGGAGAGAAATGCCTCGTAGGTAACGGCGTCTTCGCCCTCTCCGAGCGTGATGTACATCAGTGTGTCTTCACGGACCAGGTCCGGCTGCACGCTGCCGTGAATCTGGACCAGGGATCCCTCAGACCGCAGTTCGAGCTCCGAATCTGTGCGGCGGAACGGCGCCGGCAGTGTCTCTGTTTCCGGCGGCCGCATGATAGCGGGCCGGATGGCAAGATCAATGAGGTTTCTTTCCACTTTTTCGAGAATGACCACGTTGGCACCGGTCTGGTCCACATCGTTCATAATGCAGGGCCAGATCTGGGTGTAGGTGCACGTCTGGAACGTTTCCGACAGATAGGGAATGAGCCCGATGCCGAAGGAGTCCCTGTACATCATCAGCGTGCCGCTGCCGTCCGGGTTATTCGTCACCAGCGTCTGGTCTTCCGGCGTGCCGTCTGCCGTATAGCTCCAGTGGACCATGCGCCGTGGAGCAGTCTCGGCCTCATAAGCCTCCGGGAGCATCATCTGATCGAGGTCGCCGCTGTGCTGCTCGGTGTTCCAGACAGCCTCGTAGTCGATAAAGACCGGCATGCCTACGGCTTCCATGATGGCATCGTAGCCGTGCAGGGCCCCCTCCTGCGTCCAGTGACTGTCCCGTTTATAGTAGATCTCGCCAAGACCCCGGAGCTTCTCGTGCATGTCCACGTAGGTGACGCCGGCATCCCGCAGATAGCTTATGAGCGCCTCCGCGTTGGTTTCTCCTTCTCCCTGGATGTAATTGTCCGGCATGTACTCCGGATACAGGGAGTTCTTGTTCGCAGCGATAACGAACGCGAACTCGGCACCGCGGGCGCGGCTGTAGTCTTCCATCATCTTGAGGTTGTGCGCTGTAATGAACAGCTCGCGGTCTGTCATGGTGTCCCGGCGGAAATAATCGTCAAGCGTGCCCCGGTAGAAAAGATAGCCGTCCTTGCCGACGATGACCTCATCTCCGTAGGTGCTGCCGACCGTTGCCTGCCGGAGCAGGGCGTTGACCGTCACCCAGGCCGTTCGTCCGGCAAAATGGTCCTCAAACCAGTCACCAAGTCCGGAGAGATATGCGAGATTCAGGTTCCCGTCTTCATCGACTGTCGCAGGCAGCTCTGCAAGCTCCCGCTTTTCCGATCCGGTGCTGTCACTCGGCCCGGCAAACAGCAGGCCGGCTGAAGGCAGCAGAAGAATCGCAAATACGACGACGATATAGATAGTAAAGCGTTTTGTCATATATCTAGAACCTGAAGTAGATGAATGGATTGTAGGTGCCCGAAGACAGAGTCATCATGCAGACAAGCAGCAGCAGAATGCTGAGTGGGTAGGATGCCGCTGTCAGGGCACGGGCACGCTGCGGCCGCCGCCCGGCCCAGGCGCCCACGATCCGCAGGACGGGAGCGGACAGGATGATTCCGGCAACAAGCGCTGTAATGAAGGTAGGCGAGAGCTGCTCAAACACATAGCCTACGGCACGCACGGACCAGTTTCCGGCCGTAAACAGCTGTGCGATCATCGAGGCTCCCTGGGAAAGCGTCTCGGCGCGGAAAAAGATAAAGCCGGTTAGCACAGCCAAAAGTGTATAGGCATGACCAGTCAGACGCGGCAGCTTCTGCAGCCGGGGCACAGCGCCTTCGAGCAGCAGGAAGCCGCCGTTATAGAGTCCCCAGATGACGAACGTCCAAGCCGGCCCGTGCCACAGGCCGGTACAGAAAAAGACGACCAGGCGGTTGATGCTGGTCCGCAGCCGTCCGCGGCGGTTACCGCCGAGCGGGATATAGAGATATTCGCGAAACCATGTTGTGAGCGAAATGTGCCAGCGGCGCCAGAAATCCTGCATGCTGCGGGCACTGTACGGGTAGTTGAAATTTTCCGGGAACGTGAAGCCGAACATGTGACCGAGCCCGATGGCCATGTCGCTGTAGCCGCTGAAGTCGAAGTAGATCTGCAGCATGTAGGCACCGGCGGCCGTCCATGCGGACAGTGTGTTGAGCTGGTCCGCCGGCAGCACGTAGAGCGCGTCTGCCGCGACCGCCATTGTGTTGGCGATCAGGACTTTTTTGCTGAGACCGGCGATAAAACGCCGCAGACCGGCAGCCACCGTGCCGCGGCTCGGGTGACGGTCCGTGATCTGCGCTTCCACATCGTGGTATTTGACGATGGGCCCGGCGATGAGCTGCGGGAACAGGGAAATGTAGAGCGCGATGTGCAGATAATTCTTCTGCGCCTTCACTTCGCCGCGATATACATCTATCACGTAGGAAAGTGCCTGGAACGTGTAGAAGGAGATACCGATCGGCAGCTCTATGCCCGTAAGGGCAAATTCGGTCTGCAGCAGGGCATTCACGGAACCGATGACCATGTCAGTATACTTGAAGACACCCAAAAGACCCAGATTAAAAAGAACGGCGGTGAGGAGCGCCGCCTTGCGAAAGCGCCCCCCGCGCCATTCTATCCAGAGTCCAAAAAGATAATTGCACAGCGTGCTTGCCAGCATGAGCAGCACGTACACCGGCTCGCCGTAGGCGTAGAACAGGAAGCTGAAAACGACCAGCAGGACGTTCTTCGCGCGGATGCCCGGAACCAGCAGGTACAGCCCGAAGACGGCAGGCAGAAAAATGCACAGGAATGTCAGCGAACTAAAGACCATGCCGTCTCCTGCTGGCTGCTACCATCTGTATGTGGCGCGCGGGTTTGAAATGGGCTGCATGTACAGATTGCGTCCGGTCGAGGAGGCATACTGCAGCTCCGGATCGCAGATGTAGGTGCTGCCGTCGATGGTAATCAGCACGAACCCGTGCGGCCACCACTGCTGACCAACGCCGAACACGGCGCCTTCGACATATTGCGCGTCGTAGCCAAGACCCTTTGCCAGTTCGCAGAACGTGGAAGCGTAGGTATAGCAGTTGCCGGTCTGTTTCTCGAGACCCTCGACCGCATACCACTGCGCCCTGGTGTAGCCGGAGGGCGGCGTCAGATGACCGCTGCGGCGGACGTAGGAAAGATTGCGCACTACCCACAGATAATTGTCATGCAGGTCGGTGCCCACTTCGTTGTAGACGCGCTGGCAGCCGCGTGCAATACGTTGCTCGGCTGCTGAAAGCAGTTCAGATTCGGGAACAGTGAAGGAGACAGCGCCGAGGAACGTGTCGCTGCTGTAGATGTGGGCGTGCCAGGTCCCGCCGTCGGCGTGCCGGGAAGCCATGGCAGTGGCACTGTAAACACCGTCCGCGGCTGTGACCGGGTACCAGACAAGGTCGTCCTGGCCATCCGTTTCGCTCCAGACAGCTGCTCTGAGATCCCGCAAAGATGATGGATTCTCAATCCGGATGCTGTAGCTGCCGGCGCCCGTGCGTTCTGCCGTGACAAAATTGCGCGCTGCGATCGTCTGGTCCATCGCGGCTGCCAGAAGTTCCTGACCGTCGCCAAGGCGGACGTAGGCGTGCGCATGGTAGGTGCCGAAGCCGCTGTAGTCCATGACATTCTGCGGCGGGCAGCGGAACGCGCGGCCGTCCGGGTTCATCTCAATCCAGTGCAGGTCTGCCTGATCCGGATCAGACCAGATGGCGATTCTGGCGCTCCCAATCCCGAGCGGAGAACCTGCGGACAGCGTGTAAGCAATCGTGCCGGCAGATCCGTCGCCCTCAAAGGACAGGCCGGCAAATGTGAGGACCGGCACGTCAAGTTCGGCTTCAGCGATTTCCTGACTGCATTCTCCCATGTGCCCGGCGCAGGCAACTGCGCGGAACGCTCCGGCAGAGCCCAGCAGGTCCGTATCCAGAACGGCAGAGTAGCCGCTGCCGTTCTGCTGGGCCGGAAGCGCGAGGACAGTCGATCCATCCTCAGCACGCACTTCAAACCAGACCTCCGGACTGCCCGGCAGAGGTTCACTTGTCAGCGTGATCCGGCTCCGGTTGCGCAGGATAGCGGCTGGCGCAATGGTAATTCCCGCAGCCGGAGACAGTACCTCAAGCTCTGCTGCTGCGCTCCAAGGGACGACGCCGCCGGCCTGACTGCGGCCGACCATCTGCACATGATATGTGCCAAACCTGTAGTGAAAATCTGCCAGGTCAAGCGCGGCGCTCCAGGAGGAACCATCTGCCTCGGCGTTCAGCCGCTTTTCATCTGTGCGGTCCGGTTCTGTCCAGACAAGGAAATCAGCTTCCGCGAGAGCCTGCGGGGTCTCGCCCTCGATGCGGAAAGTACATTCCGGAGTGTTCTCATAGAGGAAGCTTATGACAGCGTCTTCATCTGCAGGGGAACCTGCTTCTGCACTGTCTTCAGGCACCGTGGCGCCGGAATCAGGTGCGTCCTGCGCAGCCTCCGCGAATTGCCCTGCCGAGGCAGCAGCCGGCTCGTCTGCCGGCGCAGCCAGTCCTGCTGCCGGGCTCAGCATCTGCAGGAGCAGGCACAGACAGGCCAGCATCCCCGCGGTGCGGCGTAGTTTTAACGACATAGTATAGCAGTCCTTTCGATAACAGCTGAAATGTGGGTGCCGGCAGCATACAGAGGAAAACTGCCGGCACCAGACAACTTCTATTATAGAACAACCCTACATCGTTTCCAGGCAGATGACAAGCCGTCAGAGCGGCCAGGCGGTTCCGCTGGCTGTCTGAAACGGAACCGCAAAGGCCGGTTCCTGATGCGTCAGGCAGAAAATCGGGCTCCTGACGGAAACAGGGGAACAAGAGTCACTGACTCAGCCGAACGAATTGGTCTTATGCAGCACAGGATAGTTTCTTAGTTGCCCCGGGACAGGCAGAAGGAACGTCCTCCGACGCCGGAATTCAGCTGTATGCGGCCCATTCTTCGAGGGACGCGTCGCCGACAGCGATGTAGCCGGTGTCAGCGTCGAGGTATCCGTACACGTCTCCGGGTTCCCCGTTGTCGTAGGCATAGTCGCCGTCCGGGTGCCATGCTGCGACGGAGAGATGGTAGTAGTAATAATTGTTCTCTGGGCTGTACTCTATGTCGTGGAACACGACTTCGCCGACGTAACTGCCGAAGCGGCGGCTGATAACCTGCATCGCGTCTTCGACGGTGCTGACCGAAGACGACACGGGCTGCTGCGCCGGGCTGGGCGTCGGCGCCGGGGTGGGTGCAGGTGTAGGCTCCGGCGTCGGCGTTTCTATGGGCTCGATTTCAGCAAACTTCAGCTGATTGATCAGCGATTTCCAGGCGGTTTCAAAGGCTGCATAGGCCTCCTCGCTGCCAGCTGCCGAGACCTCATAGAGTGCGTCTCCGCCGACATACGCGTAGCCGTGCACATACTCGTACGGATCTTCTTTGCTTACACCTTCGTACGACCACATCGCCCGCGTCCCTGCGGGCGGCACAGCGGCCCGCTCAGATTGTGCGCCGCTGAGCGTGCCGTCTTTTGCCGCGATCATGCTCTGAATCACGGCTTCCCGGTCCGTCTCGGACTGTGTGCGCAGGTTTTTCACAGCCGCAGACGTTGCCTCGTCTTTCACGGCCGCCAGCTGCAGCCGGATCATGCCGTCTGCCCCGAGGTCAATTTCGTAAGTGCGGACAACAGCGTTCGTCATTGGATCTGAAGTGTCCTTCCAGGTGCTGTTGTACCGGTACTCCATGCCGTCGAGGAAACCCTCTGCGCTTAGCGCGAGATCAGCCGTCTCGGCTGGTTCCGTTTGGGCAGAGGTCTCAGCGGGCATTTCGGACGCTGCCGGCGTTTCCGCGGTTGGCGGGCTACTGCAGCCGCTTAACAGCAGGCACAGACCGAGGCAGGCAGCTGCGGCAGCGGGCCATTTTCCTCCTGAATACATTGCTTCGTGTTCCTTTCTGCTGGTTTCTATCTTTCGAAACGGCGGGCCTCCCGGCTCAGCTCGAAGGCGGAGCAGGCAGACCGGCTTGATGCAGTGGAATTGCGGCTGCCGTTTTTGTAGCAGTATCCCATCTCCCGGTTATAAGTGAGATCTGAAAGTCCGCCGTCCTGCAGGTCTGGGTCGCCGATATACTTTTCGCAGTAGGCGCAGATGTAATTTCCGTATGTCCATCCTCTTTTCGGCTTGCTGTGCCTTCCTCGGGGCATTTAGCGTCCTCCTTCGTGTCCGTGACCGGTCTGGCTGTGATCAGCCAGCCTGACTATTGACTATGCGGCTGCGGGGCCGCGGGCCTCTTCCATAAACTCTATAAGCGGATACCGCGGGCGGCAATGGATCTGAATTTGTTTCTTTTTGTCTGCTCTGTTTGCGGGCAGACGGCAGCTGCCAATGTGAAAATAATATGGACAGAATGGCCGCTTATACGGTATACTATTCGTTTTGGTGTGAGTAACAGAAGATCACAAGGGTCTGACGCCGGATGGCGGTCAGGCTGCGACAGAGCACGCCGGATGGCCGTGCAGCCAGTGAGGATTTTTATGGGAAACAGTCGGGGATCCGCAGTTGCTGCTGCGGGGAGCGCTGCCCCTGCAGCGGGCAAGGACAGGAAAAAGGAGAGCGCAGATCTGCGCAGCTGGGTGCGTTCCCGGAACTGGACGCTGTACGGCTGGGCTCTTGCGGGAACGGCGCTTATGCTTACCATCCTGTTCGCACTTGAACAGGTCTACCCGTTTGGAGACACAGTTCTTCGCTATTCGGATGGCGACATGTACCTGGGTTTTCTTGGGTACGTACAGAGTGCGCTGCAGACGGATAACAATCTGCTGTATTCCTGGAGCTCAGTGCTTGGCAATAACATGATGGGCACCTGGGCCTTTTACTGCGCAAGTCCGTTTAATCTGCTGGTCGTGTTTTTCCCGGACAATCTGGCTGCCGCTTTCCACTTCATCATGTGCCTGAAGTTCCTGTGCGCGGCTCTGTGTTTTGCCATCATGCTGGAGAAGATCTGGCCGCAGGCTGAGACGCGCTCCAAGGCTCTGTTTGCGGTGTCGTATCCGTTCATCGGCTACATGACCTTCTATATATGGAACATCAGCTGGATGGACGGGGTCGTGCTGCTCCCGCTGGTGGCGCTCGGCGTCTGGCAGATCATCCGGGAGCGCAGGCCGCTTCTCTACATCATCGCGCTCGCGGCTGCACTGATTTCGAACTATTATATAGGCTACATGCTCGCTGCAGCCTCGGTGCTGTTTTTTGTCTGCGGTGCCGGCATATCTTTCCGGAAGGCTGATATGGCGCTGCTGCGTGCAGCCGGCTGGTTTCTCCTCTCCGCGGCTGCTGCGGCGGCCCTTGCTGCCGTCGTACTCTTGCCTGCATACGCCGCCCTGCCGGCAGACCGGGCCATGACGTTTTCCGAGCTCTGGGAGAATCTGAGCTGGACTAGCACGCCGAGGGAGATCCTGTCGATGCTGTTTACGGATCCGCTGGAGGGGATGCACTACCCAAATAACTATCCGGTCATTTTCACCGGTATTGTGCAGCTCGTCCTCGTGATCCTGTTCTTCCTGAACCGGGAGATTCCGCGGCGGCAGAAGGCAGCAGGAGCTGTGCTGCTCTTCGCCTTCGGTCTGTCTTTCTGCATCAGCATTCTGAACGTCATCTGGCACGGCTTCTCGGAAAACCGGTGGTTCAACTTCCGCTACTCGTTTCTTGCCTCGTTTGTCCTGGAACTGCTTGCGTTCATCTCCTTCATCCATCTTCAGAGTTCGCGGCAGCGGATCCTGGCCTGCGGCGGCATTCTGGCGGCTCTCGCTGCATTCGCGCTCGGGACCTCGGATCAGAACATTGCTGTGAAGGCCGCCTTCTTTGACGCGGCGGCTGTTCTGGCGGTGCTGTTTGTGTTCACACTGCTTGCCGGCAAAGCGAAAGCCCCGCGGCTTTGGCAGAGCGTTCTGTTCGGCTGCGTCGCTGTGATCACGCTCGGCAATCTGCTGATGAGCGCATATTTCACCCTCGCGCGGATCCCGGAGCTCAGTCAGAATGACGAGGACCGGGTGAGCATCCATGAATACGAGACAGCAGTGCTCACGGAACAGAAGACAGAAGCGCTGATCGGGGATGAGGAGAGCTTCTACCGGCGCGGCTCCACGAAGCGCTACGGGCGCAACGACCCTATGCTGTTCGGCTACGCCGGCGTCGAGGAATACGCCTCTACCGAAAGCGCAGAGGCACTCGAGGCGGCCGACCGTCTTGGCGTCAAGCAGACCTGGACGTGGTCACGCTACGACGACAACGTTCCGATTGCGAGCGACGCGCTGCTGGCCATCCGCTATGTCTCAACTGGCGAGACGTTCAAGGACGCCTGGTACGACGAACTCGGCACCGTGCCCGAAGCTGGCCTCACAGTGTACGAAAACCCGTATGCACTGCCGGTGCTGTTTGCCGGCGAATCCGTGTACAGTTCTGATGGGGCCGGCAAGTTTGATTACATGAACGGCAGCTGGAATGCGGTGAGCACAGCCGGCGGCGACGTCTTCGTGCCCGTGGACATGATCGCTGAGGAGGCGGGAACGGAAATCCGCGTCTCGTTCCGCACGCAGGAGCCGGGACCGGTGTATGCCTTTATTCCGGAGGGTTTCACCTCAGTGGATGTTCCGCTGAAGTCTTATGACCAGGACGTGTTCTTTGTCGGGGATTTTGCTGGGGGCCAGGACGGTGAGCTCGTTGTTCACACAGACGGATCCTACGCGCATACCGGGGAGATTGCGCTGTATACGGAGCGGCTGAACGTTCTTGCCGCCAAGTCCCAGGAGGCGCAGGCAGCCGGTCTCGAAACGGAGAAAGTTTCCGGTTCAGAGTTCAGGGTGCGCTATGATCTGGCAGAAGAGGGCCTCATTATGTCGTCCATTCCGTTCGACGAAGGATGGCACGCGTATGTGGACGGGGAAGAAGTAGAAGTATTCCGCAATATGGATGCCTTCCTGTCATTCGGCGCCCCGGGCGGGGAGCACGAGGTGCGCCTTGTGTACTGGCCGCCGCTCTTTGCCGCGGGAGCCGTGATCTCAGCGGCAGCGCTGGCCGCAGTTGTCTGGCTGGGATTCTGGCTGCGAAAACACCCGGCCGGAAGAGACGCTGCGGCGCTTTTGTAGGAGCTGCCGCATGGAAAACCCGGGCAGGGGCGTATGGGGCCAGCCAAAGACTGTGCGCCTTGAGGCACCCGCAAAAATCAATCTCTGTCTGGCAGTCACTGGGCGCCGGGACGGCTATCACCTGCTGGATACGGTGATGCAGGAGGTTGATCTTTGCGACAGCCTCGAAATAGAGATGGCAGAGAAGACCGAGGTGCTCTGCCTTGGCGGTCAGCAGCTGCCAAACGACAACACAGCAGCAAAAGCTGCGCAGCTTTTCTTTCAGGAAAGCGGAATAACCGGCGGGGCGCGCATCCGGCTGTGGAAACGGATCCCCGCACAGGCGGGCCTCGGGGGCGGCTCAAGCGACGGTACCGCCGTGCTGCACGGGCTCAACCAGCTCTGCGGCGAACCCCTCACAGATGCAGAACTTGGGACTCTGGCGCTCAGGATTGGTGCAGACTGTCCTTTTTTTCTGCGGGGCGGCACGCAGCGGGCCCGCGGCATCGGCGAACAACTGATTCCGGTCCGAAATCGCTGCCATTTTCATTTTCTGCTCGTCAAACCGGATGAGGGGGTCCCAACAGCGCAGGCTTTCGCGCTCGCGGACAGCCTGCCGCCGCTTGCGGTAGATACGGAGGCCTGCGTGCGGGCGCTCGAAGCCGGCAGCGAAGAGGCGTATTTCTCCGCCGCCGGAAACGCGCTTGAGCCGGCCGCCCGGCAGATTGTACCCGAAATCGGGCGTCTCGGGGCGCTGTGCCTGGAACTTGGTGCAGGCTTCTGGCAGATGAGCGGCAGCGGCAGCTGTCTGTTTGCCGCCTTTGCCGACGACACGCAGCGGCAGGCAGCCTTTCAGAGACTCAGCCGGGAAAGGCATCTGTTTGTCCTGCCGGTGGAAACAGTCTGAGACGCCGGCTGAAAACCCGGGATCTCAGAGCGGATACTGGGATCAGGGAATCCCTGTGCGAATTCAAAAAGAGTGTACAGACGAAGAAACAAACTGTTCAGCAATCTGCGCCGTTTTGTGAGCGCGAACCGCAAGGGCCTGCTGATTACCGTCCTTATCGTGGCCGCGGCTGCTGCCGTCCTTTTCAGTATGCGGCACATGGCGGCCCGGAATGACTACGCCTCGAGCTTCCTGAATACGAAAGATGCGATCACGATCGGCATCCGCACAGACGTGCCGGGATTCGGCGAAGTGGACGAAAACGGCGAGATAATCGGCTTTGACCGCGATCTTATTGACCTCATCCTCGGCCGGCTTATTGGCAGCGAGGAAAAAATCTATTCGTATGTGCCGCTTACCAGTCAGAATGCCGGGGCGGCTCTCAAGTACGGCGTGGCAGATATCTGTCTCGGACAGCTGACTTCGGGCATGCTGCAGACAAACGGTTTCACGCTTACGGATCCGTATTTCCGGGACCGGGTGGTTGCCGTGGTCCCGGACAATTCGCAGATTGTGAGTATCCGCGAGGTTCCCGGCAGCATTGGACTCCTGACGACGGCGGTGCCGGCGGAGACAGCACGCACCGAACTCGAGGCGATCGACATGCCAACAGATCTCACGTCGTATTCGGACTACGAAAGTGCGCTCACGGACCTTACGTACGGCCGCATCAGCACGGTGCTCATGCCGTACGAGACGGCCCGGCAGTTCACTCGGGACGGCTACCGCATTCTGCCTGAGGAGCTTTTCTCGATCGGCTACGGCATTCTGCTGCCGACGGGTCAGGACGCGGTTGCCGCGCAGTTCAATGCGGCGATTGCGCAGCTCCAGGAAAACGGCACCATCGGCGCGCTGCGCACAAAGTGGAATGTGTAGCGCTGCTCTGAGCGGCACTGAGGCAGGCAGGAAGGCGCCCATCCGGATCCAGGAAAAGCAGTGCCGCAGCATTCTCACCGCCAGCCGGCTTCCGGGCGGCGGCTACAGTGCCAATCCATACACCGGCTGTGAGCACGCCTGCCGGTACTGTTACGCGAGCTACATGTCAAAATTCTCCGGGCACACCGAACGGTGGGGCACGTACGTTGATGTCAAGCAGTGGGAGTCGGCGGGCCGGCTGGAGCGGCTCAGGGACAAGCCGGTCTTTCTGAGCTCTGTGACCGATCCGTATCAGCCGGCCGAAACCGTATACGGCCGCACCCGGGCGCTGCTTGAGGAGCTTGCCCCGAGCGGCTGCCGGCTCTCCGTTGTGACCAAGTCAGACCTTGCAGTGCGGGACCTCGATCTGATCTCGCAGTTTCCGGACGCTGTGGTTGCCTGGTCTGTCAACACGCTTGACGAGGAGTTCCGGCAGGACATGGATGCAGCCGCTTCCATTGGCAGCCGGCTCGAGGCGATGCGGGCCTTTCACGAGGCCGGCGTACGTACAGCCTGCTTTGCGGCCCCCATCTTTCCCGGCATCACGGACCTGGAGGCACTTTTTGAGGCACTTCGGGGCAGAGCAGACGAGGTATGGCTTGACAGGCTCAACCTGCGCGGGCCAAGCCGGCAGGTCATTCTGCGCTACATCCGGGAGAAATGGCCGGGCCTGCTGCCCCTGTATGAGGCCATATATCTGGAAGGAGATCCGGTCTACTGGGCGCAGCTTGACAGGGTAGTGAGCCGCCTGGAGGGCCGTCTGCCGTTTAAGCTCAGAAGCTTCATCGGCCACCGCGGCGCAGGGGGCTGACAGGGAGCCGCGGACAGCCGTATGCGAATTTCTGGTTGCGGTTGCGGCCCAATGGGTATATATATTTTCTGGGAGAGCAGTCAGTTCTGGACGGCTCCCGGAGAAAGACCCTGTCTCCGCCGGGGGCGGGGACAAGTTTGGAGGGATTTGCTTTGAAAATCAGAAACATCACTAATCCGCAGAGGTTCTTTGAGGTGCTCAAGGATGCCAAGGGCCGGGTCGAGCTGGTAACGAATGAAGGAGACCGCCTGAACCTGAAATCCACGCTGAGCCAGTACATCATCTTGACGCAGATCTTCAAAGACGCAAAGATCGACGAAGTTGATCTCATTGTTTCCGAACCCGACGATCTCAACATGCTGCTCGACTATCTCGTTCGGGGCTGATTCGGATCTATAGCGAATGACACAAAGACCGTGGTCGGCGCTGCTGGCACGGTCTTTTGGGTATAAGGGGGTACTTTTTGGGCGTCGAATTTGTATACGGCCGTCCGGGACGGGAAATGGACCGGTATCTGAATGAAAAGGCGCGCGACGGCATCGCCGACGACCCGACGGCGCCCGTGCTGGTCGTGACGCCGCGGCAGTCCACCTACGGCACGGAGATGCAGATCCAGGACATGCTCGACGCACCCGGGAACATGGGGCTCGAGGTGGTGAGCATGGAGGAGATCGCAGCGGACATACTGGACTCCGTATACGGGGCGGCGCTCGAATTTGTGACCACTGCCGGCAAAAGTATGCTGATCCGCGGCATTCTTGACCGGCGCCGCGAAGAACTGACGGCATTCCGGCCGATTGCCGCTGCGCCGGAGCTTCCGGCGGCCATTGCCAAGCAGATCACACGTCTGCAGCAGGCCGGCATCTCCGTGGAGGAGCTTGAGCAGTATGCAGCGGCGCATCCGCTACGGCTCAGAATCAGGGACCTGGCCCTGATCTACGCGGATCTCAGCGAGCAGATGGAAGGCCGGGTAGACAGTGACGGCGCCCTGACGCTGGCTGTGGAGTATATGGAGGAAGCCTGGTTTCTGGATGAGGCCCTGGTCATTGTCCGCGGCTTTGATGAGTGGAGCACGCAGCAGATCCGGTTTGTGGAAGCACTGATCCGCAAGGCGCCGCGCGTGATCATTGAGCTGCCGGGCGTGGACGAAGGAGAACCGGACCACGCGCTCTACCGCATGAGCGAGCTCGCCCGGGACCGGCTGATGGGGGCAGCGGCCGGCTCTCTCAGCGTGCATACCGTTCCGGCCGGACCCGCCTCTGACATAACAAGTGTGGCCTGCGAGCTGTTTTCGCACCAGCATTTCCGCCGGCGTCGCGGTGAGGCCATGGAAATCACATCGCATGCGGATGCTGAAGCGGAAGTCCGGTCGGTGGCAGCGGAGATTGTACGGCTTCATGAGGAAGAAGGGGTCGCGTTTGGCGACATGGCGATTATCTGGGGCGAGACGCCGGACTATGAGCCCCTGATCCGCCGCATTTTCGGGGATGCCAACATTCCGTACTTCACCGGCGAGCGCAAGACGCTTGCAGACAGCAACATTGCGGAGTTTGTGCTGACAGCCTGTGAGCTTATGAGCGGTCCGCTCAGCAAGGAGGCCGTTCTCGCGCACGCGGCGACCGGATTTACCGACCTCAGCAGTGGCGAGCTCGGGCAGCTCGTCAACTACGTCCGCATGATGGTCAGCTGGGGACGGGAGCTCGAGAAAAAGTTCGACGTCCCGAAGAGCCTCGGCCGCGGCTTCCGGGACAACGTGCTCGAGGCAGAGCGGGCCCGCAGCATCCTCATGGACCCCATCATGAAGGAACTGCGTCCCAAGGGACGGACGACAGACATCTTCGAGGCGCTCGAAGGATATGTCGGCCGGCGGCTCAGCGAGGAGAAGATTGAAAGCCGCGCCCAGGGCATGAAGACCGAGTACGAGCAGGTTTCGTTCATGCTGCAGAGCGTGGAGGCGATTCTCGACCTCATCCGGCAGGCGGGACAGCTCCTGAGCAGCGATATGGACGGCAGCGAGCTGCGCCGGGTGCTGCGGGCCGGATTCGAGGCTGTGGAGCTTTCACTGGTGCCGGCGGCCCTTGACGAGGTGCAGGCAGGTCCCCTGATGCGCATGTACGTGCAGCCGGTCTCGCATCTGTTCTTTGTGGGCGTGAACGACGAAGTGCTCCCGCGCTTCGCGGATCCGGGCGGCGACCTGCTGACGCCGGCCGAGTGGAACAGCCTGGTGAGCGACATCAAGCAGTTCGAGCCGCAGTCAGACAGCGAGGCGCAGAAATACCGTATGGTGCGGGCCATGCTCCAGGCAGACGGGCAGATTCACTGGAGCTTTCACAACGGCGGCGAGGCCCAGCCCTCGGTGGTGATTGAATACCTGCGGCAGCTGTATCTCAGTGACAGTGCCGGGGAGGACGGCCTGGTGCCGCCGGAAACTGTCCGCCAGCGCGCGCTGCGCCTCAAGCAGAACGCCTACGAGGAAATAGTCTCCGAAATCCGTATTGCCGGAGACGGCGGCCACGCGCACATTGATACAGATCTTGCGGCAGCCGTTCTCTTTGATCCTGAATTTGCACTCCGCACCAGTCAGCTCGAGGACAGCCTTACGCGCCCCAACCAGGCGGTTGTCTCGCCGCCGCGCCGGCCGCCGCGGACTTTTTCCGCCACGCGTCTCGGCACGTACGGCTCCTGCCCCTACAAACATTATGT
Organism: Clostridia bacterium; assembly: GCA_014805015.1. GTDB lineage: Bacteria > Bacillota > Clostridia > Christensenellales > Christensenellaceae > JAAUYQ01. The sequence continues at coordinate 33,105 of JAAUYQ010000035.1, read as the reverse complement.
GCAGCATCAGCTGCGTGTCTGGACGCCGCCGGATGTCGTCGTGGACCGGCGGGCGAGCGGGCTTTTTATGCATGGATCCCTGGACGGCCTGGCGCGCACGGCGCCTGGAAGCTGGGCGCAGATGCCGCAGGAGGAGTTCCTGGGCGCACTCAGAGAGTCCATGGAGCGTGAGCGGCTGCGGCAGATCGGCGAGGAGCCGCATCCGCGCAACTGGGCGCGGCTGGATGCTGTGGAGCCGCGGCTTATTGAGGCGGCACTCGCAATGCGTGCCCAGCAGCAGGAGGGACTTCTGAGTCCCCTGACCACAGAAGTGCGGTTCCGCCTGCCATTCACGGACCGGTTCCGCCTGGACGGCATCATTGACCGGCTGGATGCGGCGACGCTCGAGGACGGACGGTATCTGTCGCTGGTGGACTATAAGATGCGGGACATGGGCTTCAGTCTGCGGGATCTGCTGCTGGGGACGGATGTGCAGCTCATTACCTACCTGCTGGCGCTTGAAGACCTGATTGCGAACGGATCCTGTTTTGGCGGCGTGCAGCTGTATGAGTCGGACCGCATTGCAGGCGGCGGTTTCCTGAATCTGCTGCCGAAATCCGGCAAGCGTCCCGAGGACATCCGCCTCGCGTACCGGCTGTCCGGACTTGTGGCAGTCCGGCCGGAGGAGGCGGGGGAGCTATACGGCCGCAGCGGACCGGCGCTGCTTGGGTTCAGCCACCGGATAAAGGGCGAAGGGGAATACTACAAGAGCGCGGTCAAGAACTTCGCGCCGGCAGCGGACGGCACCGGGGCCGGCGATATGGAGACGCTGCTTGACTGCGGCCGGGATATCCTGCTTGGTGCGATGGAGGGCTGCGCGGCTGGAAACAACGCCATTTCGCCGGCCCGCCATGGAAAAACAGGAACACTGGCCTGCGCGAGCTGTGAGTTTCAGAGTATCTGCCGCTACGAACCAAGCGAGACGCCGCGCGCAGTGCGCCGCCTTGACGGCAGCGACGAGGAACTGCGGGCCCAGATCATGGGAAAGTACGGGAAGGAAAAACAGTCGTGAACTATACAAGCGGTCAGACAGCGGCGATAACAGCAGCCAATCCTGAGGTTCTGGTGTCGGCGGCGGCCGGCAGCGGCAAGACGCGCGTGGTCACCGAGCGGGTTGAGCTGCTCTCGCGCGGAGCAGACATGGAGGAGTTCGCCCGCTCAGGCCGCAGGACGACAGATCTCGGGCGCGCCCAGGACATCCGCCGGATGCTGCTTGTCACCTTTACGCGGGCGGCTGCGTCGGAGATGCGCAGCCGGATTGTGGCCGCACTCAACGAAGCAGCCCGCAGCGAAACCGATGAGGCTGCTGCGGAGCATCTGCGGGCGCAGTCAGAGGCGGCTGCCGGGGCGGATATCACGACGTTCCACGGTTTCTGCCGCAAGGTGATCGCCGAAAACTACGAGGCAGCCGGCGTGGCGGCCGGGTTTGCTGTGCTCAACGAGGCCCAGGGCAGCTATCTGCGCAGCACCTGTGTGCGCGAAGTCTTTGATGAACTCTATGAGGCCCGCGATGAGGATGCGCGCCGGCTGCTTGCCCATTACGGCTCTGCCGGCGATGATGCGGACCTGCTCGCCCTGGTGATGGCCGTGCACGCGCAGATGATGGGCAATGCCGACCCGGAAGGCTGGCTGAAGCGCTCGCTGATTGCGGGCGCCGAAGACGGCAGCCCTGATTCGGCGGCCTGCGGGGAGCGCCTGGCGCTCCTGCGGCGCTGGCAGCATCAGAAACTGATCGGCATGGTCCGTAAGATGCGGGATCTGACGGCGGAGATGCTGGCCATGGAAGACACCGGCGATTTTGCGGCAGCCAAAACGGTCCCATCGGACCGGCAGTTTCTGTCGCAGTTTGAGACCTGTCTGTCCCTGCTGGAGGCCGGTGAGCCCGCAGCCCTGCCCACGGGGACGCTGGTTGGTTTCAAGGGACGGGGAGAAAAAACGGATCTCATGGAGACAGTGCCGCTGCGCGAGAAAATCCGCGAGCTCGGCAAAGAGGCGCGCAAATTGCTGGAGGCAGCTGACGATGAGGCGGATCTGCAGGATCTGATGCATACGCAGGCGGACGTGTGCGCACTGACCCGGGTTGTGAAGCTGTTTGAGGAGAAATATGCCGGCCGCAAGGCGGCGGCCAACCGGCTCGACTTTGCCGACCTGGAGCACCGTGCCCTGCGGGTGCTGAAAGACCGGGGCCGCGAATACGCCGAGCGCTACAGCCACATTTTCGTGGATGAATACCAGGACACCAACCCGGTGCAGGAGGCCATTCTGGCTGCCATTCACCTGGACGCGGACGGGCAGCCGCTGAACAGCCAGTTTCTGGTCGGCGACATGAAGCAGAGTATTTACGGCTTCCGCTTTGCCGACCCCACTATCTTTGACGGCAAGAGCAGACGGTATGCGCAGCTCGAGGCGGGGGGCGAAGAACGGGCCCGGCTGATCCGCATGAACGACAACTTCCGCAGCAGTGATGCCGTGGTGCGCGCCGTCAATGCCATCATGCAGCACCTGATGGACGACGGTCTCGGGGGCGTGGACTACACGGCCGGAGAGCAGCTGGTGTGCGGCCGCAAAGACGCGGACGGCGAAACGCGCCTTCTGCTTGCGGATATGCAGGCTGCGGACGAAACAGAGCCGGAAGTGGCAGATGAAGCGGAAGAAAGGCCGGGCGAAGAGGAGATCCACAGCCCAAGCGCGGAGATGGAGGCGCGTCTCATCGCAGATCAGATTGAGCGGCTGCACGCGGAGGGCCGGGACTACGGCGACATGGCAGCCCTGTTCCGCTCGCGCAGCAGCCGCTTCTGGGCGCTGGCGCGGGAGCTCGAGGGCCGCGGCATTCCGGCGGCGACGCAGAGCGGCTTCACAACTGTCTACGTGGAGATTGACGTCTTTCTCAACCTGCTGCGCCTCATTGTCAACGACCGCCAGGACGTACCGCTGCTGAGCGTGATGCGCTCGTTCATGTTCGGCTTTGATGAGCAGGAGATGTCCTGGATTGCAGACTGGGAAGTGGAGGGTGAGCTCGAGGAAGCTGCCGATTCCCCTGCCCAGATTGCCCGCCGCCAGGGCATCCGGCCGCCGGAGCCGCCTTTCTTCATGCACCTTGAGCAGTTCAGATCCCAGGCCGGCACGGCGCCGGTTGCTCCGGAAGACAGAGAGCTGCATGAGCGGACAGCTGCCAAAGTGCGCCGTTTTGATGAGACGCTGCAGGCGCTGCGTGCGGCTGGAACCGACATGAGTCTCGACCGGTTTGCGGAAGCCACGGCAGACCGCATGCATCTGCCTTCATACCTGCTGACGCGTCCCAACGGGGCTGCGCGGCGGCACATGTATGAACAGCTGCTCGATGTGATCCGCGAGCTCAAACAGCTGCACGGCAACAGCCTCATGCGGGTCCTGAACGCCGTGGATGAGCTCAGGAGCCGCAATAAGCTCTTCTCTGTCAGCGACAAGGCGGTACACATCCCCGGGGTTGTGCGTCTCATGACAATTCACGGGTCCAAGGGTCTGGAATTCCCGGTCGTGTTCCTCGGCGGACTGGATCAGAGATTCAGCAGCCAGGGATACACGGGACGTATTCTGCGCAGCGACCGCTACGGACTCACTGCCATGTACATAGATCCGGCAGCGCTCGAGCGCCGTGACACGCTGGAGACGCAGATGGTGAAAGAATACCTGCGGCAGCAGCAGCGGTCAGAGGAACTGCGCCTCCTGTATGTGGCCATGACCCGGGCACGGGACTCCCTGTATCTGTGCGGAGTTGTCAGAAACCGGGAGAAAGCCCAGCGTGTCTGGGAAGAGGTGAGCGGGAATCCGGATTCCGCTGTCTCGTACCTGGAGTGGATTATGGGTGCCAGACTGGCGCTTGAGCCGGCGGAGCAGATGGGCCTGCTGCCGGAAGACGCCGCGGAGGCGGCCCCTCCGGCAGAGCCGGCGGTGCAGTTCAGCTGGGAGGCACTGACAGAGGCGCTCGCTGCGCACCAGGGCCATGTGCCGAAACTGGACGCACTGGAGCCGCGGGTTAGGATTGCAGCCCAGCAGGGCGTTTCCAAACTCTCGGAGAAGGACTTTGAGGCCAAAGGGGCCAGGGGGGACTGGCAGCGCCGGCAGGTGAAACCACAGAAGACGCTGGAAGCGGATGAAATTGCCGGGGCCCGGCGCGGCACGCTGGTGCACAGGGCAATCCGCTACGCCCTGACGCGGCATCTGGACGCCGAGGCGACGGTAGCGGCAATGGCCGAGCGCAGGCTCATTTCGCCGGCGGAGCAGGAATCGCTCCTGGAGGGCCTGGACGGACTGCGCGCATTTCTGGCGGGCGACCTGTACCGGCGGATCTGTGCGTCCCCCAAGGTTCTCACGGAGCAGCGCTTCCGCCTGCTTGTGGATGCGTCTGCCATTGATCCGCAGGCACCGCCGGATGCCGGCAAGGTGCGTCTGCGCGGTATGATTGATCTGGCGTTTCTCGAAGACGACGGCTGGGTTCTCGTGGACTACAAGACAGACCGCAGCCGGGATGTGAATCTGATCGTGGACAGATACCGCGAACAGCTTGACCACTACAGCCGGGCGCTTCGCGAAATCACGGGCAGACCGGTCAAGGAGCGGTATCTGTACCTATACGAACAGGGTGAAAGTGTGAGCGTTCCGTCCGGCGAAATCAGCTGAACCCGCCGTACAGGAACATGTAGAAAAGATAAAAGGCGCCGATAAAGCCGCAGATCCACACAAGAGCATGCCAGAAAGACTTCGGGATCGGCCCGTTTTCTGCTTTCTCCACCTCTTCTTCGGTGTAGAGCTGCGCTTTGCAGCGGGGACAGAACTCAGCGCTGTCCTCGAACCTGGTCTGGCACAGGGGACATACTTTCAAGCGGCCGGGCAGGCAAGGAGTTCACCCCCGGATCCCGCGGGATCCGGCGGGGCAGGGATTTGCCGTCCTCCATTCTTCTCGATCTCCTTCACGGATTGTGAATCCCTGTCAGGCTTTCTTTTCAGTCGCGCAGGCGGACCCGGCCCACGACTGTGCCGACGCTCTCGAACGGATGCTTGGTCGGATATGGGATCGGCTCAATCTGCGGATCCAGAGCCAGCAGGGCGCCAGCCACGCGGCGCCGCAGCAGTGCGCGGCCGTCCCGGACAAAGATTCCGTCTTCACCGAGATTCGGCAGTTTGCCCGGCATGACCATGATGATGTCACCGAGTTCGTACTCCGGCATCATGCTGTCGTCGGCCACTTCGAGGTAGTCACATTCATCGCGCAGAAAATCGAGATCATTCTGCTGCACACTGATGCAGGTTTCCGCAAATTCTTCCGGCTGCGGCACGTTGGTCGCCTTCTGCCGAAGGGACTGCGCAAACTCATCATCGAACAGTCCAGGAGCGTTATCCCCGTTTTCGACCTGAATCAGTTCGTAGAAATAGTCGAGGGTGATGTCGAGCATGTGCGCAATCCGCCACATATCGCGTACATTGGCAGACATGCTGTCGCGCTGAATGATGCTGTAGAGAGTGGATGGCTTGATGCCTGCCTTGGAGGCGATCTCATGCACATTTGTGCCGCGCTCTTTGAGCAGCTTGGTCAGCACACTTCCGATTCCCATGGGCGTTCTCCTTGTAGCTGTTATAGATTATCTGTTCGAATCTTACGCGCATTTGTCCCCGTACGTCAAATATTCCTGCATAAACGTATGAGTTGCCCTTATTCCACGCTCTGCATGCGCGCTTGCGCACGTCCTGTTCGCAGGCAGCCGCCGGCGCGCCGCGGTATCCGCATCTGCGCGGCTTCTGCCCGCGGAGAGCGGGCCCGTGTGCTGTGCTGCCTCTGCGCATTCGCGCCTGTCCCTGCTGTGTGAAAAGACCGCTGCCTGTCAGAAGGCGCCTGCGGCGACCGGCCGGCGGCGCTGAGCATAACTGCGATTGCGTATGGGCGGCGGTACTGCAGCGGATGAATGGCCGGCTGCCGCTTCCGGCGGGCGCAGGCGGCCCCCTGTTTTCTGCCAGGCCGGGTTTCGCGAGGCAGCCTGGAAACAAAAAGGCAGCCCTGCCGAAAACAGGACTGCCGACTGAGAAAAAAACGGGATCAGACCAGGGAGCCGCCGTCGACGTTCACGATGGTGCCCGTCACAAAGGCCGCGAGATCGCTCGCCAGGTAGACAAAGGCGTTGGCAACGTCTTCGGGTTCCCCGACGCGGCCGAGCGGGATGCCGGCGCTGATACGGTCAAGGGAGGCCTGCGGCACAGAAGCAAGCATGTCGGTGCGGGTGACGCCGGGAGCAACCGCGTTGACGCGGATGTTGTCGCGTCCGAGCTCACGGGCAAGCGAGATGGTCATGCCGTTGACCGCGTACTTGCTCATGGGGTAGGCAGCGCCGGCGGGCTGACCGTACTTGGAGACCATGGAACTCGTAGAGATGATCACGCCGCCGCCCTGCTCTTTCATGATGCGTGCCGCGGCCTGGGAGCAGACGAACGGGGCTTCCACATTGAGACGCATGATGCGCTCGAATTCGTCCATCGTGAAGTCTGTGAACGGCGTCGAGGAGGCGATGCCCGCATTGTTTGCCAGGATGTCGAGGGATCCGAACCGGCTCTTTACCTCATCAAACGTCGCACTCATTTCCTCGGGACTGCACAGATCCGGCCAGAAGCCGGCCGTGCGGCCGCTGTATTCGCTCAGCTCTGTAAGCGCCTTGGTGACCGTTTCCTCGCGTGAACCGAGCAGCGCCACGCAGGCACCGTGCTCAAGAAATCTCTTGACGATCGAGAGGCCGATGCCGCGCGTGCCGCCGGTCACTACAGCCGTTTTGTTTTCAAGCAGTCTGTTTCCGTCCATCATCATTTCCTTTCCAAGGACCAGGAGTGTTTGGCACAGTGTATCTGTCCGTCCTACATTTCCACCATTTTGCTCCGCCGCAAACAGGGCCATGGCCGGCTGCGGCCCTGTCCTCGCGCCGGCTGCGGTCCCTCGGGCCCTGGAAAAGCCCAAAAGCTTAGCATGAATCGGATCCGCTGACAAGGGGCTGCAGTTTTGCGAAGGCGGCCGGATATGTTACTATTATGCGTGTTGGCTGCCGGCCGCTGGGGCGGTCTTTTTTTGAGGCAGCGAACGGCTTTGGAACCGCGTTTTTTTGTTTCAGAATGGGTGACAGTTTCTTGGATATGTCTCATCTGATGCCCGTGATCGACGCGCTGTCAGACATGGTGCGGATCGTCAGCCGCGAGGGACGGATCCTGTACACAAACAAAGCGTACGACCGCAGAGTTGCCTACGGACAGCCGAGTACCGGGCAGCTTTGTTATGCTCTTTACGGCCGCACGACCAGCTGCGAGAACTGTGTGACCTGTGAATCCGGGGCGCAGAGAGGGCAGGTCAGGGAGTTCAATGACCGCCGGTATTCCGTCAACGTGACTCCGCTGCTCGGCGAAGACGGCGAGATGATGGCTATAATGGAAGTCTTCCGGGACATTTCCCTTGAAAGTGCAGTGCGCTCGCGGCTCATGGAGCAGGACAAGACGCGCCAGCGGGATCTGTTTCTCGCCAACAAGCTGCAGAGCGCCTTCACCAAGCTCATGATGCCGGATGTGCCGGGCTACATGCTCGCGGCAGACTATCAGCCCTGTGAGCGCGTCGGCGGGGACATGTTTGACTGCATTCAGTTCGGCGATAAGCTGGTCATGTACGTCGCGGATGTTTCCGGGCACGGCATCCCGGCTTCCATGCTGTCGATCTTTTTTGCGCGGAGTGTAGACACGGCCTGCAAACTCGGTCTCGATACGCCGCAGGCCATTCTTGGCCATGTGCAGGAAGAGTTCACCGAGCTCCAGGTGGATGACGACCTCTATATCACAGGCTTTGTTGCTGTGCTGGATCAGCCGAGCGGCCGGCTGCAGTATTCCAACGCCGGCCTGTCGGTGACGCCGGTCATTGCGCACGAGGGCTGCGTGCGCGAGCTTTTCCAGGGCGCCATGCCTATCTGTCTGTGGTCCGCAGACCGCCGCTTCAGACAGTCGGAAGACTGTCTTGAGCCCGGAGACCGTCTGCTTCTGTACACAGACGGTATCCCCGAAGTTCAGACAGATGAGGCGGCTCAGAGCCGTTTCTACGACCTTTTCAGCGCCGAGCCGTTCACGGCAAGCGAGTTTTTCTACAAGGTGCGGCGGGACTTTATTACCCACAAACAGGATGACCTTACTATGCTGGTCCTGGAACGTGAACAGGAGCCTGCGCTGCCGCTCAATCCGGCGGGACCGGACTCCTGAAGGCCCGGACGGCGGCACCAGGCAGCGTCCGGCCTGTATGATCTTGAAAGAAGAAGCCGCTGCTTTTTTGCCGGCGGTGCTCCGGAGCTGGGAGACTCTCTGCAACCATGTTGACGGATTTTCTGCAACCCCTGAAAACGGCCCTGGCAGATTTTGGCTGGCGGGACGTTGTTGACATTGTCATCCTGGCCTTCATCATCTACGGTCTGGTCAAGGTGCTGGCCAAGACGCGGGCCATGCGTGTCGTGCTTGGCCTTGGGGTTCTGCTGCTCTTCATGTGGATTGCCCAGGTACTCAAGCTGTCGACGCTCACCTGGGTCTTTTCGTGGCTGCTGCAGGCCATGGCTGTGTTCGTGGTTATCCTGTTCCAGCCGGAGATCCGGCGGGCACTGGAGAAAATCGGCCGCGGCCGGCTGTTTCCGGATCTGCGCAGTGTCAATTCCGATGGCGAGTATCTGGTTTCCCAGTTTGAGGAGGCACTGCTCAATATGGCCGAGCACCGCATCGGTGCCATTATTGTCTTTGAGCGGCGCACAGGCCTTGCCGATCTGGTGGAAAGTGGTACTGTACTCAACGCCAACGTGACAGCGCAGCTGATTGAGACCGTCTTCTATCCGGACAATCCGCTCCATGACGGTGCGATGGTCATCAAGGACGGCCGGATCTGGGCGGCCGGCTGTTTCCTGCCGCTTTCGGACAACCGGCAGATCTCCGCGGAGTTCGGCACCCGGCACCGGGCCTCGCTCGGTGTCTCGGAAGTTTCCGACGCCTACGTGCTGGTGGTTTCGGAGGAGCGCGGCACGATTTCCTTTGCCTTTGACGGCTACATCTATAAGGATATTTCCGGCGGGCGCCTGACGCAGGTGCTCGAGAACCTGTATATGAATGAGTCCGGCAGCGACGCCGTCGACCTGTCGGCAGACACCAAGGAGATTGGTGTCAGGGCGGTGCAGGAAGCGCAGCGGGAACGGGAGCGCAGCGGAAGGGGCGACAAATGAAGCGGTCAGCGCAGATCCTGGAAATGATCCGGGGCAGCTTCACCCAGAATCTGGGCATGAAAGTCGGGTCGCTGATTTTTGCGTTCCTGCTGTGGTGCTATGTGGCCACCAATGAGAACCCGCTCAGGACGCGTACGCTTTCGAATGTGCCGGTGACGTATGTGGGGGCCGAGGACATGCGGGCCCGGGCCCTGACCCCGTCGGAGCCGCTGTCGGACATACTGAACACAGTCAGTATCAACGTGCAGGTGGAGACGCAGTATCTGCAGAACACGACCAGCGACCTGATGAGCGCCAGCGTGGACCTCTCGGGCATCACGGAACCGGGAGAGTACACGCTGCCGGTGCGGGTCACGACCAACGCCAACTTCATCACCATCCTGGACGTGATGCCTTCGAATGTGACACTGTCGATTGAGGACAGCACCAGCAAGGAAGTGCCGGTGGAGGTGCAGGTGACCGGGGACGAGAGTCCGGACCTTTACTATGGGACGCCGCGGCTGTCGCAGGCAACGGTGGAAGTGTCCGGACCGCGCACGGCCATCGAGCAGGCGGCCCGGGCTGTCTGCAGCGTCGATGTGAGCGGCTTCACGCAGAGCATCACGGCGACGCATACGCTGACCATTTACAATGCGGCCGGCGAGGAGATCCCTTCGTCGAGCTTTACCGGCGTGCCGGCTGTGATTGTCGAAGTGCCGATCTTCCCGATGAAGACGGTGCCGGTTGACACCGAGCGGATTCGCAGCCAGATTACCGGCGTGGCGCCAGGCTACGAGGTGCAGCGGGTCGCGGTCACGCCGAGCCGGGTCCAGATTGCCGGACCGCAGGAAGCTCTCGACCTTGTGGAGTCCCTGCCGGCAGAGAGCATCACCCTGGACGCGGCAGACGCGGACGTCACACTCGATGCAGTCAAGCTGATTCTGCCGGATGAGATTTTCACGGCAGTCCCGGACACGGTAAGTGTGCGCATCTATATTTCTGCCATCGAGGTCGACCGCGATTATCCGGGTGTGGATGTCGAGGTGAAAAACCTGGCCGAGGGCCTCACAGCTGCGGTGCAGCCGCAGGCGGTGGATGTGACCGCCACCGGCACGGCCATCGGCATGGAGGGTATCACGGCAGAGGATATCCTGCCCTTTGTGGATCTGAGCGGCTATGCGAGCGGCACATATGAAGTGCCGATCAAGTTTGAGAATGAGGCCGATCTGGGCGTGACGCTCCAGGCGTCGGCTGCGAGTGTCAGTGTGACCGTCCGTCAACAGGAGGAAGGGAGCGAGTAGATGTTTGAGTTTGATAACGTGCGGTACTGCATCTTTGCCGGCAACTACGGCAGCGGCAAGACAGAGCTGTCGCTCAATCTGGCAATAGACATGCAGAAGCAGGGCAAGTCAACGGTGCTGTGCGACATGGATATTGTGAACCCGTACTTCCGCAGCGCGGAGCACCGCGACATGCTCGAGGCACGGGGCATCCGTCTGATCACGCCCCCGTTCGCAGGCACGGCCGTTGACATTCCGGCCCTGGCTGCAGAAGTGCAGGCGTCCTTCGAATATCCGTTTGCGGTCTTCGATGCTGGCGGCGATCCGGTCGGAGCAGCGGCGCTTGGCACGTACCACGGCCGCTTTGAGCAGAGCCGGGAGGAGACACTGTTCCTCTATGTCGTGAACGCGCGCCGGCCGCTGCAGCTCAAGGCGCTCGAAGTTGCGGAAATGCTCCGGCAGATTGAAGACGCTGCCCGGCTGAAGATTGACGGGCTGGTCAACAATACCAACCTGGCCCGCGAGACCACCTGGCAGGACCTTGAATATGGCAGCGAACTGTGTCAGGAAGTGTCACAGATTACGGGAATTCCAGTGGAGTTCACGTCCGGCACGCCGGAAGTGCTCAGAGCCTATGAGGCGCATGGTTTCGAGGAAGACACTTTTCCGCTCACTATCTACACGCGCCCGGACTGGCTGGATGAGACAGCGGATGAGGAGACAGCCAAAGCACCGGCGAGCGGCGGTAAGTTGGCGCCCAAAGCAGCGGATGATACAATGTAGAGAAGAATGCTACAGATTCTGCCCGCGTCAGACCGTGCAGCCCTTGTGGCCTCCCGGGACGCGGAAGCGGCACATGTGCTGCCGCGCGACACACTTAAAGGAGGAGCCCGCCGGCCGGAGACTGCTTTCATCCGGCCGGCGATTTTCACCATTATGCCAAAAGTTACGATATACGAGAATGTCTGCAAAGGCTGCGCGCTCTGCACGATAGTCTGCCCCAAAAAGCTGCTGGCTATCCGTTCAGACGTTCTCAATGCGAAGGGGTACCGGCCGGTGGGCATCACGGACGAGGAAGCCTGTATAGCCTGCGCTTCCTGCGCGAAGATGTGTCCGGATTCGGCAATTGAGATAGAGAAGTAGAAAGGAAACGATGGCAAAAGTATTGATGAAGGGGAGTGAAGCCATTGCGGAGGCGGCCCTCCAGGCCGGCTGCAAGGCTTTTTTCGGTTATCCGATTACCCCGCAGAATCAGATTCCGGAATATATGTCCAAACGGATGCCGCAGATTGAAGGCTGTTCCTTTATCCAGGCAGAGAGCGAAGTGGCAGCGATCAACATGGTGTATGGTGCTGCTGGCGCCGGCGCCCGCGTGATGACCTCGAGTTCGTCGCCGGGTGTCAGCCTCAAACAGGAAGGTATCAGCTATATTGCCTGCGCGGAACTGCCGTGTCTGGTGGTGAACGTCATGCGCTCCGGCCCGGGTCTTGGGGGCATTCTGCCGTCGCAGGGCGACTATTTCCAGGCGGCAAAGGGCGGCGGCCACGGCGACTACCACATGATCGTACTGGCGCCGTCGAGTGTCCAGGAAGCGGCCGACATGGTCATGGATGGATTTGATCTGGCGGACCGCTACCGAACGCCTGTGATGATCCTGGCGGACGGGATGATCGGGCAGATGATGGAACCGGTGGAGATCAGGCCGCGGGAGACGAAAGATCTGCCGGAGAAAACCTGGGCGGCCACCGGCTGGGACGGCCACAGCCGCGACCGTGCTATCGTCACATCGCTCTACATCAGTCCGGAATCGATGACGGAGACCAGCGACCGCATGAAGGCACGCTACCGTGAGATCGAAGAAAAAGAGGTTCAGGTCCAGGAGTACATGACCGAGGATGCGGACTATATTATTGCCGCCTTCGGCACGATCGGCCGCATTGCACGCAAGGCAGCGAACGAAGCAAGAGCCCAGGGTCTCAAGGTCGGTGTGATTCGGCCAAAGACAGTCTGGCCGTTCCCTTACAAGACCTTTGAGGAAGCGGCCAAGCGGGTGAAAGGGTTCCTCACGGTGGAGATGAACCACGGTCAGATGCTTGAGGACGTGAAGATCGGCGTGGCCGGCCAGGCTCCCGTGGAGTTCCTCGGCACAGTGGGCGGCAACGTGCCGGATACGCGCGCGATTGTGGAAGCGATTCGGAAAATGGAGGCAGGCAGCAATGGGTGAGACAGTATTCAAGAAAACGGGCATGCTGACAGATGCGCCCCTGCACTACTGCCCGGGCTGTACGCACGGCATTATTCACCGTCTGGTTGCCGAGAGCATTGAGGAGCTTGGCGCGCAGGATATTGCCATTGGCGTGGCGCCGGTCGGGTGCGCCGCCTTTGCTTACGACTATTTCAACTGCGACATGCTGGCGGCTTCCCACGGGCGGGCACCGGCCGTGGCCACCGGCGTGAAGCGGGTGCGTCCGGATAACCTGGTGTTTTCCTATCAGGGAGACGGTGACTGTGCCTCCATCGGCACAGCAGAGATTGTGCACGCGGCGGCCCGCGGTGAGAATATCACCTGCATTTTCGTCAACAATGCCATCTACGGCATGACAGGCGGACAGATGGCGCCAACCAGTCTTGTCGGCCAGATCACGACGACTTCGCCCTACGGCCGCAATCCGGAGACGCAGGGCCACCCGGTCAACGTGTCGGAGATGCTTGCGCAGCTCGATGGACCGTACTATATCGAGCGCACTTCAGTCCACAATGTGCCGAATATCAACAAGACCAAAAAAGCCATCAAGAAGGCACTCCAGTATCAGCTCGACGGCAAAGGCTTCTCGCTGATTGAAGTCCTGTCCACATGCCCGACGAACTGGGGCATGAGTCCGGCAGATGCGCTTAACTGGCTGGAAGAGAACATGATCAGGCAGTTCCCGCTCGGTGTCACTAAGGAGGGCAAGTCATGACCGAAGAGATTATCTTTGCCGGATTCGGCGGTCAGGGCGTCCTGCTCGCCGGCCAGATCGTCACGCACGCCGGCATGGGCGAAGGCCGCTACGTTTCCTGGCTGCCCTCGTACGGTCCGGAGATGCGCGGCGGTACTGCCAACTGTGCCGTCGTGATCTCGGACGAGGAAGTGGCTTCTCCGGTTGTTGTCGAAGCAGACAGTGTGGTTGCCATGAACCGCCCGTCGATGGAGATGTTTGAGCAGGCCGTCAAGCCTGGAGGGCTGCTCGTGATCAATACAGACCTCATCGAAGTGGAACCGACCCGCGACGACATCCAGGTCATCCGGGTGCCGGCCAACTCACTGGCTGAGGAAGCGGGAACGGTCAGAGCGGCCAATATGGTTGTGCTCGGAGCGTTCAATGCCTGCCGGGAACTCCTTCGGGACGAAACGATCATCTCCAGTCTTGAGCACATCATGGGGGAGCGCAAGAAGCACCTGATTCCGCTCAACGAAAAAGCTCTCGAACTCGGCAAGGCGTGCGCGCACAAGCAGCTGAAGGGGAAAAATGCGAATGAGGCGTGAACTTGGCTTCGGCATGATGCGTCTGCCGCTGACAGAGCCGGGCAACAGCGCTTCTGTGGACATCGAGACGACGCGGAAGATGGTGGACCGTTTTCTCGAAGCCGGTTTCACGTATTTCGACACGGCTTTTCCATATCATGAGGGCCGCAGCGAGACCGCAGTGCGGGAGACGCTTACAGAGCGCTACCCGCGCGAGGCATACCAGCTGGCGACCAAGCTCCCAACCTTTTCCCTTGAGAATGCAGACGGCATGCGAAGCATCTTCGACAAGCAGTTCGAAAAGTGCGGCGTCGACTACTTTGATCGCTACCTGATTCATAATATCAACGGGGAAACGGTCCACACAGCGGACCGTCTGGACGTCTGGGACTTTGTTCTGCGGGAGAAGGAAAACGGCCGTCTGAAGAGCGTTGGGTTTTCCTTTCATGATGATGCGGATCTTCTGGACCGGATCCTGAAGGACCATCCGGAGATGGAGTTTGTGCAGCTCCAGATCAATTACCTGAACTGGGAGGACGCGGCCATTCAGTCGAGGCGCTGCTACGAGACCGCCCGCCGGCACGGCAAAGACATCATTATCATGGAGCCCGTACATGGCGGCGCCCTCGCGGCCCTGCCGGAGGAGGCTGCCGAGCGCGCCGGAGCACAGGGCCCGGCAGAGCAGGCGGCGCTGGCTCTGCGTTTTGCGGCCGCGCTGGATGGCGTCATTATGACACTGTCCGGCATGAGCACGCCGGAGCAGCTTGACGCCAACTTGGCGCTGTTCACAGACATGGAACCGCTGAGTGCCGAGGAAGAGGCAGCCCTGCCGGAGGTTGTGGAGATCCTTCGGCGGGATATCCGGGTGCCCTGCACCGGCTGCAACTACTGCAGTGCCTGCCCGCAGCACATTCCAATCTCGCGCTATTTTGCGCTGCTGAACAATTACAAGGGAAAGTCCGGTCAGTTCAGCCCGCAGCAGATGTACTACAACAACGCCGTGAAACAAGGCTACGGCCGGGCGGAGGACTGCATTGAGTGCCGTCTGTGCGAAGAGCACTGCCCGCAGCATATTCACGTAGCCGACAAAATGAAGGAAGTTTCCAAGACATTTGACCACGACCAGGCAGCAGGCTGAGCGCGCAGCCGGTGAGCGTCAGGCAGAAAAAGAGGGAAGGCCCCTCTTTTTTTGTCCCTGGAGCTATTGTTTTGGTTTTTTCGGGCGCGGCTTTGGCAGCTCCGGCAGCATAGCCTCCAGAACAGCATGCAGATGGACCGTATCCGTGAGGTCCTCCACCAGGAGCATTTCTTTAGCTCCTGGATACGGGATGATGCGCTCCGCTAATGGAAGCATCCGGCGGGCTGAAGGCGTGTCCTTCAGGAGAAGCCTGCCGTCGTAGATGCCGCCGACCACACGTTCATTATAGTAGACGACATAGTCGCCCATCATGGCGCGCACGCGGATCTCACCCGGCATGTGGAGCTGTTCTGTTATGTGCAGCGCACATTCTCGGCTTGTAGGCATCAGGAAACTCCTTGAAACCGGGGCCTGTCAGACGGGTTCCGCGGAGCTGCCGGCTTGCGCGGCTTCCGTCTCGTCGGCGTCTTTCTTTTTGGCCGTTCCAGCGGCGCGGCGCTTCCGGGCCGGCTTGGCCGGCTCATCAGAGGCAGTCGCGTCTGCGACTGCAGCTGCGCTGTCAATGTCCTCGGCCGGAGCACTGTCGGCCGCTTCTTCCGGCTGCGCTTTGGCTGTGCGCCGCGTACGTTTTTTGGGTGCAGGCTCCTCTTCGCTCTCAGCAGCTGTTTTGGCGGTGCGGCGCGTTCTTTTCTTGGGCTGCTCATCCGCCGCTTCTGTTTCCTCAGCTTTTTTTGCCGTACGTCTGGTGCGCTTTTTCGGCGCCTCGCCCTCCTCTGCCGCAGGCTTCGCCGTCTCTTCGCTCTTCTCGGCTTCTGCGGCGGACTCTGCTGCAGTTTCGTCTGTTTTGGCAGAGCGGCGTGTCCTCTTTTTGGGTATCTCTGTCTCGGCTGCCTCCGCGCCATCCTCCGCGGCAGCTTTCGCTGTGCGTCTGGTCCGCTTTTTTGGCTCTGCGGCCGGTGCCTCATCGGCAGGTGCCGCGGAAGCCTTTGTGGTCCGCCGCGTTCTTTTTTTCGGCTCTTCCACAGGCGCAGTTTCATCGGCAGATGGCTGTGCAGTCTCTGAACCGTTGTCCGGGGCTTCTGCAGCAGCTGGTTCTGCGGCCTCCTTGGCCGCTGCCCGCGTGCGCCGTTTGGGTTTTGCTTCTGCCTCCGTGCTGCTTTCCCCCTCCGCAGTCTGTTTCGCTGTGCGGCGCGCGCGTTTAGGCTCGGCGGAGGCCTCTGCTTCCACTTGCGGCTCCTTCTCCTGAGCGGCAACCGTGTCTGTGCTTTCAGGCAGCTGCTTTTCCGGCTCTGGTTTTTCAGCCGCTGCTTTTTTGGCCCTGGACCGGGTTTTCGGGGGAGCCTGCTGAGGGTCTTCCTGCGGAGAGTCTTCTTTTGAAGGTATGAGATCGATCAGGACAGAGGCAGGCTTACTCTCCTCGGTGTCTGGCTCGGTCTTTGCTGCGGGGATAAGGTCAACCAGCATGGAGCCGGCGCTTTCAGGCTCTGATTCGGGAACCGGCAGAGCCTCTGTCCAGTCCGGGGTCTCCTGGACAGCTTTCGCTTCACCTGCCGGCGCGGAAGGAAGAACCGGTGTATCCGGTTCTGCTGCTGGTGTGGTCAGGGCGGCCGGCTCTTCGCGACTTTCTGCGCTGGCTGCCGCGTCCGGAAGGCTTTCAGGCTTATCTGCTGCATCCGGCGTCTCCGGCAGCGCGGAAGCCGGTTCAGCGTGCTCTGTCTCATTCAGCGGCAACAGAGCTTCAGTCTCGGCGGGTACAGATTCCTCATGCTGCGGCTTACTGAATTTGGCAATTGCTGCAGCCACGTTCATGAAGCCAGGGCCGCTCTGCGAAACTGCAGGCTCCGCTTCGGGTGCCTGCAGCGGAAGCTCCGGGGAGACTACCGGTGCCTGCGGCGCGAGTGCTGGCTCGCGCCCGGCATCCTCGATGTTCTCATGCGGTGCGAAATCCTCGCGGTGCTGACTTTTTTTCTTTTTTGAACCGTTCTTTTTCTTGTCGGCGTCGAAACCTTCTTTTCCGAATTTCTTCGACTTTTTCCCAGCCTTGCCTTCGCCGTCTGCCGGTTTATTCTTACCGGGCTTGGTCTCCGTATAGCGGATGAACGTCTGGGCCTCCTGCTGATTCGGCGTGATGCGGCTCTGCACTTCAAACTTTTTGAAGGAATCTACTAGGTGCGACAGCTTCTTGAAACCGTAGTTGCGGCTGTCAAAGGCCGGATAGCGGGTATTGAGGCGCTGTCCGACGGAACCGAGGGATGCCCAGCCGTCGGCGTCTGCCACATCATCAATGATCGCTGTGATTGCCTTGGACAGGCTGGGCCGGCTCGGCGTGGCGGAAGCTTTATGTGCCGCTTCGTCCTCGGCAGACTCGTCGCCCTTGTTGCTTTCTGCAAGAACTTCCAGATACTTGAACTGCTCGCAGGCGTTCACAAACGGCGTCGGGGTTTTGCGCTCACCCATACCGATGACCGTCATACCGGACTCACGCAGACGGGACGCGAGTCGCGTAAAGTCGCTGTCGGAAGACACGATGCAGAAGCCGTCAATGCTGCGCGAATAGAGAATGTCCATCGCGTCGATGATCAGGGCTGAATCCGTCGAATTCTTGCCGTAAGTGTAACTGTACTGCTGGATAGGGATAATGGAGTAATCGAGAAGCACAGTTTTCCACTTCCCGAGCCGCGGATGCGTAAAATCACCGTAGATACGCTTGATGGTCGGCGCCCCGTGATTGGACACTTCATCGAAGATGAAACGGATGTAGTCCGAAGAAACATTGTCTGCGTCGATCAGTACGGCGATTCGCTTTTCGCCATTTTCCATAGAGCCCTCCAAGATACGAATTTTCCAATTCGATACTAGCGGAACTATGCCCGAAAAGCAATTCATGCGCCTGCACGCGGCTGCGGGTGGAAGCTGCAGGAAACGGAAGAGCCATGGAAAGGCCCGGCGGCGCGGACTGTGTGTTGTCCTGGCCGGATCAGAGGCAGTTCAGATACCAGAATTCCTGCAGGAGCTTTTGAAAAGTATGAAACGGACTGCCGCAGCGGACTCACAGGTTGGGACCGAGGCGCAGAACGCATGCAGCAGTCGACAAAAAGGATGACGGGCGGTCCGTTGAGCTGCGATCATCTGCCCGGTGCCGACGGACTTGTATTTGCATATGCGCCCAACTGACTGCGCATGACCCTGCAGCTCCAGAAGCTTTCCTGAGCGTTTCAGCAGCTGGCGGCTCTCTGCCGGCAGCGAAAATGCGGCCGGGATCCCGGGCTGGGCCTGTGCGCCAGGTTTCTCAGGTGGTCTCTAGAGGCCGCATAACGGAATCCCGGGAACACAGCGGTTTTGCAGAGATGGCATTCCTCTGTTCGCGAGGCGCATGATTGCTGCCATACAGGTCCACAGCGCAGCATAGTCCTCGTTTCAGGACAGCAGGTGGATTTCTGCCGCTCGTCCTGAGGGTACTGCGCGCGTGCCTTCAGCGTACACGAGTTTCTTTGGGAGGTCGTAACCTGGATGAGCAGAAAAAGCGTGAGAACCATGCTGTTTTCTTTCAGCAGCGGACGATATGCAGCAGTGGCCGCCATGCGGCCGTACAGCTCGTGTAATCTCGTGTACGCTCAATACTGGCTGACGATCCGGAGCCTGCTTTTTCGGTTGGTTCTGTGCGGGAGCACGCCCGGACAGGCCTGGCACTGTTTTTCTTCAGGCCAGTCCCCGCACGCCGCACGTCCAGGCCCGCGGTCGGGCGCGCTGATCGGTTTTGTGAACGATATGTGAATTATGCCCGTCAGAGCCGCCGGAAACGCTCCGATTCCATGCACCCTACAGGGGCGTTTGCTATAATAGTCACATGTTTGGTTACATTGTTCCTTGTGTTCCGGAACTGAGAGTTCGGGAGCTGGGACTGTTCCGCGGATACTACTGCGGCCTGTGTCGCGCATTGAAAAAAAGGTACGGTCGCACAGAAATCCTCAATTATGATGCCACGTTTCTGTACATGGTCCTGGACGGACTTGAGCCGCAGGAACCCAGCGTCAAGTTCGTCCGCTGCCTGGCGCATCCTTTTGCCCGCCGCAGCACTGTGCAGGGAACAGGGGCCGATTACGCAGCGGATGTCAACGTCCTCATGGCCTGGGCAAAAGCCGACGATGACAGGCGGGATGAGGGCGGGGCGGCCGCGTCTGTCAGATGCCGGCTGCTTGCCAGGCCGTTCCGCCGGGCCTGTAGGCGGGTGCCGGCAGCGGCCGGATATCTGGAGCACTGCGCAAAAGAGCTGGCGAAGATTGAGCAGGAGAATACAGATCAGGTGGATGCAGCGTGCCATCCGTACGCAGAGCTGCTTGGCCAGGTATTTGCAGACGGCAACGTGCTCAGGTCACATATTCTTCAGGAACTTGGATATAACCTCGGCCGCTGGGTCTACATGATTGACGCGCTCGATGATATGGAGGAAGACGGGAAGGCCGGCCGCTTTAATGTGTTTGTGAACCGGGCCCGCAGCCTGGGGCAGACAGTGGCGCAGGTCCGCGAGAGCGCCCGCTTCAGCCTCTTTTACACACTGTCGCGGGCGCAGGAGGCGCTCGGGCGCCTGGAGCTTCAGCGAAATCGTGATGTGCTGAACAATATCATCAGACTTGGACTGCGCCAGCAGACCGAGAGCGTCCTGGCGGGCCAGGGCGATTTGGACAGAGTGCATGAATCCTTACGAAGTGCTCGGAGTCTCTGATTCCGCTTCTGAAGAAGAAATCAAAAGCGCATACCGCAGACTGGTCAAGAAGTATCATCCGGACCGGTTCCCGCATGGCAGCCCCGAACAGGCAGAGGCCGCGGAAAAGCTGAAGCAGGTGAACGCCGCCTACGACATGATAACCAGGATGAAGCAGGGCAGCTTCTCCGGTGAGGGTGCACCGCAGTATGGGGAAGTGCGCAACGCGATCCAGCGCGGGCAGATCGGCCTTGCCGAGACCATGCTTAATCAGATGCAGGACCGGCAGGCCGAATGGTACTACCTGATGGGCATTGTGCTGCTGCGGCGCGGCTGGTACGACGGTGCCGCGCAGAATTTCCGCACTGCCTATCAGATGGAGCCGGGCAACCGCGAATACGAGCACGCGCTGCGGGCCATGACCCAGTCGGCAGGTATGTACGAGGATTTCGGCGACCAGGACATGCCGCAGTTTGATATGAACAGCACAATGTGCCGGGTCTGCGGCACCTGTGCCTGCATGAGTGTCTGTCTGGGAAGCAACTGCTATTATCCCTGGATCTGTTGCTGCATCTGAAGGCAGAACGGTGCGGGCTGGAGGCAAACGATGAGCGACGCAGTGTATGAGGCCCTGGCTTATGCGATGCGCTACTGGTTTATTGCAGTGGCCGTCGGCATCCTGATAGCCATGGTAATGGCGTCATACCGTGAGTACAAGGAAAAGCGGCAGATCCGCAGTGAGCTGAGCCAGTTCAGCGGTTATCTTGAGATCATTGCCGGACCGGAGGAATTTGTCGGCGACCGCTTTGGCATCCGGCCGGAAATGAATACAGTCGGCAGCTCGCCAGATGAGGACATCATGCTGCCGGACGGCAGCGTCGCGCCCGTGCATGCTTTTCTGTACATGGAAGGGGACCGGCTGATTCTTGAGCCCCACAGCCTGCGGCATGTCACGCAGATCAACGGACGGCGTGCTGTTCGTAAGCACGAGCTCAAGACAGGCGACGTTGTGACTGTCGGCGATATCAGTTTTGCTGTTTACATCCGCAGGAAGAGGGTCGGTTATGATCATTAGGCGCTACGGCGTGGCCATTCTGCTTTCGTTCATGATTCTGTTCCTGCTTTCCGCTTTTCTGCTGCTCTCGTTCCGGGAAGGTGCCTTTGACGCGCACATCATGCTTGCCGGCGGGATTTTCGCTGCCTTTGTTCTCGTGCAGTACAATGTGCTCGCGGCTGTGTTCCGCCGCATTGACCGGTACGTGCTGCTGATCACGGATTTTCTGCAGATCATCAGCGTCATCATGCTCTACCGCATGAAGCCGGAGACAGGAGAGCGGCAGATCATCTGGATCCTGATCGGGACTGTCCTGATGGTCATTGCCCTGACGGTGGTGCGGCGGGCCGGCAATTTCGGCCGCTGGAACCTGCTGTTCATGATTCTGGCTGTCGGTCTGCTCGGGGTGACGCTGGTGCTGGCGCAGCGTACAGGAGGTGCACTCAACTGGTTGCAGATCGGGCCTTTCTCGTTCCAGCCCAGTGAGTTTGCCAAGATTCTGTTCCTGATTGTCACGGCATACTACCTGTCGACGCGGCAGCACAGGCGCGATCTGTGGCCCTATTTTCTGTTTACGATTCTCTGCGTCCTGCTTTTGGTTGCCGCCCGCGATCTCGGTGCGGCACTGCTCTTTGCCGGAACATTCCTGATCGTCTTTTATGTGGGCACCGGCAGTCTCTGGATTACGCTCGGCGCCATCGGAGCGTTTGCCGGCGGCGCCGTTGCTTCCTATTATATTTTCGGCCATGTGCGCACCCGCGTGCAGGTCTGGCGGGACCCATGGGCCACCTACAACGAGAACGGTTATCAGATCGTGCAGGGACTGCTCGCGATAGCGAGCGGCGGCCTTCTGGGATCGGGTCTCGGCAACGGCATGCCCCAGTCAATTCCGGTGGCTGAATCTGACTACATGTTTGCCGCGATCTGTGAGGAATTCGGCATTATAGTGGGCGTCGCGCTTATCGGGTTCTATCTGCTGTTCATCGTCCGCGGTGTGCTGATCGCGATGGATGCCCGCACCAAATTTGCCAAACTGCTGGTGTTTGGTGCCACGTGTCTGCTGGCCCTGCAGAGTTTTATCATCATCGGGGGCGTCATTAAGATGATTCCGCTGACCGGCATCACGATGCCGTTTGTGAGCTACGGCGGCAGTTCAATGCTGTCTTCCATGATGGTGCTGGGGATCATCGAGGGAATTGCGGTGCAGAACGGCGAATATGAGGAAGCAGAGATTGCGGAGATGGGAGGTCAGATGGAATGAGCAGGAGCAACCCGAACCGCAGCATGAAAGGCATGCTGGTCGTCTTCAGCGTCCTGTTTGTGATGCTGGCCTCCTACCTCTTTTATTCCACGGTCACCTATGGGGAACAGTGGTTTTCCTCGCCGTATAACCCGCGCATTTCAGCATCGCGGAAAGTAGCGGATGCCGGCTCCATCTATGACCGTAACGGCATGCCGCTTGCCTGGTCAGAAGGATCCGTCCGCCGCTACGCCGAGGACCCGGAAATCCGGCGGGCAGTGTGCCACGTCGTGGGAGACGTGTACGGAAAATCCATGGGCGCAGAGGCCTTCTATGCCCGCTATCTGTATGGCTACGACCAGGGCCTCATTGACCGGTTTGTGACCGCCTTCGAAGGGGACCGCAAGGGCGGCGATGTCTATCTCACGATCGACGCCAGGCTGTGCGGCTACATTCTCGAGCACATGGATTTTCAAGGCGCCGTGGTTCTGATGAATTATGAGACCGGCGAGATTCTCGCTTCGGTCAGCAACCCGACCTTTGATCCCGAAGCGATTCCGGACGGGGAAGAAGAGGAGACCGGCTCGCAGTATCTGAACCGCGTGACCCAGGGCCGCTATCCGCCGGGTTCGACGATGAAGATTGTGACAGCAGCCTGTGCCATTGAAAACGGTGTGACCGATGCCGTTTACGACTGTCCCGGAGAAATCGTGATTGCCGGCCAGCGCATTACATGCCCGCGGGACGGGGGGCATGGCGAGGAGGATCTCGCCGGGGCGTTTGAGGATTCCTGCAATGTCTATTTTGCCCAGCTTGCTGTGACGCTTGGCGCCGACCGGATGACGCAGACCGCGGACCGTTTCCTGTTTAACCATGCGTGGCATCTCGCGGACTTCGCTATGCTGGAAAGCAGCTACAGCGCCGGCTCCAACAACGGTGATCTGGCCTGGAGCGGCGTGGGGCAGTACCGTGATCTGATCACGCCGATGCACAATCTGCTGATCTCTGGTGCCGTGGCGCGCCAGGGCAGCATGATCGAGCCGCAGACGCTGCTGGACGTCCGCTACGGCGGCCGCAGCGGCTACACCTACACTCCGCATACGCTCGGGGATCCTGTCTCTTCTTCGGTTGCAGGCACGCTCGGAGCCCTGATGCGGGCAACGGTCCTCGAAGGCACCGCGACCAGTGCGGACATTGAGGAGGCCGCTGTCAGCGGCAAGACCGGAACGGCCGAGTATACGGATAACGGCGAGACCCGGAATCACTCGTGGTTCGTGGGATTCTCCCAGGATCCTGCCCATCCGCTGGCCATCGCGGTCATCCTCGAAGGGGCCGGCTACGGATCGCGTTACGCAACCCCGCTTGCCGGCCGCGTGCTCAGCCGGGCCATTGAGCTCGGCTACTGACGCGGCACCTGGAGCGGAGTCAGCTGCCCGCAAGCCATGATGCGAGGTCGCGTACCATAATCCCGTCGTGCGAATAGGCAGGCTGATGCGTGTTGGCAAGCAGCAGACACGGCCAGCGGTCGCGGATCGAAAGAAACGGCCGGATTTCCCGTTCAAATGTTTCGGGCGAAGAAATGTCTTCACAGACCTGGATGTACAGGACTTCGTCCGGGCGCATGGCGACGAAGTCGATCTCCTTGTCCCGCATGGTGCCTGCATAGATCTCATACCCGCGCCGCTGCAGTTCGGTTGCGACAATGTTTTCGCTGACTCGGCCGAAGTCCATATTCCTGGTTCCGAGAACAGCAAAGCGGAATGCGTGATCTGTCAGATAGTACTTGCTGCCATACGTCAGGTACCGTTTGCCCGTTGTGTCGTAACGGCGCACTTTGCAGAAAGCATATGCGTTCACGAGGTACTGCAGGTATGCATCAACTGTTTTGTTGCTCAGCGTTCTGCCGGCGCTCCGCAGCGTTGTTTCGATATTTTTGGCGCTGGTGACGTTGGCAATGTTGCTCAGCAGGAACTCGGTCAGAGACTCCAGGAGGCTTTCGTTGCGAACAGTGTGTATGTCCATAACATCCCGGGCAATAAGTGTTTGCCAGACTTCCCGGAGATACCGCGCGTGACTGGCGGGGGTACCGTAGTCGAAGCTGCCGGGCATACCTCCTTCGAGCCGGAATCTGGCGAAGGCTTCACGCGGATCCGGAATCTGCCAGTACTGCATATACTCCTTCAGTGAAAATGGCCATACTGGAATTGTGTAGGTTCGGCCGGTAAAAAGCGTGGCCAGATTGCTGCTCAGAAAGAATGCATTGGATCCCGTGATGTAGATGTCGAATTTCTCGCTGGCATGAAGCGCATTCAGGGCACGTTCAAAGCCGGCGCACATCTGGACCTCATCAATCATCAGTACGTTCAGGGCGTCTTCCTCGTGGGCATCCATGACGTAATGATACAGGGCTTCGCCTGTAGCGGGGGCTTCAAAGCTGCTGACATTATAATCTATGTGAATGAGATTCATCCGGGGATTGCGGCGGCGCAGATCATCCGCAAAGCTCCTGAGAAGTGTGGACTTACCGCTTCTGCGGATTCCCGTCAGAACTTTGATATCATGGGTACCCTCTGCCTCACGCAGCTGATCCATGTAGCTCGGACGCTCAATGATCAACGTCTGTCCCTCCATTTGCTTGATACCGACATTATCTGGCAAAAATAGACGGTCGTAAAGCCTAGAAAATGCAGCGAATGCTGAAGTGAGCACTTAACCGCCCGGAGGGGGAACAGCGGCTGCAGATATGGCCGAAGATGGTCTGCGCAAGTACAAAACTGGTCTTTGCCGCGACGCTGCTGTCGCGCGGCGCATCAGGCGAAGACCGGCCGGCAGGACAGACTTTCAGGCAAAAAAAGACCCGGCATAAGAGCCGGGTCTGCAGTTTCCTGCTTTATTTCAGGGCGTACAGATCGACGCCGTTCGAATTCTTGCCTTTGTACTCGATGTCCGGATTTGCGCCGTCCTTGACGATCCGGTCATGGAATTCAAGACCAATGAGGTCACGGACCTTGCCGTCGATTTCGTCCCAGCCGGGTACGATTTCCGGAAGTGTGAACTCGCTCTTGCCAGCCGCAAGATTCTTGATGTCCTTCGAGATTTCTTCTGCCTTTGCGATTGCCTGTTCCTTATCAGCCATGATCTTTCAGCTCCTTTTGCTTTCAGCCTGAGTCAGTTCCTGGGAGGCGTCCGGCTTTCTGATCAGGCCGTCCGCGCCTCGCATTACGTTCTGACATATAGATAAACACGAGGCCGGATCTGAAACAGACTATGCGAAATGAGTTTGTTTCTGCAGAGGGCACCCAGACCGGCAGGACTGTCTGTCAGCTCAGGCGGGTAGGTTGCCGGTGAGGTGTGCTTTCACTGCTGAGCGGAGCGCAGCAGAGCAGCGACGGCGGTGAGATCACCGATATCTATGCTGCCGGATCCATTGAAATCGCCTGCCTGAAAGTAGGCTCCCTCGAGAGGACGCTGTCCGGTGAGAGCCTGCGCGACCCGCACGAGCTGGCTGATGTTCATGGTGCCGGATCCGAGCACATCGCCCCGCAAAGCTAGAACATTCTCTCCGATCACGCTTCCGGTGCCGTCCAGAATGATCAGCTGATCATTGGTGGCGCACCAGGCATCCGGCTCAAGCAGACTGCTGCCGCGGTAAATCTGGATGGCTGAGAGCGTCTCAAGATCGTCCCGGATCCTCTCGGCCAGCGCCTGCTACTCAGGTGCGGAGCATCGGCGAACACGTCACCGAGCGTCAGGTAATCATCCGGAGCCGGCGTGCTGCCACCATCCCCTATATGGAGAAGGACCATGGGTGTTCTCCAGTACAGCGTCCCGAAGTACTGATCCTTGCGGCAGGACGCGGTGAGCTCGTAGAGGAGATCGGCGTTCGCGTATTTCTCGGTCAGGTTGTCAATGTGAGCGGGATTGCCCTCCGGATCATCCTCCTCTTCATCGCCCCGGAGCGTGAGACACGTATGCCCGGATGCTTCGCCGAGAGCCGCACTCGGATCTCCGGTCTGTCCCGTCAGCCATGCTTCGAGCTGGCTGCGGGTAGAAGCGCCCTCCGGATCCGCAATCTCATCCTCATAGGTTGTGGTAATAGTAACCGAATCTCCCAGATTCAGATTGTGCGGCGAGGTGGAGATACGGAACTGCGGCACTTCCACGGTCCGCACAATAAACCGTGCCTCGCCAACCACCTGATGCTGGTTGTAGTAGCCCCGGCAGACGTAGTAGCGCGTTCCGGTGACCGTTGTCGGCGGAATGAACCAGTCGCCCGATCCCAGGCACCCCGTGATCGGTGTACCCTCGGCATCTGTTTCGCGCCAGCCAAAGCTGACTCCGCCCCGGTGGTAGCCTGTATTGTCCCCGGGCGCCTGCCCGGCAATTGTTTTCCCGTTCGCTTCCATCCAGGTCTGCAGCCAATACAGATCACCGGCAGTGACGAAGTCGAGGTTCTGCCTGCCGCCGCCATCCAGACTGCCCATGTGAGCATCCGGATCTGCCGTGCCCGGCTGTGCCACATCCAGCTGCAGCCATGTGTTGTCATAGTCATAGAGCCGGACGAATGTGCTGCCCTCGTCCAGGGTCGCAACAGCAGAAATGAGACCACGATCGCAGCGGATGTCCATCGGCATGGTCACGCAGGACATGCCGTGTCCGAGCTCGATCATCTCATCGCGGGCATCCAGATACCAGGTGATATCGACGCCGTCGCGCTGAAGATCGAGATCGGGATCGTACGGAAAACTCTGCGGCAGCAGAGTCAGCGTGAGCTGCGTTCCCGGGGTGACGGCAAGGCCGGGCTCCACCGAAATGACGGGGTCATAATAAAGTGTACCTGCCGGGAGTGCGTCAGCCGCCTGAGCTGAGACCGAAATACCGGCTACCAGCAGGACCGCCAGAAAACATGCGAAGAATTTTCTCAATATGTTGCGGGGTAACGAGACTGCTGCCCTGCCGGCAGCGGAGGAATTACCGCCTCTCCTTCCTAAAATTGCGTTCGTCTCTTATCCTCCGGGTTGATGCTGAACGTGTTTCCTCAGCGGTACTCACCAGGAAGCGAGGATTCGGCTCCCTGACTGCTCCAGACTCTGCTGAACAGATCCGGGCGTCAGGCCAGACGGGAGAAGACTTTGCCTTGCGGCATGTCCAACCTGCGGGAACCTTTATGCAACCCGCTGGCCCAGCCTTGAAAACCAGCTGGATAACCGTATAGCAGCCCAGTGAATCAGCCGGTGCATTTGTGCGGCGGTGGCCGGCAACAGGTTCGGCGGTATAGATTTGTGATATAATAAATAGCGCAGAAGGGTGATGAACCTGCCGTCCCTGATCTGCGGCAGGACAGCACCTGCCGGATGAGCCGAGGCGGACTTCCGCTGGAGCAAGCCGGTGAAGACAGCCGGCCTGGAAAGGAATCAGAATGTCGGACAGACTGGAAAAATACAACGAGAGACTGCAGAACCGTATCCGGAGCCTGCCAACCAGTCCCGGCGTCTACATAATGCGCGACGAGCGCGGTGATGTTATCTATGTCGGCAAGGCCCGGGTACTGAAAAACCGCGTCCGGCAGTACTTCACGCACCGCCAGGAGATCCCGAAAGTAGCCGCCATGGTGGCCAATGTAGACGATTTCGAGTACATCATCACGGATACAGAGCTCGAGGCGCTGGTGCTTGAATGCAACCTGATCAAGCGCTACCGGCCGCGCTACAATGTCCTGCTGAAGGACGACAAACACTTTCCATATATACGGATCGACAGCAAGGACGATTTCCCGCGTATCGAGGTGGTCCGCAAGGTCAGTGACGACGGGGCCCGGTATTACGGGCCGTTTATCGCTGCCCACGTGATCCGGGACGTGCTCGACCATATCTACCGGCTTTACCCGCTGCGGAGCTGCAAAAAAGACGTGGTTCGGGCTGCCGAGAGGGGAGAGCGGCCGTGCCTCAACTATCAGATGGGCCGCTGCGTCGGTCCGTGCACCGGCATGGTGAGCAGAGAAGAGTACCAGCAGCTGGTGACAGAGGTGATGGACCTCATTTCCGGGGACAAGGCAGAGCTGCGCCGCGACATGCAGAAAGATATGGAAAAGGCGGCCGAGAATCTCAACTTCGAACTGGCGGCTTCGCTGCGCGATAAGATTGCACTGCTTGACCGTATACGCGAGAAACAGAAGGCGGGTTTTCCCAATCTCAGCGACAAGGACATCTTTGCCGTGGAGACGGGCAGCGAGACCGCTGTTGTGCAGATGTTTCTGATCCGTGAAGGAAAGCTGTCCTACGCCCAGAAGTTTTATCTGGAGTTTAACGGGGAGACCAAAGAGGAAATCATGGAGACGTTCCTCGAGCAGTACTATACGGACAAAAGCGGTATCCCGAAGACGATTTACGCGCATCCGCTGCCGGCTGAGGATGCGCTGGTCTCGGAATGGCTCACGGAGCGCAAGGGCAGTAAGGTGACGGTTGCGGAGGCGCAGCGGGGTGACACGAAAAAATTACTGGACCTTGCTGCCAAAAATGCAGCGGATGCGGTTGTGCTGCGGGAAGGAGCCGAAAAGCTGCGGCAGGCTGCGGCCGGAAACCTGGCCCGCGAACTCGGCTACAGCCATGAGCTGCACCGTATCGAGTGCTACGATATCTCCAACACGCAGGGGACAGACAATGTCTCGTCCATGGTGGTTTTTACGGACGGCAGACCGGACAAGAAAGCGTACCGGCGGTTCCGCATCAAGACGGTGGAAGGCGCGAATGACTTCGCGTCCATGTATGAGACGCTGCAGCGACGGCTGATGCGCGGACTGCAGGGTGACAAGGGATTTGAACCGCTGCCGGATCTGATTATTATTGACGGGGGAAAGGGTCAGCTTTCCGCTGCCATGGACGCTCTTGCAAGTGTCGGCCTGGAGCAGATTGCTGTCGTCGGTCTGGCCAAACAGGAGGAGGAACTCTTCAAGCCGTTTGAATCGGACAGTATTCTGCTGAAACGGGGCAGCCCGGAGTTTCGGCTGGTCACTTCTATCCGGGACGAGGCTCACCGCTTCGCCATCACCTATCATCGGCAGCGGCGCGAGAAACGCATGCACAAAAGCGAACTCGACGATATTGCCGGCGTCGGCAAGGTCCGCAAACAGAAGCTGATCCGTCATTTCGGCAGCCTGAAAAAAATCCGGGAGGCCAGTCTCGAGGAGATCAAAGCGGTCCCCGGTATTCCTGCCCCGACGGCGGAGGCCGTCTGGCAGCATCTGCATGAGGCGGAGGCAGCGGAGACGGAGAAGGCCGCTGAGCCGGAGATGCAGGCAGTTACCTGAGGCGCACTATCCCGGCCGGGTAAGCGTCCGCCGCGAAAAAAAAAACGCCCGCTGCCGGACGGCAGGGGCGCAGTGAGCACTGCACTCAGGTAAGATTTTTCTGCACGAAGCCTGCCAGGGCATCCGCCGCCTCCTGTTCGTCTTTTCCGTTCGCAAACACGAAGATGGAGTCTCCGTTCTTCACTCCCAGAGACAGCACGCCCATGATGCTCTTGGCATTGATCTTCTTGTTCGAGAACTCAATCAGGATCTGAGAGTCATACTGATTGGCGATCTGCACGAAGCTTGCTGCGGTGGAGGCTTTCAGGCCGTCCGCATTAGTGATTAAGAGTTCCTTGTAGACCATCTTTACAGCTCCTCTCCGGATATGTCCCGTGCGATTGCGTTAATTTTCCGCAGCCGGTGGTTCATACCAGACTTAGTAGTGCCCGAAAGTTCGCACAGTTCCTGAAGCGTTGCCTCAGGATACTGCAGGCGCAGTCTCGCTGCTTCCTGCAGAGATGCGGACAGTTTGCCGAGTCCCATTTCCCTGTCGATGAGCTCTATACTGCGTCTCTGAACCAGTGCTGCGTTGACTGCCTTGTTGATATTGGCGGTCTCGCAGTTGACGGCCCGGTTGACGTTGTTGCGGGTCTCTTTGAAGATCCGGACATTTTCCAGGTTCAGAATCGAAGTGTGCGCCCCGATCAGTGCCAGCAGGGAGGCAACACTGTCGCCTTCATTCAAGTATAGCACAAACAGGGTGCGGCGTTGAGATATTTTCGCACTGATGCCGACACGCCTGAGGGTGTCCTGCAGGAGCCTGGCGAACGCGCCGTTCGGGGTGACAAACTCCAGATGGTAGCCCTTTTTGGGGTCAGAGATCGTGCCGCAGGCGAGAAAAGCGCCGCGCAGGGAAGCGATGCGGCCGCGGCGGGTATTGAGTGCCCCCGCAGGCATCTGATCCTGGTGCTCCGCGCTCAGCCCGAGCGCGCTCAGAAGCCCGGCGCCATCTCTCACCTGGACAGTACGTGTCGCGCTGCCGGCGATCTCTGCCTGGAGAGAAGAGACGCGCTCAATGCAGCCCGCGATGCGCGAAGCGACAAGCGGCGACTCCGTCCTGTAGCGCAGCGAACCGTCGTTCTGCAGGCTGGCACCGGCGAGCGTCATGGCTGCGAGCTCCACTTCCGGAAGATTCTGGGCCAGCGGATTTTCACAGATCTCACGTTTGGCGCGCGCAGCAAAAGAGAGTCGGCTCAAGACTGCACATTCCTCTCCAGATTCATATCACGGTGCTCAAGCTGAATACGCAGGTTGCGCCCCTCCAGGCGCCGTCCAAGCTCTTCGGCCATGGCCACGCTGCGGTGCATGCCGCCCGTGCAGCCGATGCCGATCACCAGCTGATGCTTGTCCTCGCTGAGAAAGTGCGGCGCCAGGTGCTCGACCAGGTCGGTGAGCTGGCTGAGAAAGAACTGGGCTGGCGGGGAAGAGAGCACAAATTCGCGTACGTCCTTGTCCTGCCCGGACTGATGTCGCATNCTCTCCTCCCAGTAGGGATTGGGCAGAAACCGCATGTCGAAAACCATGTCGGCGTCCAGGGGTATGCCGCGCTTGTAGCCAAAGGAGATGATGGAGATGAGGAGCCGGCTGTCGTCCTCGTCTGAATAGAGCCGGTCAATCACACGCCGCAGCTGCATGACATTGTAATTGGTCGTATCGATGACATGATTCGCCATGTCCTTGATCTTCTGCAGCTTCAGCCGTTCTGCATGGATGCCGTTCAGGATTTCGCCGCTGCCGGAGACCGGATGATTGCGCCGCACTTCTTTGAAGCGCTTGACCAGCGTTTCCGTGGCTGCATCCAGAAACAGGATATCCAGGTCCATGTCATCCCGCTGACGCAGATCGGCTATGGCATCGTAGATGGAGTCGAAGAAAACCCCCATGCGCATGTCAACGGCAACGGCCACTTTCTGGGAGCGTTCGCTGCCGGCGCAGACAGAGGCAAATTCGGGCAGCAGTTCCGGCATCAGATTGTCGACGCAGTAATAGCCCAGGTCCTCGAGGCGGCGCAGGGCAGATGAGCGTCCGGCCCCGGAAAGACCCGTAACGATCGTAAACTTCATTTGCTTGCGGGATGGATACTCGTGACTTCAGTCATGAGAGGAAATCCCGCACCTCCTTGACTTGCAGATATCCTCTTGGTTCCTCCAGGAGTCTGAGTTTCTTGCACGTGACACCATCTGTGGACTTTCTTCCACCCGAATGTCTTCAGAGCGAACGAGCCTGTCGCGCGCCGCCCTGAAACGAAGCAGTCCAGGCCGTTATAGCGCACCTTGTCAAAGAGCCGGAATCCCTTAACCAGGTATGGAGTCTGGTTGGCCTTGCGTTTCCCGCCTTTGCAGATATTGAGCTTGTGAAGCTGACGGTTGTGCCGGCGTACTTTCTTCTGCATCAGCACTGTTCCAAGCGGCTTTGCCTGCAGGTTCCCGGCAATGCAGTACGCGTCGTTCACGTGCGACTTTTCGAGGCCAAGCCGGATCCTTGTATTCTTCGTGGTGTACCCGAAGGTCATAGAAACGTTCGGGTACATCTCTTTCAGCTTGCCGTACAATGCCCAGCGCATGATGCCCATGAAAGTCGCATCCCGGAGCGATGGTGCCCGCTTCGGCAGCTTCCACTTCGCCTGCTGCTTCTCAGTGAGCGAATGGTACTTTTTGTGACATGCCACGCATAACGTGATCAGATTGGACGGACTGTTTCCACCTGTCTTCCGGCTTTCCAGATGATGTACGTTCAGAGGCACGTCTTCTTTCCCGCAGTGGAAACATTTGTAACCGTCCCGGAACAGTACATACTCACGCACGTTCCAGAAGTCCATCTGATCGCCCTGCTGGTACTCTTTCCCAGAGATATCCGGATTCTTCAGTTTCTGGGTGTCGAAGGCTGCGCACTCCACGATGATTTTCGAGACTGGCAGGATCGCGTGCACAAAGGCGATGCGGTTCAGGTGACAGTCTACCTTGTGCTGCACTGACGGCGCCAGCCAGCCTTTGGAGCGCTTCTGGTTGTCGAAGCGCGGTTTTCTGTGCCTTGTCTTGCGGCCTCTGCGTGCACGCCGTGCTTCCCTGCGGGTACTCAGTTTCTCTGTGACATCGGTCTGCGGCTGCACGTCACCTGCATAAAGTTCTTTCTTTGCCGTGGATGCTGAAAGTCCGATATGCTTCGAGCCGGCGTCTACGCCCAGCGTTATGGGCTGCGCATATTCTGTTGTTCCGTACAGAAGCTGGATCGTGAACGGCTCCCTGCGAATAACCTTCGCCTGGCCGTCCCGAAGCATCCTTCTGACCTTCCCGTGCCGTTCTGTCGGCATGAGAGGCTTTCTGTCTTTGTTCAGTACATAGACCATTAAGTAAATCTCCTCGCGGAGTAGTGCAGCCGTCGCCAAGGGTATTCCGGGGTTTGGCGCATACAGCACTGTCCCTACCCATCAGGGCTGTTTAACCATATGCCGTAGAGCTTCGGACTCGGCTGTAGATCCAAAGGTACCTATTTCCCAGATAACGTAGCCAGCTCGCCGTGACTAATCACGTACCGGCTGACTGAGGCTAGTCAAGCAGGGGCTTTTTCAAGCC
>JAAUYQ010000034.1 GCA_014805015.1 Clostridia bacterium | reverse complement strand
TCTTCACTGAAAAGATCCTCCTGTGAGATTAAAATTTGCGCGGCTGTTGCCGGAAGCATCTATCTTAACAGACACCCCCGGCAGCGGCAATCGCACGGGGTCTTTTCATATTGTCTTTTTGAACTCTTGGTCGAATCCGAGGAAAACAGTTCAATCCAGAGAATAGTCCTGATCGCGGACCGCCCAAGCTCGCTGGCGGCAATGCATTTCGTTCGACGTCGTACAGAACGGGGCCACGCGTTGGCGACAGAAACCGGCCCTCTTCTGGCAGGCTGACATCTCAATGACTCTTTCGGGTCTCTCAACGAGTGCCAAACGGCCGGGCTCAGAGACGGCGCCCTCACAACCGGTCTCGACAGCACTTCCTGAGCCGCCAACGGCCATTCTGTCCCTTACTGCATTTCTGCGGCCAAACTATGACAAATACCGCGGAGAGCCCCACGCGGTACTTTTGAATAAATGCAGTCTGTGTGCAGAACTGCACGATATAGGCTCCCGCATTGCAGCCTCCGCCGCTGAGGGAGAAACTCCGCAAGCTGTCGTTAAGCCGCGCTGGACGGGCGAATCTCTGCGGTCTAATAATTAATCGGCGGTGGATCCGCCGTTATACTGGCAGACAACGAGATTTCCTTCGAATCGCACAACGGCACACCTGTGAGCAAGGAGGCAGTGACAGTCTGGCAGACGCTGCAACCGTCACTGCAGATGCTCTACGTCGTCCGCGACCGCGGCAGCATCGCCGCGGTACGTAGGTGCAACCCGTACTGCGCCCGCAGATATTCCATCAGCAGGCGGCAGGAAGCATCCGCCGTCCCCTCTTCTGTCGAGTGGGCTGTGAGATCCCGCAGCTGACCGCGTCCGAAACTCCGCAGACATCTGAGAACCGGCAGGTTTGCCGGCGCAGACGGCTGCGTTCGGGCGCAGTTTTCGCAGATGACACCGCCCTCGGCTGAGGACCAGAACTGCGGGCACGGAACCGCAGCTCCGCAGGACGCGCAGCTGGTCACGACCGGGAAAACACCCAGATAATATGTCAGCCTGATCAGAAAAAAGAGCAGGATGCTCTTCGGCGGCAGCGCTTCGCTGCTAAGTGCCGCGACTGCACTGACTGTCAGCCGGAAGATCTCCTCGTATTCTTCGGCATAAACCAGAACTTTTTCTGTCAGTTCAAGAATAATGCAGCCGCAGACATACGCGGTGTAATCGTCCTGGAGTCCTGCAAACTGCGATTTGACCGACGCCGCCTTGACGGAAAGGCGATCGCCGCGGCGGTAAAACTCAAACTCTGCAACACAGAAAGGCTGGCAGGCCGCGCGGAAGCTGCTCTTGAGGCTCTTCACTCCGTAAGCCCGGGCGCTCAGGAGGCCTTCGCTGCGCGAAAACAAGGTCAGGATCGAATCAGCCTCACCATACTGCGTGACACGAAGCACCAGGCAGAGAGATGCCACAAGGTCAGAGGGTGCTTTCTTAGTCGGCATGGTAGCCGAGCGACCGCAGGAAGCCCTGTTTGTTGCGCCAGTCTGCCTTCACTTTCACCCAGAGCTTCAGAAACACCTTGCTGCCGAGCAATTCCTGCAGGTCCTCACGGGCAGCGGTGCCGATCTTCTTCAGTTTCTGGCCGCCGGCACCGATCACAATCTTCTTATGTGAGTCGCGCTCCAGGTACAAAACTGCCTCGATGTGATACAGATCCCGGTTTTCCTCTTTCTGGAACTTCTCAATCTCCACGCCGATCCCATACGGAATTTCCTTGCCGATGCTCTTAAGGGCCTTTTCGCGGATGATTTCCGAAGCCAGGACTTCTGTCGGCTGGTCAGTAATCATGTCCTCCGGATAGAATTGCGGTCCTTCCTTGAGGTAGGGCTTCAGCGCTTCCACCAGACTGCCGACCCCGATGCCCTCTTTGGCCGAAAGTTCCAGAATCTCGCTGCCGTACTGCTCTGCCTGCTCCTTAACATGCGCAAGACGTGTCTTGTCTACCGCATCCACCTTATTGATGACTATGATCAGCGGCACTGACCTTGGCAGCTTGGAAAGGATCTCCTGGTCCCGCTCGCCGATGCCGATCTTGGCGTCCACAACGAAGACGTTGACGTCCACATCGCGCGAAGCCGTCTCCGCCGTCTTGACCATGTATTCGGAAAGCTTGTTCTTGGCGGTATGGATGCCCGGGGTGTCGACAAACACAATCTGAAACTCCGGCGTTGTGTAGACCCCGACAATCCTGGTGCGGGTCGTCTGCGGCTTCTTGGTGACAATGGCAATTTTCCTGCCGACGAGGGCGTTGATCAGGGTGGATTTGCCTACGTTCGGGCTGCCCAGCAGGGCCACAAATTCTGACAGCATAGTGTCTCCTCACTTACAAAATGACATTCTGAACCACTTCAAAAACCAGCACCGTGATGACCACGCCGAGCAGCGCGCCCATGACAACTTCCGGGAAGCTGTGGACCTTGGTTTCCATACGCGATTCCCCGACAAGCATGGCCAGCACTGCAGCGAACGTGGAGGCAACGGGGTTGGCGGACACAAACGCAATGGCCGTGAACAGAGCAAACGCAAAGGCCGTATGGCCGCTCGGCATTCCGCCCTGCACATAGGTTCCGCCGCGCTTGATAAAGAGGCTCTTCATAATGATTACCCCTAAAAACACCAGCAGAAGCGCAGCGAAAGTCACATACGCGGGCAGGTTGGTCAGCGAATGGACTGATTCGTAGGCAACATTGGAAAAGCGGCGGTAGAAGACCAGGTACCCGACCACCAGGGCGCACATGGCAGCGACGAGCACAGCACCTGCGGAAACGTCCTTGACGACCTTTGCCGTCTCGTTGTATTCGCGGTGCACAACCAGGTCGACCAGCGCCTCAATCGCCGTGTTGAACATCTCCGCACAGAACACGAAGGCAATCACGATGATGAGCGTCATCATCTCGTAGCGGGTTACGTGCGTAACCAGAGCTGCCACAATGACGGCAATCGCCACAATCACATGGTAGCGCATGTTGCGCTCCATCTTGAAGGAGTGCAGAAAGCCGTTGATCGCATGATTCAGGCTGGCTGCGAGCCGCGGGTTCCTGCCCTTCGGCGGCATGCGGCGCGGTGTCTCAGGTTCCATCGCCAAAGCGGGCCAGCACGTCCCGCATGATCTCGCGCTGCATCGCGTACATCTCTTCCGCCTCCGTCTCCTGCTCATGGTCCCAGCCGTTCAGATGCAGGGCCCCATGGACACAGAGAAACGCCAGTTCCTGCTCCAGGGGCTGAGCGAGCGCCTCAGCCTGCTCCGCTGCGCGTGTCACGCACACCGCGATATCCCCCGCAAAGCCGTCCGGCTCCGGCGGGCCGTCCGCGTCCCGGCTCGGGAAAGAGAGCACATCTGTCACCTGGTCAATACCGCGGAACTCCCGGTTAAGTCGTTGGATCTCGTCCTCTGTCGTCAGCAGCACGGTGCAGCTGAATGCCCCGAGCCGCTCTGCAGCCTCCTTCATCGCCGTCTCAATCCAGGCGCGGGCACCTTCCGGCACGTCGCATTCTGTCAGAAGCTCAATCTGCGCGCTCATCGGTGTGATTTGGCCCGGCCGGCCTCATAGTTGTCATAGGCCTTGACGATCCGCCGCACAATGGGGTGGCGGACGACATCCTTGTGTGTGAGGTGCCGCACAGAAATCTGGTCAATGCCGCCAAGAATATCGATAGCGCGCCGCAGACCGGAAGCCCGCTCGCGGGGCAGGTCGATCTGCGTGAGGTCACCCGTCACCACCACTTTGGAACCTTCCCCAAAGCGGGTCAGGAACATTTTCATCTGCTCGTTGGTGCAGTTCTGCGCTTCGTCAAGGATGATGAAGGCATCGTTGAGGGTCCGGCCGCGCATGTAGGCGAGCGGCGCCACCTCCACAGCACCTTTTTCCTGCAGTTTCTGATACGCTTCCGCGCCCATGAAATCGTAGAGCGCATCATACAGCGGCCGCAGGTAAGGATCTACCTTGTTCTGCAGATCCCCCGGCAGAAAACCCAGACTCTCGCCCGCTTCCACCGCCGGGCGCGTCAGCACGATCCGGCTGACCTGTTTGTTCTTGAGGGCAATCACGGCCATCGCCATCGCCAGGTACGTCTTGCCGGTCCCGGCAGGTCCCACGCAGAAGACGACTGTATTGTTGCGGATCGCCTCCACATACTGCCGCTGTCCGATGGAACGGGCCTTCACCGGCTTCCCGCTTGAGGTGATCGCAATCACGTCACTGACCATGCGCTCGGCGTCGGCTGCCCTGCCGTCAGCCACGAGGTCGATTGCCCGCGACACAGCATTCTTGTCGAGCGTTTCGCCCTGCTTCTGCCAGGTCTTGAGGACACTTACCGTCTCGCGCGCCTGCCGGACCTGATCCTCGGCACCGCTGAGAGCCAGTCCTTCCGGCACCGTGCGGGCCGTGACTCCGTAGGCTGTTGTGATCACATCCAGATTCTCATCGAAGGTTCCGTAGACGCCGGACTGCTGCTCCATGCTGTCAAACGGAACCAGCGTCTGGTTCTCTGCCAAGTTCGCCAATTCCTCCTAGGGCTGCCAGTGCGGCAGCCGCTCGCACCACTGAAAAAAAGCCCGAAACCACCAGGTATCGGGCCCCTTTCTTCACTTATCTTACCGCACCATTCAGCTGCAGTCTGCTTCAAAATCAAAACACTGCTTCCGCCGGTTTCTTCCTCATCTGCGTCCGTTTGTCCCGCAAAGGAGACGCGGTCACTCGCTGCCGGCCTGAAAGGTCAGCGTTTCCTTTTCCGGGCTGCCTCAGCTTTTTTCTTACGCTTCACGCTCGGCTTTTCATAGTGCTCACGTTTTCTGATTTCCGCCAAGACGCCGGCACGTGCACACTTGCGCTTGAATCTGCGCAGCGCACTTTCCAGGCTTTCGTTCTCACCAACGCGAATTTCTGACATCCTTATCCCCCCTCCCCTACTCTAACCAGTATGCGCCACTAGACTGGGAGTTTATTTCAGCGAGGTCGACAGACCATGCGGTACTTTCAATTGCAACACAAAGAAAACATCTCTGCACCCCGTGTAGCTTTAGATTATATTGGAAAGCGCCCGTGGTGTCAATTGCAGCCCGCTTCCAGGATGACAAAAGCTGCTTCCTTGCACTTTCTTTCCTGTACGACCCGCACTGCCTGAACGCCGCGATCAGCCCGGCGGCCAGCCGAGTGAGCGGCCTCCGAGCAGGTGGGCATGCAGATGGTCCACGGTCTGGCCACCGTCCGCGCCCGTATTCATGACAAGCCGGAATCCGCTTTCATCGACACCTGCATCTTTCGCAATCTTCCGGGCCGCATCCATCATCGCCGCCACATACGGCGCATTCTCACCGCCAGCCTGCAGAACGGACTGGATATGCTTCTTGGGGATGATCAGCACATGCAACGGGGCCTGCGGATCTATATCTTTGAACGCGTAGACCATATCATCTTCATATACCTTCGCAGAAGGCACGCTGCCCGCTGCAATCCGGCAGAACAAACAATCACTCACAACAGTTTTCCTCCCACGGGCATTCTAGCACATACCCTGCTCAGTCAGCCAAAACTGTACCCAGCAGGACAGCCTCCGCGGTCTGCGCAGTCCGGACCCGGCCGATCGTGCCCGCTTGGCCTCCCCGGGCGCGGACGTGAATGTAGCGCTCGGAGTAGCCGCTCGCCATACCGTCTTCTTCTTCTTCAAACAGCACGCTGTGGATCCGGCCGAGCTGCGAAGATGCATAGGCCCCCTCAAGCTCGCGCCCGGTTTCGATGAGTTCAAGTGCCCGGCGGCGGCGCTCGGCCTGCGGCACCTGGCCGCTCTGCCGGGCAGCGCGCGTCCCTTCTCTCGCCGAATACGGGAAGACATGCAGGCGGGCAAAGGCCGCACGGCGCACCAGCGCTGCTGTCTGCTCAAAGTCTTCTGTCTGTTCACCGGGAAAACCGGTCATGACATCCGTGGAAATGGCCGGATCATCAAAAAAGCTGCGGATTCGGTCGAGCTCGCGCAGGTACTCGCCGGGAGAATAGTGGCGGTTCATCGCCGCCAGAATGCGTGCCGAACCGCTCTGCAAAGACAGGTGGAAATGCGGACAGAGAATTTCTGAATCCGCCAGGCGCCTGCTGATTTCCGCAGTGAAAAAACCCGGCTCCAGCGACCCGAGCCGCAGCCGGCCGACCGTCCACCTTTCTTCAACGGCCGCAATGAGTTCGGCCAGACCGCCGGCTTCGTCGCTGTATGAGGCGAGATTCGTGCCGGTCAGCACAATCTCGCGCACGCCTGCTCGGGTAAGCCGGTCCACTTCCCTGAGCACAGACGCAGAAGGCCGGGACTGCGGCTTGCCCCGCAGAAAGGGAATGATGCAGTATGCGCAGTAGTTGCTGCAGCCTTCCTGCACCTTCACGACGGCCCGCGTGCGGCTTCCGGCGTCAGCAATCTCCAGCTCCTCGAAAGCGCTGCGCTCGCCGGCAGCAACTTTGCCGTGCCCAGACTCCACGAGGCCGACAATACCGCTGCGTCCGGCAGTCCCGACCACCCAGCAGACACCTGCTTCGCTGAGCAGCGCTTCTTTCTGTTTCTGCGCCAGACAGCCGCACACGCAGACGGCACTGCCCCGTCCAGCTGCCTGCCGGATTGCGGAGCGGCACTTATGCTCGGCTGTCTTCGTAACCGCACAGGTATTGACAAGCGCAATATCACAGGCGGCTCCCCAGGGCACAATCTCATATCCGGCCTCCCGGAAGAGCCCCAGCATCGCGTTTGTATCATACTGATTCACTTTGCAGCCCAGTGTCAGGGCGCTGACTGTCTTCACTCCGGGATCCTCCTGATATTTCGCGGACAAACGTGCATCCATGCGGCCGCAGCCATGCCGTCCGGGCCTCAGCCGCACACCCGGCTCACAGCGGAATACAGCCCGCCCGACAGACAGTCTGGGATGTACACAAGCCCGCCTGCAGTATACACTAAGACGCGGTAATCACATGGATGACGGCTGCCAGATCCGCTCAGGAAGCCGTCAGGTCTGCTCGGGGAACATACATTTCCCTCTGCCTATCGGAGAAGCACAATTGTCATCGAATTCCTCACACAAACAGTTTGCAAGCGGCTGGGGCTTTGTGCTGGCTACTGTCGGCTCCGCGGTCGGCATGGCCAACGTCTGGGGCTTCCCGGCGAAACTTGGCAGCAACGGCGGCGGTGCCTTTCTGATCATCTATCTGCTGTTCATTGCCCTGTTCGGGAATATCGGCCTCACCGCTGAATACGCTGTCGGCCGCCGTGCCGGCACCGGAACGCTCGGCTCGTATGAAATGGCCTGGTCCCTCAGGGGCAGCGGAACCCGCACGGCCGGCAAATTCATTGGCTGGCTACCGCTGGCCGGCTCGATGTGCATCGCCATCGGCTATGCCGTCATCATCTCATATGTGTTCCAGGCACTCGGATCATCCCTGACCGGTGAGCTCAGTCACGTCGACACTGAACAGTGGTTCAGCTCCTTTTCGGGCACTTCGTTCTCGGTGGCGCCCTGGCACGTCATCGTCGTCGTCGTGACCCTCCTCACCCTCGCACTCGGCGCCAAGGGCATTGAGAAGACCAACCGCATCATGATGCCCCTGTTCTTCATCATCTTTATCGTCCTGGCCATCCGCGTCGCTATGATGCCGGGATCGTCAGCGGGCTACGCATACATGTTCACCTGCCGCTGGGAACAGCTGCTCGACCCCATGGTCTGGGTCTGGGCGATGGGACAGGCATTCTTCTCCCTCTCCATCACGGGGAGCGGCATGATCGTCTACGGTGCCTACCTTGGAAAGAATGAGGATGTGGCAGCCCTGGGCCGCAAGACAGCGCTGTTTGACACCGTCGCTGCCATGACCGCCGCGCTTGTCATCATCCCGGCCTGTTTCGCCTACCAGTTTGACGTTGGCGCCGGTCCGTCCCTGCTGTTTGTCACGCTGCCCCGCATCCTGCAGGACATTCCGTTCGGACAGGTCTTTGCCATCATCCTCTACATAGCACTGGTCTTTGCCGGCATCAGTTCGCTGCAGAATATGCTCGAAGCGGTCGGCGAATCGCTCCTTTACCGGTTCCCGCGGCTGAACCGGCGGCTGATGCTGGTTCTGCTGTGCGTCATCTGTCTCGGTTTCGGGCTCTTTATGGAGGAGATCAACATCTGGGGGCCCTGGATGGACGTCGTATCCATCTATATTATCCCCATCGGCGCCACGCTCGGCGCGGTCAGCTGGTTCTGGATCATGCCGCGCAAGGATCTGATGAGCGCTGTGGATCTCGGCGCCGGCCGGCACGCCCCTGGAAAGCGCTGGTACCTCACCGGGCGCTATCTGTACGTGCCCTGCTCCGTCCTGCTGTGTATCATCGCACTCTTCATGCAGATCTCGTTCTGAGACGCACTGCTCTCAGAAGCGGCCGAACGCCCCTGGATTCGCTTTCCAAGGGGCGTTCTTTGTCGTCATGCGCCGCAAAGAATCCGCTGACACCTGCAGCTTCAGGCGGCGAGCATTCACTCTGTGCAGCAGGCATAGTCAATCTGGGCCAGCACGTACGGTGCTGCCGTTTCCGAACGCAGAATCCGCGGACCGAGCGAAACAGCATGCGCACCTGCTTCGAGCAGGGCCTCCGTCTCCTCTGGCGCAAAGCCGCCTTCGGGGCCGACGATCAGCGCGGCGCGCTCCGGGCAGCCGGCGCTGAGCAGGCTGCGGAGCGTCCTTCGGTCTTCCCGCTCATAGGCGAAGATCGTGAAGCCGTTCCGGATCTGCTCAAGAACCTCTGAGAAATCGCAGATTGGCCCAACCGGCGGCGTCACAGACCGCTCACACTGTTTTGCTGCCTCGAGTGCAATCCGCTGCGCCCGCTCCACGAATTTCTCTGGGTTCTTAGGTCGCCGGACGCAGCGCTGCGCCAGGTACGGCACAATGG
Source organism: Clostridia bacterium (assembly GCA_014805015.1). Lineage (GTDB taxonomy): Bacteria > Bacillota > Clostridia > Christensenellales > Christensenellaceae > JAAUYQ01. The sequence goes on along the minus strand of JAAUYQ010000034.1, from coordinate 14,649 downwards.
CTGCTGCACCGGTCTCGACCATTTTCTGCACGGCATAGTCAAAGTGATCGCCCTTGATGACAGCCTGGTAGACAGTAACTGCCACGCACATCTCACTCGCGCCGCGGGCCCGGCCCTCGATACGGCAGATAACGGGCCCGTCAAGGGACATGATCCTGGCCGTATAATCATAGCCGCTGTTATCGCTCAGAATGACCTGCTCGCCCATCTCAAGCCGGAGCACGTCGCGCAGGTGATGCGACTGCTCAGGGTCAAGCATGACTTCGCTCCGGCTACCTATCGGAGCGGTATGGAACCGTCTCATTCTTTGCGCTTCGCCGCGACTGAGCGCCATTCACCGTCGCTTTCCACCACAATCGGCCGCAGTGCATTGCATCTGAGTACCTCGAGCACATCGTCGAGCCGGCTGTCTATGATGCCGGAACAGATGAACATGCCACTCTGTCGCAGAACCCCGTCAAGCTCCGGAATCAGCCGTATGATAACGTCCGCAATGATATTGGCAACGACCATGTCTGCCTGCATGCCGGCGGGCAGCGCCGCAAGCAGGTCGCTGTGCTCCACCTGCACGGCATCAGCACCGTTCGCAGCCGCATTCTCCCTCGCGACATCCGCTGCCACCGGGTCGGCCTCGAGGGCATAGACCACGGACGCACCCAGCTTAGCCGCGGCAATCGCAAGCACGCCGCTGCCGCTGCCGACATCAATCACTGTCTCGCCTGGATAGAGAAACTGCTCAATCAGGCGCAGCGACATGCGCGTCGTTTCGTGTCCTCCGGCTCCGAACGCCATCCCGGGATCAATCTCAACGACAATATCACCGGGATAGGCGTCATACTCGCTCCATGTCGGCTTGACAACCAGGTGGTCCCCGGCGCGGACCGGCCCAAAGAATTCCTTCCAGGCATTCATCCAGTCCGCGTCATCCACCGTCTCCGCTTCCACTCTGGGCGCTGCTCCGAGCGCTGCTTCGAGCCGCCAGGAAATTTTTCCGGTGACCCTCTCATCGTCAGCTCCGTAGTAGGCCTCAACGCTGTAGGGAACTTCCGCAAGTCCGTCCACATAGTCCCATTCCCCGGCCCTGGAAATGTCGTCCTCCCAGCTGCCGCTCACTGCCACTCCCTGTGCACCGGACTCGAGCAGAATGTTCGTGACAATCTCCTCCTGCTCCGGCTCACTGTGCACAATTATCCTGCGCCACTGCATGGCTACCCCTCCAAAAGCTCGGTGCCCGGCCCTCACTCCGTCCGGAAGCTGTACACGGTCTCCTGCTCATACGTTTCCCCGGCACGCAGCACCGCAGACGGGAAATTCTCATGGTTCGGGGAGTCCGGATAGAACTGGGTCTCGAAGCAGACAGCCCCGTAGTGATCGTAGCGCGCGCCGCCTTTCGCGTTTTCGAGCGGACCGAGCGTGCAGCTCGCGTAGAACTGCATGCCCGGCAGCGTCGTGCGGACCTTCATCAGGATGCCGGTCTTCGGCGAATACGCCTCTGCTGCCCACTCCCCGCCGTTGAGGGCGTAGTTGTGATCATAGCCTCTGAACTGCGCAAGCTGCGGATAATCAGAGTCAATGCGCTCACCCACCGTATGCCGCTCACGGAAATCCATGGGCGTTCCCGCAACGTCAAGCAGCGTCCCGGTGGGAATGCCCTTGCCGTCCACCTCGGTGAACTGATCCGCATTGATCCGCACTTCATGGCCGAGGATGTCGCCGCTGCCGGATAGATTGAAGTAGGAATGGTTGGTTAGATTCACCACCGTGTCCTGGTCGGTGACGGCGCGGTATCTGAGAAGCAGATCATGCTCCGGCGTCAGAGCATACTCGGCCTCAAGGCGCAGCTCACCGGGGAAGCCCTCCTCTCCGTCCGGACTTACGTACGTCAGCCGCACGCTGCTCTCGCCCGTGACTTCCCAGTTCATGACCTTCTTGTCAAAACCGGTGAGCCCGCCGTGCAGCGCATTGCCGCTCGCATTGACCGGCACCTGGTAGCTCTTGCCGTCAAGCACAAAACGGCCCTCGCGGATCCGGTTGGCATATCTGCCGACCAGGGCTCCGAAATACGGGCTGCGCGTAAAGTAGTCCTCAAGCTCATCGAAGCCGAGAACCACGTCCACCAGCTCGCCGTTCCGGTCGGGAACCTTCAGCAGCATGATGATGCCGCCGTAGTTCGTCATGCGCATTTCCATGCCTGGCACTTCGATATCAAAAAGAACAATATCCCGGCCATCCCGGTGCTGACCGGTGCGGATTACTTCTACTGACATGCTTGTCTCCTGCTCTGCCTCCGGCCTTGTACCGGAGGGAGTGCGCCTCAGAAGGCGTCTTTCGGTCTGCCGAACTTCGGCTCCGGCAGTTTGGCCTTATCCGCGTAGGAATTCAGCAGCCGCTCGAGCCGGCCCGAGGTCCGCTTCGGAATAACCACGTTCGCCCGGACGTACAGATCCCCATTGCGGTTCGAGCGCAGCTGGCGGATACCTTTGCCCTTCAGGCGGAAAACCGTGCCCGGCTGCGTTCCTTCCGGAATCTTGTAGCGGACCGCCCCGTCCAGGGTCGGCACCTGGACCTCACAGCCTGTTGCCGCTTCCACCATGTTGATGGAAACGTCCAGATACAGGTCGCTGCCGGACCGCACGTAGAGCGGACTCGGTGCGACGGCAAAGCGCACATACAGATCTCCGGGCGGGCCGCCGTCCGGACCTGCGTCTCCTTCACGGCGGAGCGGCATGACCATGCCGTCATCCACGCCGGCAGGCACGTCGATGCGGATCGTCGTGCGTTCACGCACTGTACCGTTGCCGCCGCACACCTCGCATGGATCCTCCGTGATCGTGCCTTTTCCGTGACAGTCCGGGCACTCCCGGCTTCTGATCATAGTACCAAAGATGCTGTTTTCCTGGGAACGGATCTCGCCCGAACCCCCGCAGGTCGTACAGGCATGCCGGCCGCTGCCGGGTTTGGCCCCCGAACCGCCGCACGTATGGCAGGCCACAGTACGCATCAGGCTGATCTCCTTACTCACGCCGAAAGCAGCCTCCTCAAAAGTGAGATGCATGGTGTACTCAAGATCTGCACCCCGCTGCGGTCCCCGCCGCTGCGCGCCCTGGCCGCGGGAGCCGCCGCCGAAAAGATTCTCGAAGAAATCGAAGCCGAAACCTTCAAAGCTGCCGCCGGAGAACCCGCCGCTGCCGAAGTCGAAACCGCCGTAGCCGCCGGGCCCGCCGGCTCCCGTCCCGAAGCCCGTGCTGCCGTACGTGTCGTACTGCTTGCGCTTGTCCGGATCCGAAAGCGCCTGATACGCCTCATTCACTTCCTTGAATCTCTGGGCCGCTTCGTCGTTTCCTGCATTCCGGTCCGGATGATACTTCTTTGCCAGCTGCCGGTAGGCTTTCTTTATGTCGTCTGCGGTCGCATCTTTGCTGATCCCGAGCGTCTCATAGTAGTCTTTGGCCACTGTCCCTCCTCCGATAAAGCACGGAAGCCAAAGCTATGCTCTGGCTCCCATGAGGTTCCGTTCTGCAGATTATTTCTTTTCTTCGTCGTCATCCACGACTTCGTAATCCGCGTCGACTACGTCATCGCGCTGGCTGAAGCCGTCCGGCTGCGGACCGCTGCCGGACGCATCCTGCTCACCGCTGCCGGCGCCGCCCTGCTGGTAGATCTTTCCGAACGTCTCATATGACGTCTGCTGCAGTTTTTCCGTTGCCGTACGGATCGCATCGACGTCGGTTCCCTTCTTGGCCTCTTCGAGGGCTGCCATGGCATCGCGTACATTCTTCTGATCGGCCGAGGAAATCTTGCTGCCAAGGTCCTTGAGCGCTTTTTCGGTCTGATAGATCAGGGAATCCGCACTGTTCTTCGCATCGACCTCATCGCGGCGCTTCTGGTCCTCATCCGCATACTGCTGCGCTTCCTTGACAGCGCGTTCGATATCTGCCTCAGAAAGATTGCTCGAAGCGGTGATCGTGATGTCCTGGGAATGTCCGGTGCCCATATCCTTGGCCGAGACCTGGACGATGCCGTTGGCATCAATATCGAAGGTCACTTCGATCTGCGGCACGCCGCGCGGGGCCGGCGCAATGCCTGTCAGGGAGAACTTGCCGAGCGTCTTGTTCTGGGCTGCCATGCCGCGCTCACCCTGGAGCACGTGAATGTCCACACTCGTCTGGCCGTCTGCCGCCGTTGAGAACACCTGGCTCTTCTTGGTCGGAATGGTCGTGTTGCGGTCAATCAGCTTGGTGAACACGCCGCCCATCGTCTCAATCCCGAGGGAAAGCGGAGTGACGTCGAGAAGAAGCAGGTCGTTGACCTCGTTGCCGAGAACACCGGCCTGGATCGCCGCTCCCATGGCCACGCACTCGTCGGGGTTGATGCCTTTGAACGGTTCCTTGCCCGTAATCTTCGTGACCATCTCCTGCACCGCCGGAATACGGGACGAACCACCGACCAGGATAACCTTGTCGATGTCGCTGCTGCTGATGTCTGCGTCCTTGATCGCCGTAAGCGTCGGGCCTTCTGTCTTGGCCACCAGATCCGCCGTAAGCTCATCAAATTTGGCCCTTGAAAGCTGAATGTCCATGTGCTGCGGACCACTGGCGTCCGCGGTGATGAACGGCAGATTGATGTTTGTCTGCATCACCGATGAAAGCTCGATCTTGGCCTTCTCCGCTGCCTCCTTCAGACGCTGCATCGCGATTTTGTCGCCGGCCAGGTTGATGCCTGTGCTCTTCTGGAATTCCGAGATCAGCCAGTCGACGATCTTGTTGTCGAAATCATCGCCGCCAAGACGGTTGTTGCCGCTCGTGGCCAGCACCTCGATGACGCCGTCCCCGATCTCAAGAAGGGAAACGTCGAACGTGCCGCCGCCCAGGTCAAACACCAGGATTTTCTGATCTGAATCTTTCTTGTCGAGGCCATAGGCCAGGGCCGCCGCCGTGGGCTCGTTCACAATCCGGAGGACTTCGAGGCCGGCAATGCGGCCGGCATCCTTGGTCGCCTGGCGCTGCGCATCGCTGAAGTATGCCGGCACAGTAATGACCGCCTGCGTGACCGTGTCACCCAGATACGCTTCCGCATCCTGTTTCAGTTTCTGCAGAATCATGGCGGAAATCTCCGGAGGCGTATAGTTCTTGTTGTCTATCATGACATCAAAATCCGTTCCCATCTCCCGCTTGATCGAACTGATCGTCCGGTCCGGGTTGGTGACGGCCTGGCGCTTGGCAACCTGACCGATCAGGCGCTCGCCGGTGTTTGAGAACGCCACGACGGACGGAGTGGTCCGCGCTCCCTCGGCGTTCGGGATGACGACCGCCTCACCGCCCTCCATCGCGGAAACGCAGGAGTTTGTGGTTCCCAGATCGATGCCAATCACTTTGCTCATGTCTATATATTCCTCCTTGAGATCACTTATTTACTTTCACCATCGCTGCCCGGATGACCCTGTCACCCATCCGGTAGCCTTTCTGCAGTGTTTCCACTATCTGATTGCTAGGTACGTCCTCATCCTCCGCCTGCATTACTGCATGATGCACGGCCGGATCAAATTCTCCCTGCGTATCTATCTCACTGACTCCGAGCGCGGTCAGGACATCCTGGAGCTGCCGCATGATCATGCTCATGCCCTCGGCAAATTTCTCGCCTTCGGCGCCTGCCTGCAGGGCACGCTCAAAATTGTCCACGACCGGCAGGATCCGCATCACGGCGTCCTCGCTGCCGCGTTCAAAGGCGGTGCGTTCCAGTGCCGCATTCCGTTTTCTGTAGTTTTCAAAATCTGCCCGTTCATGCACGAGCGCATCGCGGTAGCGGTCCCGCTCTTCCCCGACCGACTGCACCTCAGCCCGCAGCAGTTCCACCTGCTCCGCGCTCAGTCCTTCGCCGGCCCCGGGATCTGTATGATCTTCTGGCTCCGGAGCAGCCGGAGTTTCCGCGGCGTTTTCCGGTTCGTCCGCTTCCGCTGGTGCCCCGCTTTTTACTGTTTCATCTGCCACGTTACGGCGTTCCTCCATCCCTGTCTGACGACCCTTCCCAGAAAGCCTCAAGCACCTCGCTCAGGTTCCGTCCCACGAACCGCAGCACGGAAAGCGCGCGTGCATAGTCCATGCGGATCGGGCCGATAATGCCGAATGAGCCGCCCTGGCGGGTTCCGGCCTGGTAAGTGGTCGTCACCACACTGAGCTCCGGCAGCGAACTGTCCTGCGAGAGTTCTGTCCCGATCCGGATGGAAAACTCCAGGTCCCTGCCGCTGCTGAGCAGCGAAGCGAGCCCATCCCGCGTATCGAGCAGGTTCATCAGCTGCTCTGCCTTTCCAAGGTCCTGGTATTCGGGATACCGCCAGAGATTCTGCTTGCCGCGCAGGTGCATCCCCTGCGCCTCCCTGCTGTTATTGATGGCCTCAAAAACAGCGTTCATAACCATTTTCTGCTCCGCCACAGCCCCGGCTGCCAGTTCCTTGATGCGCGAGCCGGTCTCACTGACCGGCACGTCCATCAGCTCAGCACTCAGCATGTTGGAGAGGTGCTCGAGTTCGTTCGCAGCCAGAAACGGCGGCACCGCAATCAGGCTGTCGCGCACCTGTCCGCTGTCCTCAGCAAAGATGGCCAGAGCCCGGCCGTCCGAGACTTTCACAAGCTGCACCCGCTTAAGCCGCGTGTCAGCTGCCGGCGGGTCTGTGACCAGGCCGACATGGTCGGTGAGATCGCTCACCGCCTCTGCCGCTGCGTCAAGTACCTCGCTGATGCCGTTCAGACGGCGGTCGAAATGGCTGCGTACCCGCTGCATATCCTCATCGGTAAGCGTGTCCACTTCCATCAGCTCGTCCACGTAGAGCCGGTAGGCACGGGCGTTCGGTCGCCTGCCGGAAGAAGCATGGGCTTTTTCGAGATATCCCATCTCCTCGAGGTCTGCCATCTCATTCCGGATTGTGGCCGCACTCAGTGCCAGGTCGCTTTTGCGGGACAGATTCCGTGAACCAACCGGGATGCCGGTCAGTGAATACTCGTGGATTACCGCCTGCAGAATCTTCAGTTTTCGCTCTGATAGTTCCATTCTGCCCTCCGGTTAGCACTCGACTCCATCGAGTGCTAACAATATTTGTATCACCGCAGCCGCCTGCTGTCAAACATGTTCACAAAATTGTGCTGTTTTGCTGTGGCGACCTGGGCAGCCTGGCGGCAGAGGGGCGTCTGTTGAGCGCAGACAGCAGAACGCATTGCGCCCGTGCCTGGGATGCGGGCACCTGCGGGCGCCGCCCTGGGCTCCGGGCAAGCGCTGCCGGATCCAGCCTGGATCTGGCGAGCCACCCGCCGGACTGTCACACGTCGTCCATGAGCAGCAGTGCCAGCTGATTCTGCAGACGCAGGCCGCGGCCGGTCGGGACGAAGCGTTCCTCCTGTCTGCGGAGCAGCCCGAGTTCCACAGCACGCCGCAGTCCCGGTCTGCCGGTTTCTGTAAAAGGCACGCCGGCAGCCTGTTCAAATTCGGCAGGGGAAAATCCCTCTGTGAGACGCGTTCGCAGCATAAAAAACTCACGCTGCCGCTCCCTGGGACTGATCTGTTCGCGGTCTGATACAGCACTGCCTCCGTCCGCGATCACAGAAATGTAGCAAGAAATATCTGAAATGTTGCCAAAGCGGGACAGGCCGAGGCACGAATACGCCGCTGCGCCAAATCCCAGGTAGTCATCGAGCGTCCAGTACTTGAGATTGTGGCGGCACTCGAAGCCGGGACGGGAAAAATTGGAAATTTCGTACTGCCGGAAGCCGGAACCAGTCAGAAAACTGCGGGCGAAAACGTACATGTCCGCTGCCTGATCCTCGTCAGGCGGGGCGATTTCTCCGGCGGCTGCCGCCGCGGCGAGCGGGGTCTCCGGCTCCAGGCTGAGGGCATATAAAGACAGATGCTGCGGCCCGAGACCGACTGCAAACTCCAGCGTCTCGTACCATTCGGCCATGGTCTGACCGGGGATACCATAGATGAGATCAAGACTGAGATTGGAAAAGCCGGCCCGCCGGGCCGCATAAAAGGTTTCCGCTGCGTCAGATGCTGACTGCCGCCGCCCAAGCAGCCTGAGAAGGTGATCCTGCACGGCCTGCAGGCCCATGCTGAGCCGGTTCACGCCGGCGCGGCGGGCCGTCTCAAGCCAGGGCTGGCCGGCCGTGCGCGGGTTCATCTCCACCGTGATTTCTGCGTCCCGGGCGAGGCCGAAACTGTCCTCCATGGCGTCAACCAGCTGCCGCAGCGTATCCGGACGCATAAGCGAAGGTGTCCCGCCACCGAAAAAAACTGTGTCTGCACAGGAGCTGATCAGTCCGGCCGCCTGTCGGATCTCCGTCTCCAGGGCCTTCGCATAGGGCACAGCCAGACTCTGATCCGGCCTCGACACAAAGCTGCAGTATGCGCATTTACTGAGGCAGAAGGGCCAGTGCAAATAAATACCAGGCACAGGAGGTGACGAATCCTAATTCGTTTTCAGGACACTCATGAAAGCCTCGGAAGGCACTTCCACAGAGCCAACCTGCCGCATGCGCTTCTTGCCCTCTTTCTGCTTCTCCAGCAGCTTTTTCTTGCGCGTGATGTCGCCGCCGTAGCACTTGGCCAGAACGTCCTTTCGCAAAGCCCGCACCGTCTCGCGGGCAATGATCTTGCCGCCGATTGCTGCCTGGATAGGCACCTCAAACATCTGTCTCGGGATAGCTTCCTTGAGCTTCTCCGCGATTGTCCGGCCGCGCTGGTAGGCACGGTCGCGGTGCACAATCAGGCTGAGCGCATCGCAGATGTCGCCGTTGAGGAGCATATCCAGCTTGACGAGGTCGCTCTTTTCGTAGCCGGAGACCTCGTAGTCCATGGAGGCGTAGCCGCGCGTCTTCGATTTGAGCAGATCAAAGAAATCGTAGATGATTTCGTTGAGCGGAATCGTGTAGTGGATCACGACGCGGGTCGGCTCAATGTACTCCATGTTGCGGAAAACCCCGCGCTTTTCCTGGCAGAGTTCCATCACCGCCCCGACGTATTCGTCCGGCGTCATGATGTCGACAGATGCCATGGGTTCTTCCATATGATCAATGGTCGCAGGATCGGGCAGGTTCGTGGGATTCTCGATATCAAGCTCAGTGCCGTCCGTGAGAAAAACCTTGTAGGCAACGCTCGGAGCCGTGGTCACGAGGTCGAGATCAAACTCCCGTTCCAGCCGCTCCTGGATGACCTCCATATGGAGCAGTCCAAGAAAACCGCAGCGGAAACCGAAGCCCAGCGCCGCGGAGACTTCGGGCTCAAACAGCACCGAGGCGTCATTCAGCGCCAGTTTCTCAAGTGCTGTGCGCAGATCATCATATTTGGCTCCGTCCGCCGGATAAATCCCGCAGAATACCATGGGGGTGATCTGCTTGTAGCCGGGCAGGGGCTCGGGCGCCGGATTGTCGGCAAGCGTGATCGTGTCGCCGACACGGGTATCTGCCACATTCTTGATGCTGGCACAGATGTAGCCGACGTCACCGGCCCGCAGCGATTTCATCGGTGTGAGCTCAGGCGAGAAGATGCCCACCTCGGTGCATTCAAAATCCCTGCCTGTCGACAGGAAGCGGATCGTATCACCGGGCTTCACTTCCCCGTCGAACACACGGACGTAGCTGATGGCACCTTTATAGTTGTCGTAGTAGGAATCAAAAACAAGACACTTGAGCGGTGCCTGCGGCTCACCGGACGGCGGCGGCAGCTGGTCAACAATGGCATCGAGCACAGCCTCAATGTTGAGGCCGTTCTTGGCGCTGACCCGCGGCGCATTCTGTGCCTCAATGCCCAGCACCTCCTCAATCTCCGCTGCAATCTCGTCCGGCCGCGCGGAGGGCAGATCCACTTTGTTGATCACCGGAATGATCTCAAGGTCATTGTCGAGCGCCAGGTACACGTTCGCGAGCGTCTGCGCCTCAATGCCCTGCGAGGCGTCGACCACCAGGACAGCACCTTCGCAGGCCGCAAGGGACCGTGAGACCTCATAGGAAAAGTCGACGTGGCCGGGGGTGTCAATCAGGTTGAGCTCGTATTCCTGCCCGTCCTTCTTGTGAATCATCCGCACGGCCTGGCTCTTGATCGTGATGCCGCGTTCCCGCTCGAGTTCCATCGTGTCAAGCAGCTGATCCTTCAGGTCCCGCTCAGCAACGGTGCCGGTTGTCTCAATAAGCCGGTCCGCAAGCGTGCTCTTACCGTGATCAATATGGGCGATGATGCAGAAATTCCGGATATTTTTTTCGTATGTGCTGTCCAAGACTGTGCTCCTTTTTCTCCTACTACATGATAGGCATCAGGCGGGGGGAACGCAATTTTGGGGCCGGCGCCGGCTAGCCCCTGACCGGAAGCGGCGGCCCCGATCGGCAGTTATTCGCAGACCGGCGCGTTTCTTATATCCATCGGCGGTTTTATTATGGCACGGGGACGTCTGCTGGCGCAGAATTACCATGGATACGGAGCCGGCGGCAGAGCCGCCGCAAGAAGTGAGCATAGCAGACAAGGAGGCACAGCATGCCCGACAGAACCCGGCCCGACTGGTGGAAATCCGCCGTCATCTATCAGATCTACCCCAAAAGCTTTGCAGACACGACCGGCAGCGGCCAGGGAGACCTCGCGGGCATCACGGCACATCTTGACTACATTCGTGATCTCGGAGCAGACCTCATCTGGCTCTCGCCGGTCTATCTCTCGCCGCAGAAAGACAACGGCTACGACGTGGCTGATTTCCGAACCATTGATCCCCGCTACGGAACGATGGAAGATTTCCGCAGGCTGGTCAGATCAGCAGGAGACCGCAGCATGGGAATCGTCATGGACATGGTCCTCAATCATACTTCCTCGGTTCATCCATGGTTCCAGGATGCACTGACCGGCGGCGAACACCGGGACTTCTACATCTGGAGCGACACAGACGACGGCTCCGTGTCTGTTTTCGGGGATCCGGCCTGGACGTGGTCACCCGAGGCGGGACGGTACTACTACGGGTCGTTCTCTCCTCACCAGCCGGACCTCAACTGGCAGAACCGCCGGGTACGGCAGGCTGTTTTCGCAGCCATGAGATTCTGGCTCGAAGCCGGAGTGGCCGGCTTCCGTCTCGATGCTGTACCATACATAAGCAAAGACCTGGCCTGCGGCCGGCGCTGCCAGGGACCGGATCTGCACGCGTACCTGCGGGAGATGCGCAGCGCACTCGGCCCTGAGGTCGTCCTGCTCGGAGAGGATACGGAGGCAGACCTCGAAGACGCTCTCATCTACACAGAACCGGGCGGCAGTGAGCTCAACATGATCTTCGAGTTCGGCATCGAGGACTATGATCGCAGAGGCGGTGACAAATGGCACACAAAGCCGCTTGACCTGCCGGGTCTGAAAGCGCACCTCGCCCGCTGGCAGGAGGGTCTCGAAGGCCGGGGCTGGATGACGCTGTTTCTGACAAATCACGACATGCCGCGCATCGTCTCGCGCTGGGGCAACGAGGGCCGCTGGCACACGCAGTCGGCCACGATGCTCGCTACCGCTGCGTATCTGCTCAGAGGGACTCCGGTGATCTACCAGGGTGAGGAGCTCGGTATGACCAACACAAAGATGCCGCTCGGGGCATACGACGATCTCGAGTCCGTCAACTACATCCGTGCCCAGAAAAAGGCAGGTGCAGATCCGGATCAGATAGCCGCCGCTCTGTACGGGAGCAGCCGGGATAACGCCCGCACCCCAATGCAGTGGACCCCGGGACCCGCCGCCGGCTTCACGACCGGGCAGCCATGGCTGCCGGTCAACAAGAATGCAGAATGGATCAATGTTCAGAGTGAGGAGGAAGATCCCGCCTCCGTCCTTCACTATTACCGGCGTCTGCTCACTCTGCGCCGCCGCCCTGTCTTCACGGACGGTCACTTCGAGCTTGAAGCCGCAGAGGACCCGCATGTCTTTGCGTACGTACGCTCGCTCGGCTCTGAGCGGATCCGCATCGAGTGCAACTTCAGCGGTTCTCCCAAACCGAGTCCCTTCGGCGAAGACCAAGGCCGTCTTCTTCTTGGCAACTACGAGGGCAGCAGTGATCTGCTGCGGCCTTATGAAGCCCGCGTGATATCGCTCACGCAGGCCGGCTGACAGAAAGGAAGACCGAATGTACGTCACCAGCTGCGTCATCAAGGGCGACGGTCCCGACTGCAGCCTGCTTCCCGGTGGACGGGAGCGCACTGCCAGCAGCGCTGAGTTTCCCTGCGTGGTCGGTCCGGATCATTACCGTGGCAACGCCTGTTCACTGCACTGGCACGAGGAATTTGAGATGGTACTCGTCTCGGACGGCACCCTGACTGCTTCCGTAAATGGCCGCACCTACCGGCTCGGTCCCGGAACCGGTCTGTTTGTCAATACAGGCGTGCTGCACTCCTATGCGGAGCTCGAGGGCCGGGACGCCAATCTCACCTATCTGCTCTTCATGCCTTCCCTGATCGGCGGCAGCACGGGGTCCGTGTTCTGGCGCAAATATCTCGACCCGCTGGTTTCGTCTCTGGCTCTCTCAGCCGTGCTGCTGGCGGACGAACCCTGGCAGCAGAAGATTCTTTCTCTGGTCGGCCGGGCTGCAGCAGCGCACAAGGAAGCGCTTCACGGCTACGAGATTACAGTCAGGAGCCTCCTGTCCGAAGCGGCGATGCACCTTAGCGACCATGCGGTTCCAGACGGACCGGTGAGCGTGCGGCAGACGGAGGCATCGAAAGCGATGCGGCAGATGCTTTCCTTCCTGCAGGCAAACTATACCCGCAGTGTCCGGATTGAGGAAATTGCCGGGAGTGCGCATGTCAGCGTCCGCAGCTGCCAGCGGCTGTTCCGCACGTTCACTTCACAGTCCCCGAAGCAGTTCCTGCTTGGTCTGCGGCTTGAAAAAGCGCGGCTTATGCTCGAAGACACGTCTCTGGGCATTCCGGAAATCTGCGCCGACTGCGGCTTCACCGACCAGAGCTACTTCACCAAGCTGTTCCGCGAGCGTCTCGGCGCCACACCCGCCTCCTACCGCCGCGCGCTCAGGGATGCAGCCACCTGAACGCAGGCCGGTCCGGCAGCGGATCTTTCTCCATGCGCCATTCATCTCGCGTCTTCAGACGTGAGATGAATGGCGCGCGCAGTATAATAGAGCTATGGAAAACGTTATCAAGTACCGTATAGAGCCAAACCGCAAGCAGCGTAAGCAGATTGGCAGGACTTTTGGCTGCTGCCGGTTCGTGTATAACGCTATGCTCGCCCTGCGCCAGGAGGCGTGGACTAAATACGGTCTGTCCATGACTTAGGAATCGTCACGAAATAACTCGTCGAGTTGGAATAATGAAATCGCCGATGGTTACAGCGAATAGAACGATTCTCCTATCTGAATAATTTCGTGACAGTTCCTTACGGTGATACCAGCAGCATACTGACTGCTATGAAGAAGCAGGAGCAAACTGCGTGGCTCAGCGAAGTAGACGCCACAGCGCTTCAGTCTGAGCTGAAACGACTCGACTCAGCCTACCGGAATTTCTTTGACAGCAGGGCATCCTTTCCTCGGTTTAAACGCAAGCGTGACCGGCATCAGTCGTATACGACAAAATGCATCTATAACTACAAACGCTATCCAAAAAAATCTGAGAAAGGGAGCGAAGTCATGCTGGACGAAAACGGCGAGCGTATACCTGCCGGTCCGCCCAGCATCGAGGTGCGCAGCAAGGCAGTTAGGCTGCCTAAACTCGGATGGGTAAAAGCGCGTACACCACGCTTTCCGGATGGGCGTATTCGGGGTGCAACGGTATCGCAGGATCCAGACGGACGGTATTATGTTTCCACCTGCTACGAAACAGACGACCCAGCACAGCCCGATACCGCAGGTATAACAAATCCTGTTGGCCTTGACTGCGGCCTCAAAGATCTTGTGATTACCTCAGACGGAGTGAAATACGCGAACCACCGGTATCTTAACCAGACGCTCCGCAGACTCAAACAGGCCCAGCGCGCTCTTTCCCGAAAACACAAGGGATCGGTGTGCCAAGAAAAGGTGCACAGTTGATGAGGGATCTCTGAAAGATGGAGTGGCCCCTCGGTGGGGAGCGACAGGCGCACCCACCAAACCGCCTCCCGCTGCTGGGTTTTCAAGACTGCGGTAGTGAACGGTGGAGGAAAAGCCAGGGGATATACCGGGCAGGTATGATGCACGGAGCAGAACGGAAGTAAACCATCCGATGAGGCGTCGAAACGTGTAATTCCATGGAAAACCGATTCCCCGATCCTGAGTCGGGACAAGAGCGGATGCGAACCTGCATGCAGCCCGCTCCTATGGCGGCGTATAGGTGGCTGGAACGTGCATTGGGCGACTGTGACACAACTTGGGAACCTGCAGTGTCATGCTAATCGAAAAATCTTAAAGCCGCGAACCGGTAAGGATGAAAGTAGAGATGGGTGCTGCAGGGGCGGAGATGCCCGTAGTAGTGATGAAGTGCCGTAATGGGTATGGAGCAAAGGGGCATCCGCGCTGACCTGCGCAAAGACAACCCGGACAACCTCATTGAGGGAGGATTTGGGGAGGATCAGAGCAAATGCAGGGAAATAGCGCGAAGAGCCGGATGCGTCGAGAGGCGCACGTCCGGTTCCGTGAGGGGCTCGGGGCGAAATTCCCCGGGCCTACTC
>JAAUYQ010000033.1 GCA_014805015.1 Clostridia bacterium | reverse complement strand
CTCATCATCTCTCACCTTCTGCAGCTCCAGCGCCAGCTGACGTCCACTGCCGTCTCGTGCCCAGACATCTATCTGGACGCTGTGATGAACGGCATTCGTGAGGACATGCTCGGCATGATCCTGCTCCACGACAAAGTTCAGGGTCGTTCAGTATCGTCCGCAGGATCTCCTCAGGCGCTGCTTTCGCCTCCGGCGAGTCCTGCTCAAAGAAGAGCGCCACGAGAAGATCGTCCATGAGACTCTGCGTCTGCATGATCTCGTCCCCTGTGCGCAGCTTTTTTTCGTCCGGCAATTGTCTACCTCCAGCTGAAATGATTGCAGCATCCTCTGAAAACATTCTTCCAGCATTGCGCAGTCCGAACGGGACGCATCTGATACAGAAGCATTCCGGCGGACTCCTGATCGCGCAGCGCCTGACCAAAAAGCGCAGACCGATTTGGTCTGGCCCGCAGTTTTGGCGCGACCAGTTTGTCCGCAGAGTCTCCCGGTACGGCGATACGAGAAGTTCTGCTTCGTTTCACTTTCTTCCTTATAAAACCGCACAGCCAGACTACAGCAATACGCCCGCGCCGGGCGGATGCCGGGATATTCCGCTTACAGGCACTGCCATTGCTGCCTTCGGAGCAAATGTTACATTTTCTTAATATTTATTGTAGAATCAAAATGGACTTTTGGCGCGTCATATGTTTGTAATGTCCAGGCATAGGGTGACGGAGGCATGCCGTCTGCCCTGCGGCTGGAGGTCCGAAAAACAGAAAAACCGGAGGTGAGGCCGTGCGAATGCACATTTCGAGGCGCCTTTTTTTCAACTCCATCTACAGCGGCCTGATCCTGGCCATTGCTGCCACGTTTCATTACACGGCAGACGATGAAGTTGTCGGCGCATTTCTGTTTGCCGGCGGTGTGGCTGCCATCCTCGTGATGGGAAGCCCGCTCTTTACGGGTGCTGTCGGCGACACGGTGGCCATGCACCGCAAAGGCTGGCTGCCGTTTCTTGCCGTTATGCTGGCCGGCAACATTGCCGGCTGCCTGCTGTGTGCGCTCGGCATCCAGGCACTGCATGACGGTCCCACCTTCGTGGAAGCAGCCCGGGAAACATGGAAGATGAAAACGGAGCAGGGTATAGGAAGCTGCTTCGTCTCGTCCATTTTCTGCGGCGTGCTTCTGTATACAAGCTGGCGCGTGAACCTGAAAGCCAAGGTGCGGCCGATTCTGAGCGGTCTGGTGGTGCTGATCTGCGTGATGGTGCTTGTCCTGTGCAAGTTTGACCACTGCATCGCAGACAGCTTTTATCTGTTCCTATCCGGCACGTACAGCTGGATGGGCGTGCTGACGCTGCTGATTGCCATTGTGGGCAATGCCGTCGGCTCCGCGTTTCCGGCGTGGCTGTTCCGGACGCGGCGGGAAGAAAAAAGAGGTCCGGGAAACAGGCCTGCGGGGGCAGTGCAGGCTGGTGGGAATCATAGCTGAAAGGGGAAACAAATGGGACTGAAGAAACTGACGGCGGCTGCTGCGGCCGTCATGTTCACGCTGTCGCTCGCGGGAACGGCTCTCGCAGCAGACGGACCAGGCGGAATGGAGATGGCTCCGGGCCTGGCGCGTGAAGCAGAAGACAATGTGGACCTTGCCGCACCGAATGCTCCGGCACCTGACGGGACGCAGCCGGTCAGCGGCGAGGTAGTGTTTAATCCAAATCCGGTGGACGTGTCCGTTATCTCGGCTTTTGCTGAGGGTGAGACGGTCAAGCCTATGTACCTTGGGGGCGGCTACGTGACCTGCACCGGTGAAGACGGCAGCATGAACTATGTGACCGATGGTCTCACCTACGCCTGGTACGAAACGGCGGAAGACGGCACAATCTCCGGTGAGCCGATCAGCACGGAGGAATTCCTTTTTAATGATGGCAGCCTGGACTACGATCCGTATAAATCCGGCATTCACCAGTACACAGAGGTCGTATCGCTCAACGGCAGCGAGGTGGGACGTCAGCAGTTCATCCTCATCGTCGTGGAGTCAGACCTGCGCTTTGAGATCACAGCTCCGACGGATTCTGTGGAGTACGGCCCGGTGACCCTTACGGCGCAGATCCCCGCGGACTATGACGCGAAGGTTGCCGACCTTAAGAACCTGCTGCCGCAGTTCGCAGATGAGGAGATCGACCTCACACGTTCCATCACATACTGGGGCGGTGCCCAGCTCGAGACACAGGAAGGTATTTCCCCGCAGGGTCTGCCGACCCTCACGGTGCAGCCCTTCTCTTCCTCGGTCGGTTACCACGATCTGCGCTACATTGTCGAATACGAGTTCACGACCGGAGAGCACCACGGCAACATCTGCATGTACAGCCAGCCGTTCCGGCTCTATGCAGCCGACGCGGACGGCAGCGACAGTGCCCGTCTCTTTGAGGCAGCGCCGATGACAGAGGCAGAGCTGCGGCAGCTGTACGCCACCCTGATCGCGCCCTTCCACGATGATGCGAGCGCAGATCCGTTCGCACTCAGAAGTGCGGTAACGGATGAAAACGGCGCTCTCAGCGCCGGCAGCAAAAACGAGCTGTTTGCCCTCGTGAACTTCATCCGGCGCTGCTCAGGTGTGGATCCGCTGACCAGCCTCGATACCCGTAAAGGAAATTTTGCCCAGGCTGGTGCGAAATTCTTAAGTGACAACCAGGTTTTCGGTCACGACGTTGCGGAAGGTAAGGACGCCGACGCTCACGAAGGACTGATGCGCAGCAACCTCTCAAACGGCTGGTGGAAGAACGGCCGTCCGTATGATTTCGTGACGCTGCAGCTCAATCAGTTCTACGATAACAGTGCTTCTGCCATGCCGGCTATGGAGCACCGGCAGCTGCTGCTCGACAACCGCCTTGTCTCAACCGGCTTTGGCTACATGGGGCCGACGGCAGACAACATCAAGACCTATCTGGTCACGCATGTGGACGGCAGTGAAGTCCGGCTGAATCCGGCCAACTCACTGGAAGCCTTCCCGGGCGCCGGTGCTTTCCCGGTCGAACTGATGAACTTCAAGGGCTGGACCCTGACGCTTGGCAACGGCTGGACGATCCCGAATCATTCGGAGATTAAGGTAACCGTGACAAGGGACGACGGCCAGAGCTTCGAGCTTCGCCAGCTTGAGGACAAATCGACGGCCTTCCAGGCAGAAGGCGACTGGTTCTGTGCCGCCGACAAGGGCGAAGTCGGCTCCGGTCCCTGCATCCTGTTCTCCCCGGCCTCCATTTTTGAGAGCGGAGACTACAAGAACAAGGACAGCCTCACCGGCCACACCTATACCATTGCCATCGAAGGCGTGGTGGATTCGCATGGCGAGGACGTAAGCCGCATTGAATACTCGACGACGTTCGTCTCCCTCGCAGAGCCGGCTGGTGAGCCCGAGCCGGGTCCGTCCGCATCCGCTGAGCCGTCCGAGGAACCTTCGGGTCAGCCGTCAGCAGAGCCTTCCGGTGATCCGGGCGGCGAGCCGTCTGCGGCTCCGTCCGCNAGTGCCCGGCCGCTGCCGCCGCAGGACCTCTCGGCCATGACGCTTGAAACTGTGGACGGCACGGAGTATATCACCGGCATTCTGGCCGGCAACAAGGCGCAGCCGGTAAGTGCAGTGCTGGAAAAGGCCATGGAGGTGATACCGCACGAGCCGGACAACACCTGCCGGATCGTAAAGTCCCTGGATAAGCCGGAGGCGCTTGAAGGTACGGATCCNGTCACCTCGGGATCGTATCTGCAGATCCTCGCGGGATCCGGCGANGTTATCTCCAGCACCCCGATNGTTGTCAGTGGTGACGTGACCGGCTCAGGCAAAATCGACATCGCCCAGATCACCACACTCGCTCGGCATATCACGGGCGTGAAGAAACTGGAGGACGCGAAGCTGNTTGCCGGAGATCTGAGCGGCAACGGCGGTATCGATATCGCGGATCTCACGCGTATGGCTGGGCTGCTGACGAGCGGCTCCTGACTATATACTTCGAATAATCGCGGGCGGCATCATTGCGGTGCCGCCTCTTTTATGCCGCNGGCAATGGCCGCGGCCGCACATGGAGGTTACAGATATTGAACAGGATGGTAAAACGCGTACTCGCATTTCTGCTTGCTGCGCTGCTCATGCTGGCTTTGAGTGCCTGCGAAGAAAATCCGCTTCCCGGCACGGAATCCTCGGGCAGCCCGTCTGCGGTCCGGACAGAGGCACCGGATGAAGAGACAGCATCCCCGACAGACGCCGCTGCTGCCTCTGCTGAGCCGGCAGAAACGGGCAGTCCGGATCCGGCGGGNGAAAATGCNGATCTCGCAGCATTTGTAGATCTCAGGCTCGGAAGCACCGGCCCCCTTGTGCAGGAAGTGAAAGAGCTGCTCTACGGGCTCGGACTGCTTGATGCCGAAGATGTCTCCCAGTATTACGATGAACGGACAGCCGAAGCAGTGATCCGTTTTCANCAGACGCAGGGGCTCGAGCCCAACGGCAGGGTCGGAGACCTGACGCTGGCAGCCCTGCGGGGAACCGACCCATCACAGTTTGAGGCGCCGCCTACCCCGGAGCCGGCNGCGACAGCCAGCGTCCCCGCAGAAGCTGTCAGTTCCGGCGGACCCATTGTGCCTGACCTGCCGCCGCTCACCGGTCTGCGGATCGGTATCGATCCCGGTCACCAGAGCGAAGGCAGCAATATNCAGGAACCCATCGCTCCCGGCTCTTCCAAGACAAAACCGCGGGTTTCGAGCGGCACCTCCGGCGTTGCCAGCGGCATCGACGAATACATTGTCAATCTGCAGGTGGGACTGAAGCTGCGGGACATTCTGGAAANCTATGGCGCCCAGGTCATCATGACCCGCGAAACGAACGGCGTGGACATCTCGAACGCCGAGCGCGCACAGATCATGAACGACGCACAGGTGGATCTTGCCGTGCGGCTTCACTGCGACGGCGAGGATGACAGTTCGCGCCACGGCGCTTTTGTCCTCGTACCTGTCGGNGAATACACAACAGAGATTGAAGCAGCCAGCCGTGCCGCCGCGGAAAGCGTCCTCGCTTCTTTTGTCGCGACAACTGGTGCCCGGGATCTCGGTATCAGCGAGCGGGATGACCAGACGGGCTTCAACTGGAGCACCGTGCCGGTAATCAATATTGAGATGGGNCATATGTCCAATCCGGAAGAAGACATGCGGCTCGTGGACGATGCCTATCAGGCCCTGTGTGCAGAGGGCATCGCGCTCGGCATCGTGAACTACTTTGCCGGCTGAGGGGGTGAGCAGCTATCAGATCATGGTTTTCCGGGAGCATCGCGGCGTTTCTGGCGCTGTGCCTGCTCCTGACAGGCTGCGCTCCGAACCGGCCGCTTGAGAATTTCCGCTCTCCCATGCGCACCGCATTTCCGACNCTTGCTACGGCTCCGACACCGTCGNCCACGCCGGAGCCGACGCCCACACCGACGCCGGAAGGTCCGCCTGAGAGCACAGAGCTCCGCTTCGGCTCCCGCGGTGAAGACGTCCGCAACCTGCAGCAGCGGCTTATTGAGCTCGGCTACCTCGCCCGCACGGAACCGGACGACTATTTTGACATTGAAGTGGAAGGCGCCGTCAAGATCTTTCAGAAGGCAGCGGATCTGGAAGTGACAGGCGTNGCCAGTATTGCCACCCTGTCAAAGCTCTTTGCCTCCGGCGCTCCGAAGAANAATGAGGCATTTCCGCCCCAGGACCCGTACAATCCGGGTGCTGCCGGCAGAGATNTCACCTTGCTCTACACCCCGCNGCCGTCTGCGNCGGAGCAGTCGGCAGCAGCAGATGCCGCCGCAGCTCCTGCTGCCTCTCGGGCCGGGAACTGGCTGAAGATTGGCCTTGACCCNGGGCACCAGGCACGCGGCAATTCTGCCCAGGAGCCCGTGGCACCNGGCTCGTCACAGACCAAGAACAAAGTGACGACNGGAACAGAAGGTGTCGCAAGCGGNGCCGAGGAAAGCNCCGTGAACCTCGCTGTGGCACTTCGGGTCCGTGACCTGCTTGAGGCGCAGGGTGTCGAAGTGGTGATGACGCGCGAGACGAATGACGTGGACATATCCAATGCTGAGCGGGCTCAGAAGCTCAATGAGGCCGGTGTGGATCTCGCTGTCCGGCTGCACTGCAACGGAGACAGTAATCCAGACCGCACTGGCGCTTTCATTCTCATTCCCTCCGGAAGCTACACCGAAAATATCCAGTCTGAAAGCCGTGCTGCGGCCGAAGATGTGCTCGCTGCTTACATCGAGGCAACCGGCGCCAGAAACCTGGGGCTGAGCGAGCGGAGTGACCAGACCGGTTTCAACTGGAGCACTGTGCCGGTCATCAATATCGAGATGGGACACATGTCAAATGCCGCGGAGGATGCGCTGCTTGTGAGCAGTGACTACCAGGAAAAGATGGCCCAGGGCATTGCGCAGGGCATATTGAATCACTTTGCCTGAGACTGGCCGTGCAGGAACGCTGATGCCAGCAGGCTGACTGCCAGGAACGGACTGTAGAAACCGAAGACCTCGCGCGAAAAGAAGCAGGCAGCGAAGCGACTTTCCACCCCCGGGAACCTTTCCCGGAGCGCTGCCGTGCTGAGATCCGGGGCAGGATCCTCCCCTTTCAGAACGGCCCGCAGAAGCCGGGCCTCGAGCCGCCGCCGGCGCAGCATGAAGGCCTCCGCGGTCCACAGCGCACAGATACCGGCAATTACTGCGCCGTCCAGCACCGCCGGACTGCGGCCGCCAAGCAGCAGAATGACGCTCAGCAGCAGGACGGTCGCAATTTTCATCATCACAGAAAGGCGCCCAAGCCGCTGCACATCCTCATCGAGCTGATCTACCTGGTCCATTTCTGCCAGCACGGCGTCAAAGCTGTCGCCGCTGCCGTACTCAGACAGAAACCCGCCGCGCTTCACAGCTGCTCCTTGCAGACATCAGCAAACGGCGCCTGCAGATGCTCGCTCAGAGCCTGCGGATCCACTTCCACGGAGACCCCAATCTTTCCTGCACTGACAAGGAACGCCGGCAGGTCCTGCGCTGAAGAATCCAGCACCGTGCCATAGCGTTTCTTCATCGCGAGCGGTGAGCAGCCGCCGCGTACATAGCCGGTGTATTTAGTCAGATCCTTCATGGGAAGCATCTCGGTGTTCTTTTCGCCGGCTGCCCTTGCCGCCTTCTTCAGGTCGAGCTCAGAAGCCGCCGGAATGACGAACACGTGGAGATCTCCGGAATTCCCTTTCGTGACCAGCGTCTTGTACACAGTCCGGATATCTGCGCCGAGATGCGCGGCAGAATCCACTCCAGACAGAAACGTGTGGTGCTCCGTCTTATAGGCATGGACTTTGTACGGGATGCCGGCACGATCCAGTTCGCGCATGGCATTTGTCTTGGCAACGGTATCTTTCGGCATGAATCTTCTCCTATTTACAACGCTTGCGGAAATACACGACCCTGGCAGCGCAGCCTCTTCGGTCGTTCAGGACCCCGTGATCAGCCTCCATGAGGATTGAAATCTGACCCAAAGGCAGTTATAGCGGACGAGTGGAGCAGACGTGCTTTGCACCAATTCTGGGGCCAGAATCTACGCACGGTGGTGAGTCAGATCTGGTCTCTTTGCGTACATCACGGTTGTCCCTGTAACCTCATGCAGGAAGTAATCTCCCAAGTGAGATCATAAAAAAACTGCGATCAGGATCATTTTTTGCAACCACGTCAATACGGAATCATCATCTGTGCGCCGTTCCGGACTGTTGCCGGGCCGTGCTGCTCAAAGAGCAGCATATGCCGCGCTGCAGCAGCCGTAATCCCAAGGGTACGGCAGAACCGTGGAAAATGCCAAGATGGGTCTGCTGCCATGACCTGCCTGGCTGCAGCAGCTGCTGAGAGCAGCGGTGCCGTCTTTCTGGCAGACGCCGCGCAGACGTTCTTTTTTGGCACAAGCTTTTCTGACAGATGGCCGCAGAGAACAACTGTGCCCGAGAGATGCCGCGCTCAGAGCAAAACTGCGGACCCTGGCGGGCAGCCGGCTGAGACAACAGCACATGCGGCCGCGCTCTGGCGTGCACTGTTATACTGACGGGCACCAAGAATTTGCCTTCGACTCGAGCAGCCTCGGTTCTGTGGGCACAGGAAGCCACGTTGATTTGGCAGATGTCACGGCTCGTCAGTATAAAACCAGCCGGCCGCCGCCCCGGAATGCTCCCGCTAAGACGCGCCTATAGAGTCAGCCCTTCCGCTACCTTCAGGGCTTCTTTCTGACTAATCCCTCTGAAGCCGTGAATCTCAACCCGCCACGGCCCTATATCAGCCTGCACAACTGGCGTACTGCTCCCCGGAGATTCCGCTACGCGAACAGTGCGGCCCGTTTCAGAGACCGCTTCTTCCGGTTCTAGAAGATCGAACGGATCCATCTCCTCTTCGCGGTTCGGGCGGCTTATGGAGACAAGCAGGTCTTTTCTGCCATTCGCGAAGCTGAGTTCTGCTTCCGGCCGTCCCCACAGCCGCTCCCCGTAGGTGAAGCTGGTTGGCGCTCCAAGACCTCTTGGCAGGTAGGAAAGTTTGGGAAATGTCCATCCACGCTGCTCGGCCGCTTCGTCGAGAGAGCGGATCTGCGCTGCACTCAGCTGCTGCAGGGTGAAAAGCTGGGTCAGCGCAAAGACAGCAGCGGAGGCCGCAAACGGCAGTACGGCCTGACTGGCGGAGAACGCCTCGAGTGCAGTCACCAGAAAAGAACCGTAGGCAGGCCTTGATACCGTTTCCAGAAGCCGCATGTCGTCCGGGCTCAGCAGCGAAAACAGGCTCGGCACGGCGTCGGGATCTGTGTCCATGCCGGGAATAAACCCTGCTTCCTGCAGATACTCTGAGAGTTCAGCCCCTATAAGACCCGTTGCTGCGAGCAGACGTGCCTGCGGATCCTCCGGGAGCAGGCCTTCCTCCTCAGCGCCGCCTGCCCGCAGAGACAGAAAGAGCTCCATGAAGGTCTGCGCCGCACTTTCCAGGGCGCCCAGATCACCGCGCTGCTCTGCTTCTTTAAGCAGCTGCTGCATATCCAGAAACGGCTTTGCATAGGCAGGATCGTTCTCGTCTGGTCCGGCTTGATCCAGTATCCGGTTCATGCCGCAGAAAGCGGCATACATTCTGAGCGTGTCAGACACCTCGGGCAGGATCTCCGGATCGCGGCTGCCTTCGAGCAGCAGCGCTTCCAGCCTCCCCCACAGACTCGATCCCTCCGCCGCATCATAGACGGCCTTGAAGACCGGATTCAAACGGTCCGATACAAGCAGCGAGCGCAGCTCATCCCGGATAAACAGCATATCAATCGCTGCCGACGCGAGGCGAAGCAGCTCCAGGAACTCCGCAGAAACTTCCGGTTCCCACAGTGCCTGGTCAAGCGCGTACAGAAACGGCGTACAGGAATGGCTGGTAACGTCCAGCTCCGCCATGACCGCCTCCCGGATAACGGGGTGCATGCGCAGCGTACCCTCCGCATCCACGCTCAGCCAGCTGTTGTCAGTCAGTGTCCGGAGAGACCGCTTATCGAGAGAAAACGGTTCTTTCTTCAGCAGTTCCGCACTTATGCCCTCTGCCGGGAGCAGCGTGAGGAAGCGCAGCAGCTCGCGCTCCGGCGCACTGAGGGGACCCAGATTAAACAGGACTTCCCGGATAAACTCACGGATCTGCTCGTTCCGGTTATAGTCATCTTTCTGAATGCGCACACTGCTTTCCAGGGCAGCAAACCCCTGCAGTCCCTGCAGACGGGACAGGAGTTCATCCAGGGAGAGGGACTGGCGCCGCGCTGCCCGTCCCAGCAGCTGTATAAGCAGCGTGTGGCCGCCAATACGCGCCAGAATCTGCCGGGCAGCGTCCATCTCCGCTTCCCGGATCTGCCGGTCCATGCTGCGGGCCAGAAGCTCCAGCTGCTCAGACGGCGCCAGGGCTTCAAGCGCCATCTCTGTCCCTTCCGGGAACGCTTCCAGCATGCGGGTTGTGACCAGAATGTGCGCCCCGGATTCCCGCAGCAGGCGGCGGAACAGACCATAGCCCTCAAGGTCCTGGTCCACATTATCAAAAATGAGCAGAGAATCACTGCCTAGCGCGCACAGCCTGTCCATCTGACGCTGCAGAATACCCTCCGGACTGCCGCCCGCAGAAGACTCCGAGCCGGCAAACTTCACACTCAGAAGCAGCTCCCGGAAAGACCGGAAGCCGGGCTCTGCCGTTACAATCTGCCGCGCCACGTAGCGGCCGGCATTTCGCCGGGCAAATTCTTCCGCGAGTGAGGTCTTGCCCATGCCGCCCATGCCGGTCAGGATCACGGTACCCTGCTCCTCAAGCATTTTCCCAAGGGCAGCAAGATCCTGTCCACGCCCGGTAAAGGCAGCATTCGGCAACAGCCGCTGCGACCGCAGGAGCGCGGCCGGTTCCGGCGCTTCCACTGGGGCGAGACGCTGCAGCCCTTCCCGGAACGCTTCCACTATACAGGTCCGGTAATCCGGAACGTCTTGCCACGTGTCTTCAATGCCCTCAGCCCACAAAAACTCATGAAAGCTCCGGAGCGCACTGTCTGCCGTGATCCGCCCTTCATCCAGCAGCGGCTGTATAAGTGTATCGAAGACTTCCTCGGCATCGAAGCCGCACGTGTATACGGTGCTCTTCTTGCGGTTCACGAAGTTGCTGAGCTTCGAATCGTCGCCGCCAAGGCCAAGTTCCAGCCGCACCGTCTTCAGCGGCAGCAGAAGTCCAAACGGCAGACCTGGATCCTCCACGTCTTTTTTCTGCTGGCGGTTTGTCAGATAGCGCAGAACATCCTGCTGCCAGATTTTCCGCAAAGTGTTCCCCTCCTTCAGTTTTCACGCGGCAGCCTGCGACCGGCTGCCACAGTTGAGACGCTTCCTCCTGCTGCTTCGCTCCGGCGCAACAACTTTACACAACTTTTACCCGTCCCCTGCCCGCGCGGAATCGCTCACAATACAGCCTGAAAGGAGAAAGGCCGGACCCGGTGCGCAAAGCAGGGAAGGCTTCAGACAATGCACATCGCAGTTGAAGGGCCGGACAGCACCGGCAAAGCGGCTGCCGCCCGGCAGCTTGCGCAGGCACTTGACGGCCTCTACATAGACAAGCCGCTGCAGTACCTGCTCGGCGGACGCAGCAGGTACACTCAGCTGGCCGAAAAGCTGAACGCGCAGCCTTCCAAGGATCTGCGGGCCTGGTTCTACGGGTTCAGTAACCTGTACTTTTCCGATTATCTGGCGGAACGCACAGTGGTGACAGACCGCTATTTCCCGTCCAACTGGGTCTCCAACTGCACGAGGGACAATCTGCCCGCTTTTGATGCCCTCGCAGCCGAAATCCGCAGGCCCGAGCACACCTTTCTGCTAAGCGGAAGTGGACCGGACGCTGACACACCCTCCCAGACCGATGCGCAGCTCGAAACGCTCTACAGGCAATGTCTCGACCGGTACGGTTTTCCCTATACAGTGCTGGAGACTACTCGGCTCCAACCTGCTGAAGTCCTTACCGAAATGCTCTTTGTGCTGCGTGAGCAGGGGCTGCTGAGCGGCGGCAGCACTGTGCCCTGACCGGCTGCAAAAAAGCGTTCTGGCTGCATCCCCGTCGTGCAGGACCAGGCAGAATTCGTCAGCTTTATGCCTGCGCAGCAGATGCTGTGCCGTCAGAGAAGACAAAGAGAGCCGGCGCCGCCCGCTTCAGATCACTACTACAGACCACAAACAGAAATGAGGCTGGAATTATGCGCAATATCTGTGAACCATATCTCGAAGAATGCCGCGCTGCTATCCATAGCGCAAGTATCGCCGCGGCTGCCGCTGCCGGCAGCAATGCAGACATGCCACTTTCAGACAGCGCTGTGATCACGCCAATCCAGGTCACCATGGTCTCCCGCCTCGGCGAAATCTTTGGGCTTACCCTCACCGAAGCAGCTGCTCAGGGCGCTCTGGCCGCCGGTATAGCCGCTCATCTCGGACGACGCGTTTCGGCGTTTCTCACAGGGATTGTTCCGGGACTGGAAACCCTTATATGTGCGGCTTCGGCTGCAGGTATGACAGAAGTCGTGGGCTGGTCCGTCGCGGAGGAATTCGCCAGACAGTCCGAGGTGCAGGAAATGGAGGACATGTACAGCTCCGGGCTGGGCCTTTTTCTGCCGCCAGGAGACTGAAGGCCGCCAGTGCCGCGCGAATCAGGAAGGAGAACGCTATGCAGCTGCTCAGAAGAAAGCACATTATCCCGCCATGCAGCAAGTGTCCGTATACACTCGGCCAGGTTCATACACTTGTCAGTCCCTGCCCATGCTGCCGGAGTGAAGGGTATGCAACCTACGATGTGTTTGTCGCCTCAGTCGGCCTCACGCCGCAGATGCGGTTCCCGCGTCACGGAGATGAGTTGTAACAGATGCCCGCAGCGGTGTACGATCTGTCTGTGCGGCTCCGGAGCGCAGCGTTTGCGGTTCCCGTTTCGGCCTGACAATGTGTCTCACGTTCTGCGCAGTCTGCAGCCCGATTGCGGCAGCAGTTCCGGCAACAACGACGCATATGGCAGCGGCCAACAGTCCGCAGGCAGCCTGCTCGCGCCAGGAGGCGGCCTGCACGTCCTGCTCAGGCGTAAGCTCGGTCGGGGATATCTTTTCACTCAGCCGGCCCGATCAGTGCCGCCCGCAGGCAGGCAACCGAGCCGTCTGCTCCGGGCAGACAATCCCCAGTACCGACAGTGCCAGGCGTGCTTTGCTGACGCCGGCAGATGTCCCTGATCCGGCTGACTGGAGGCCGATACCGTCTCAGCAGCGGATAAATCACCGCTCACGGACAAGCTGCACGGCAGACAGCCAGCTGATATCGTCAGCTGCTGCGGCGGCCGCACGCTAAAGGCGGACGCAGGATCTGATCGTTTGCTTCTGCGCTGCAGGCCGTCTGGTATGCGGCGCACGCTATGGAGGAGAAAGAATGTACGAGATCAAGGTCAACACAGCCTGGGTAGATCTGAAAACAAAAGACATTGCTGCGCTGCTCGGGATCCCGAAGAAAAAGATGGATAAGGCCTTCTCCGGCCTGGGCGACTGGCTGTCGGAGGTCAGAAAAGTTGCGCGTCCTTTTGTGTACAGACACAAAAAAGGCGCTCTTGTCTGGGACCGGTTTGAAGATGAGGAGCTCATCTTTTTCGTGAACAGCAAGACCGGCAAGCGATCAGGCGTATTCAGCACATCCGACCCCGCGAAAGCCAAGGCCAAGTGGAAAAAGCTGGTGAGGAAACAGCGGCGCGCTGAATCCCAGTAACGAACGGTCGCACGCGGCAGCCATGTGATCCCAGGGACAGGGTGTTTTCGCCACCGGCGCGTGATGCGTGTGCTGGAAATGACGCCTGGAACGTCTGCAAGAGTCTCCTCGCAGGAAATCAGCTGAAGCAGGCATCCAGGCGATCAGCGCGCCAGAGGGCTCCTGCCGCGGAGTGCCAGGACCAGGAGGGATTATCACGCCGGTATTTCACGAAAGGACAGATCAGACGGTACGGAAAAGCACCAGCCGCACTGTACAGCTCTGCTTTGGCAGAGGCAGCGCAATGCACGGCCGCACACGGTTCCAGCGACTGACAGCCCTGCGCAGGCTCTTTTCAGAAAGATCAAGACTCGGAGCTTCGCAGGAAACCATCCGAACGCATTAGATCAGGCAGTAGCGGATTTGTTTAATCTGCCCTCTGAGGCCCTTGCGCCGCACTTCAAATTGCCGCAGCGATTGATTCACTTCCAGATCAGCTCTTCTGTGAGGCTTCATATGCCTGCACTGCCTTTTTGAAGATATCCAGAGACATCTCTGCGTATTTAGCGGCGTCCACTATATCAAGAGACAATTTGCGTACCATGTGGTACAGCAACCGCAGCTTTGCCTGAGTTGCAGCTTCGGCACTCCGCTACTCCGCTCATTCACGTTTTCCTCCAACAAGTCTTCCATCTTCTTCCTCCCATCTGCCAAGCTCTTTAACATCTCCCTCCGCCGCCTCAGCGTCTCCATCTGGATCAGATCGAGGTCCGGCTCCTGGATGTCTGCAATGATCCTGCCCAAAGAGCGTCGATCGGTCTGGGGGCAATTCCATTCACAAGAAGACATTCTGTTCGGAGCCGATCCTTCATCGCGCAGGAACGCGGATCACTGTCTGGTGGACTCAAATGCAAAAGTGAAGGCGATGAGGCGGGCGACACGCTTGCGTGCCTCTATCTCATCAGGCAAGGTGGAAAGGCCGACGGAGCAGCAAGATTCTGGGTCTCAAAAAGCCGCTCCATCAGCGGACGCGGCTTTTCTAGCAAGCTGATTTCTGAATGAAGCCTCGGATGGTGCTCGCCGAACTCTTGCTGACGCACCTCGTTTATCGCAGCGAACACTCAGTTCCAAGATCAGCTCTTCAGTGAGGCTTCATACGCCTGCATAGCCTCTCCGAAGGTCTCTGGAGTCATATTTGCATATTCTGCCGCATCTGCTATAGCAAGACGTTTGTCCTTAACTTGCCGAAACAGCAGCCGCAGGTTTGCCTGGTTTACATAACTTTCCAACAGATCTTCCATCTTTTTCCTCCCGCCTGCCGAGCTCTTTAACATCTCCATCCGTCACCGCAGCGCCTCCGTCTGGATCAGATCGGGGTCCGGCTCCTGAATGTCTGCAATGATCCTGCCCAGGAGCGTCGATCGATCTGGATCCTTTCCATTCACAAACAGGTATTCTGTTGCTTTCGACATGACATCTTCTGGATTACCCTCCAGGACTGTCCGATACCGGTAAACGAGTTCACCCATACCCTTCAGATCCTGCTGTGTAAGAAAAATAACAACGGTTCTGTCTAGATTGGAATAGGACTGTCCGGACTGCAGCGAATGAACCACCATTGTGGCACCTTCAAACACAGCCCTGGGATAGATCTCTTTGTCGTCCGTCACTTTCTGGAGCTCCAGTGCCAGCTGACGTTCACTGCCATCCCGTGCCCAGACATCTATCTGGACGCTGTGATGGCCCACGTTCGTCAGGACGTGCTCTGCATGATACTGTTCCACAACGAGCTTAGGGTCATCAAGCATCGCCCGCAGGATCACTTCGAGTGCTTCTTTCGCCTTCCGGCGAATCCTGCTCAAAGAAGAGCGCGACAAGAAGGTTATCCATGATACTCTGCGTCCGCATGATCTCGTCCGCAGTGCGTGGCACTTTTTCGTCCGGCATTTGTCTTCTTCCAGCTGAAATGATTGCGGTATTATATCAGATTTATGTCATGTTTACCTGCTATGCGCAAACATGAGTATTCATTCCGGCCTATGGCCACGCAGCGTCAACAAAAACAGTGAGAAAGCAGACCCCGCCATGAGCTGATGGATTCAGCTTTCCTGCACCCAGTTTTCTTCAGATTGGATCGGGTTAAAAGTGTGGCTAGAAGCCTTTTTTGAGGGTTGTTGCAGATCATAAAGCGAAAACAAAGACCCGATCATGCTGGAGCAGATGGTCAGTCCCTTAAGAACAACAAGCGATCGTGCCAATGTGACGCCGTCTGCTGTTACTTGCCGCCCGACCTGCCGTATACCCGCGGAAGCGCGGAACCTTGTTTCTGTTCGCTGCCTTGCAGCCTTGCAGCTGTGCTGGGCAGGCATCTGCTCAGAGGCTCAGGTGCCGGACTCTTCCTCGCGGGCCCGCAATACAATCTCCTCGAGCTGCTTTGCAATCTCCTGAGTACGCTTCGGATCCGCATTTTTCACCCGGCCTTTGACGTCGCATACAGCCGCCATCAAGGCGACCATCTCTTCCAGTTTGGTGAATGAATCTGCAATAAAATGCGCCATGTCCTGGTCCGGTGTCCGCTGCGCAGCCGGCTTCGCCGCTGCCTTATGCGGGGGGCAGGCATGCAGCACACCGTCCTGAACAGAGAGGTGCAGCTGCTGCCCGTCTTCCACTTCGAGCGCTTCCAGCAGCTCAGCTGGGATGCTGATCCGGTTCTCGATTATCTCCACTAACATTCCGGGCCTCCTGCCTTTCCTATTCCATAATCTCTATCAGGCCGCCCTGGCCGCCTTCAGGATCCATACCGCGGAAGAATTCCTGCAGTTCCGCGTAGCGCTCCGCCTGCGCTGCGGCCGGCTCGCCGTCTTCCGCAAACGCAACCGCATATCTGTGCCGCTCGTCTTCTCCGACAACAGTCCAGCCGGCAAGATCCTCTCCGTTTTCTGAGGCGGTCAGGGTGAAAAGGGGCACGCTCTCGCCGCGGTATTCACTGGTCGGGTACCAGTAGGAGAATTCCAGCGTATCATAGTCCGGCTGGTCCACCTGCAGCTCGTACTGCTCCAGGTCTTCCGGCAGCTTCAGCCGGAAGTGATCCGTGATAAGCACCCAGGATCCTTTCTCGCCTTCCATATCGTAACCTGACGCCAGGTTAAAACGCTCTGCCTGGCTCACGGCCGGATCCGCATTCTGCTGATTGCACGAAACTATGCACAGCGTCAGAACAAAGCATAAAGCCAGCACGAAGAGTCTTTTCAAAATTATCTCCATTCCTGCACCATCCAGAGGTACAGGCTCATTTTGTCACGTTGCCCGCGGCCGCGCAACCATGCGCACATTTGCCCTGCATGGCGCTTTTGGCCTACACTCGGAGGAGGAAACAACCAGGGCTATGCGGAAAGGACCCCCATATGGACACATGGACTAAAATTGAAGAGATCGTTAGACGTTTCAGTGAAGAGATTACCCAGCTGGGACCCCAGTTTACGTCGATCTGTGCCGTGCACGACTCGCTCAATGAGCAGAGTGCGACGCAGGGCGTCGGGCTTCTGGACGGCGGGGCTTTGCTGCAGCTGTTTGCGAGTATGACCGACACCGCAGCGGATACGAACCAGTGGACGATGGAGGAGGTAGATGAATTCCTCGCTCACGTCGGCGAAGCAGTCCGTCTGGCTCGTTCCGAAGGCAGCGAAGCACCCTGGCCGCTTCTGTGAGCTTCTTTTTAGCCAGCACCCGGACGGCTCCCGGAAAACGCACCCGCTGCAGCAGGCAGCACCTGGGAATCATCTGTCCAGGTACACTTGC
Organism: Clostridia bacterium; assembly: GCA_014805015.1. Taxonomy (GTDB): domain Bacteria; phylum Bacillota; class Clostridia; order Christensenellales; family Christensenellaceae; genus JAAUYQ01. The sequence goes on along the minus strand of JAAUYQ010000033.1, from coordinate 2,471 downwards.
AGCAACTCCTTTATCTCTCGACGGGTGCTCCCTTCTTTTCTTTTTCGCCTGGCATACGCCAGATTTGCTTTGGAATGTCCCGGATAGCCTCCGGAATTTCAGACTCCGGTATATCCCCAACTGCTGACTCGGAGCCAAGCTCCGCGGCTTTCTCGTAATACCAGCATTTGTAGTTCAGGAGTTTCAGCGTATCTTCCAGCTCTGCTATCTGATCGCGCACAGCCTGACGCTGCCTCTCAAAAATAGTGCGGCGCAGCGGCACAGTATCTTCACGGCCAGCCAGCGACATAAACTCACGTATCTGATCAATAGAAAGTCCGGACGTTTTGAGGCAGGTGATGAGATGCAGAGCCCGGAGTGTCTCGCGCGTAAACCGGCGTACTCCGCCAGACGTGCGGACCACGCCCGGCAGCAGACCTTCCTTATCATAGTAGCGCAGGGCCGATGCTTTCAGGCCAAACTTCTCGGCCGTCTCAGTGATCGAAAAAGTTTCGGACATTTCTTCATTCTCCCCCTTGACTTAAAGTTAACTTTAAGTCTTAAACTGATTACAGTGTAAACGAAATCCAACCGGGACCGCAAGGCGGAGGAAACATGAAGGACGAAGAACTGATTCTGACCGAAGAATGGGACAAAGTGTTCCCGAAAAGCGACAAGGTGGATCACCGCAAGGTAACTTTCCACAACCGCTACGGCGTAACGCTGGCAGCAGACATGTATACGCCCAAGAACGCGGACGGCCCGCTAGCAGCTATCGCCATTTCAGGACCGTTCGGCGCCGTCAAGGAACAGTCGTCCGGGCTGTATGCCCAGACGCTGGCTGAGCGCGGCTTCCTCACAATCGCGTTCGATCCGTCCTTCACCGGCGAGAGCGGCGGTGAGCCGCGCCGGATGGCTTCACCGGACATCAATACGGAAGATTTCCTGGCAGCTGTGGATTTCCTCAGCACTCGGGACAACGTGGATCCGGAAAAGATCGGCATTCTCGGTATCTGCGGTTTCGGAGGTATGGCCGTCAATGCAGCCGCTTCTGATCCGCGGATCAAGGCGACAGTATCCTCAACGATGTACGACATGTCGCGCGTGAACGCCAACGGTTATTTTGACGCAGAAGACAGCGCTGAGGCTCGCAACAAAAAACGGCGTGCAGCTTCTGAGCAGCGCACGAAAGACTATGCATCCGACACCTATGCCCGTGCCGGGGGCGTCGTGGATCCCCTGCCGGACGATGCTCCGCAGTTCGTGAAGACTACCACGCCTACTACAAGGAACCCCGCGGCTATCATAAACGCTCGGGCAATTCCACAGACGGCTGGAACGTGATCGGCACAGAGTCATTCCTGAACATGCCGCTTCTAGCCTATGCGGACGAGATTGAAGCCCCGGTCCTGCTGATCCATGGCGAGAAGGCACATTCCCGCTACTTCAGCGAGGATACATATAAGAAGCTCAAGGGCGACAACAAGGAGCTCATGATCATCCCGGGTGCCAGCCACACGGACCTGTACGATCAGGTGGATATCATTCCGTTTGACCGGATCACAACGTTCTTTGAAGAGAACCTGAATTAGAATAAAAGTTTGGGGGCGGCAGTGCGTCGCCAGTGAACCAGGCGCTACGGCACATCTGCTGTCCCCAATACCATATATTACCGGCATTCTGCCGGATCGTAAACGGACGGACCAAGAGCATTGCTGATGGTCCGTCCGTTTTATTTGGGTGCCGCGTCAAGGGCTGCGAACCGCACATCCAGCGCTACAGGACGCTGCAGGGCTACAGCCGGCAGTCCCCCTGAGCAGATGGTCCAGACAGCTCGGCTCTCATTAGTGTTCCAGTCCGTGCGGTTTATAGGTCAGGCTGAGACGTTTCCTCATTTCAGCATGGAAAACTCTGAACTTATGAAATGGAATTGCCTAACATGAGGAAACAGAATGTGCTGATTCAGTTTATTCTCGAGAATTACCGCAGCTTTCGCGTAGCAGCGAGTTTTGACTTCAGTGCATCGCGGCACACTGAGCATCCCGGGCACGTTGCGAGAATCGGCGAGGAACGCCTTTCGCCTGTGGCGGGCATCATCGGTGCGAACGAGAGTGGAAAGTCCAATGTGCTCCGAGCATTCCAGTTCATGGCGCAGTATGTGTTTCGCTCAGCCACGTATGACAGCACGCTGCATGCATGCACTGACAAGCCGGTGCCTTCCAGGACTCCGTTCGCACTGAATGCAGGTGATCCCAGTGAAGACACACTGTTCGAAGTATTCTTTACCAATATAAGCCGAGAAGGCCCCCACCTCAGGCGCCGAAGGCGGCAGGTGGGGGATGAATCGGCTCAAAATGGACTACGAGACAGAAAGTAGCTGACATCGGAGCCTACGGACCGTAGAATACTGGAAACGGAAGGAGGAGCCGGATATGCTTCTGGCACAAAAAAGCGAAATACGCGGACTGCCTAAGAAACAGTATTCCATGTTG
>JAAUYQ010000032.1 GCA_014805015.1 Clostridia bacterium | reverse complement strand
GGCTCTTTCCTGATTCAGTTGATATTCTGCAGCTGCTACTCACACTACGCTCAAGGAACTGCTCAACAGCGCGCAGTCACCAGCGTTCGTCAACCATCCTTGGAAAGAGCCCAGGAAATCCCCAGTTCCGCAACAAGGGAATGGATGGGATTGTAATCAGGAAAACAATAAGGATCGCAGATGTGTTAGGCATAGTGCAGGCATTCCAGGACAGGAGAATCTGGAAAACCTGGTGAGCTTCTGCCTCATGCTGCGGAGGCACCCCTGAGAGTCCCGGCACGGCATATTCTCGACTATACGGATCCGAAGCTGCGCGGGCTTGGAAATTTCGGATGCAGATCCTGATTCTGGTGCGGTCCACGGGGAATCTGCATCACGCTCTGCGGCCGAGCCGGCAGAGGTCGAGGCCGATTGCACCAGTGCTGCCATTTTTGTCAGCATTTTCCACAGTTGCCGTATGGAGGCATTTATTGAGCGTCTCAAGTACGTAGGCGCTGTGTGTGGTAGCAACGAAAGAATGCCCCTGACTGTGGACCAGCGCCATCAGCTCCGCAATGCGTTTCTGAGATTCAGGGGACAAAGGGGACTCTGGCTCTTCTATGATGAACAGGACTGGCCGATTCCGGACCAAATAGTAGAACAGGAGATTCAGAACCCAGACGGATTCCTGCTGCCCGGAAGACGCATTATTGATCCGGACGCACTGCGTATCGTCTGTCACCAGGCGCTCTTCACCGTCCGCGTACCAGTACGATCCGCGCAGAATCTGCCGGACCAGAGCTCTGGCGGTGTGCAGAGCAGTATCAAGCGAAGGCAGGCGAGCATCAGGACGCTGGATAAGCAGTCCGTCAAGGCCGCCTGAGAATTCTGGCCGCAGCTTCAGGACCCTCTCAACATAGTCTCGCGTGCAGTAGTCAAGGGCCCTCTTGAGGCTGTCATCTATGGCCCCGTAGAAGTAGAGAAGCTGTGCAGACAGAACAGTGACTACGCTGCGTCCTGCCGGGATGAAAACAACCGGACACGGATCGTCAAACAGTACTCGCAGCCTTTCCTGGAGCTCTCTCTTCTGCGCGGGAAGAGATTCTGCGTGGGGAGAGAGCGCATGTTCTGCGGACTCCAGGAGGGAACGTAGGGCATCACTCATTTCAATCTCCAGACAGGGCCGGTCTGGAGCACTGCCTCCTGATTTCAGGAAAATCTTCATCCGGCAGTCATCCGTATAGTGGCAGCTGAGCTGCATATCCTTCCGCAGATAGGCCGCAGGGCCGAACATGCTCTGGAACTTGGTGCGCAGATGATCCTCCAGGCTTTCCCGCAGTGATCGCGCCGCGGTCCCAGGCAAGGAGCTGCTCTCAAGGTAGCCTGGCGTCGCAGGACGGCACAGTGCTCTCTGCTCTGCCAGTCTGACAATGTCCTCCTTAATCGTGCGGAAGAAATATATGGTCTTGGCGACCGTGCTTTTGCCTGATGCCTGCTCACCTGTCACGATCATAAATGGAACACGCTCCACTTTGCATTTTTCAAGCGGCCCAAGTCCCCGGATCTCGAGCGTATGATTCATACTCAAAGCGTCTTCCTCCTGAAAAGTCTAATCCTGCGGCGCTGTCTGACGAGTCCGGCGTACGTTCCGGAAGCCGACGCGTCGCGGAATTTGCAGCCATTGGCCTGGGATACTAGCGGTGCTCTGTTTTTTCCGGCAGCACCCGTTATGCCTGCTGGAGACAGAGCCGCCGGCGTCACGCGATCCGCCATTTACGCCGCTGCATTTGGATGTTGCGGATCCCCTGTGCAGCAGTATAAACATACATAGTGGTGTGCGCTAGAGTAGTTCCGCAGCGCAGACGGCCTGCCTGATGGGACATTGCAAGCGGCGTGAGATCCAGAGAGGACGGATGCGGCGAAAGGTTCAGCCTGAGTCAGCTTCGTCAAGATCCGACAAAAGCCAATTGTCTTCATACGTAGTTCCACTCTCCTTCTTTCCATAGCTGCATCCATGCTGCAGTGCCGGTCTGCATTCTGCGCCCGGGCTTCGGATGCCGGCCCTTCATCTTCCTTGGACTGCCTTGCTCAGCTTTGAATGTACACAGACCGGCAGCCGGGAATGCTGCAGTGCATACCAGAGCTGCATCGCGAAAGGCGCCCCTACAGACCCGGCTCCCACACCGCCCGCACAATGAGGCGCCGGCCGGCATCGCCGCGGACGCAGGTTGAGAGTGTCAGGACCCGGACGGTTGCGGGATGGCCCGGGTCAGCAAACATGTAGACGAGCTCGCCGGCCGGCTCGCTGAGCCAGGCGCGGACAGATGCGGCGCCATCAAATACGGTCTGGAAGGCCGGAGATGAGAGGGCCGAATCCGTTTCGGAGACCTCAAAGATACGGCAGCGCTGCTCGCCTTCGGGAGTCGAGAGATAGATATAGGGATGCGCTTCCCGGAACGACACGTCCTTGAAAGCGTGCAGACCGGCAAACATCGTGCCGTTGTTCATGCGGTGGCCGTAGATCACTGAGTTTACGCTTCCAAAGTCCGGCAGGCAGCGGCTGTCGAGGAAGATACTGCCTGCGCGGTTCTCGCGTCCGTCCGGACCGTGCGTCAGGTACCAGCTATTATCGGCTGCCTGGAGCACTGGGTGTGAGATGTTCGTGCCCGGAATATGGATCCAGGCCTTCACGTCCGGGCAGGCTGCCTCGAGGCCGGCAAAGTCTACCGCTATCCCGCTCTTCGCTCCGGGCGCGCCGGTCGCAGAAGAACTCCCGGATTGGGACGTCCCGTCGGCGCGGCTGCCGCCTCCTCCGGCTGAGGCAGTCTCATCCGGCGAAGACACATAGGCCTGCAGAGAATGGAGCACGCTGCGGCTGTGTATGTCTTCAGACAGGATCTGCCACAGATGATACCCGGACCACAGGCACAAGAGTATAGCGGCGCAGACTGCGGCTGCCCGGCCGGGCCGGATAGTACGTCGCTCATGCAGCCCGCCAGATTCCTCCCTTGTCTTTTGCAATGTAACCTCCTTATGTATGTTTCCTTCAGAATACGCAGCTTCCTACAGCTCCCGGCCGTACGTATTGCGGCCGCTCCGCTCAGATGAGGATCCGGCTGTGCGGCGAGAAGTGCATACTGAACGGAACCGTCCGCAGGGCGCTGTACATGTAAGAGCCGCTGCGCAGCCTGGACGCACCTGCATCCAAAGCGTTATGTGGCTGCAGGGAGCCGTGCCGCCGCAGCGGCGGCGGCCGCGGCCAAACAGGCAGAAGTTCGCGCAGGGTAGTCACTATGGTTCTCCTTTGTTTTGCGCCTCAGTCCTCTTCACCGAGAATCAGGCGCGCCGTCTCTTCAGCACTTGCAAGAAAAATCTCATGCACGCTGCTGCCGGCAAGCAGGCTCAGGGCGCTGTGGCGGGTGCGCATTGGGCAGTCCCGGTAGCACATGTAGAGCTCCCAGGCCGGAGACTGCCAACGGACCAGATGCCAGGCGTGCATCAGATCGTCGAGCTCTGTCTCGCATACCCACAGTTCACAGGCGCGGGCAAACGCCCCCTGCAGCAGGTCTTCGGCGCAGACGAGCAGATCTCCGGCTTCCAGCCGGTAAACATGGATGCTCAGATAGAGCAGGGCGGCAGCCTCCGCGCTCGGCGGATCGCTGCTGCTGTGAAATCCGCGGAAACGGCAGAGAAAAGCCGCTGCCGCCGGATGTCGTTCGAATCTTGTGTTCATGTATCCTCCAGGGAAAAAGCCGCGTCGCCGCGACGGGAAGGATGGTCCCACGCGGCACGCATGCTCAGGAAAAGTCCTGCACCAGCCCTACCGCACTTTGCGCCGGCGGTCCCGCAGCAGCAGAACCAGGGTTACGCCGCCAGCAGCGAGCGCTGCGAGCGGCAGCCACAGGCTGGCGGTGTCTCCGGTCGCGGCAGCCGTGCCGCCGGGCTTCTGGGTGGTGTCCGGACTCGCGGTCCCGGAAGTGCCGGGATCTGCGGAGGCAGACGGTTCCGGAGACGGGGAAGCGTCAGAGGAAGGTTCAGCAGATGGCTCTGCGTCCGCCGGCACCTCCCAGGTCGGGCCTGCCGGCAGGCTATCGCTGCCGCCGGCGTTATCCGCGCAGATGGTTCCGTCCGCGGCCCGGATCACGAGGTGGACGCCAATATCGCGGCCGGCAAAGTCAGCGGCCGGCACCGGGAAGGAGATTCTGAGCGTGCCCTCCGGGGCATCCGGTGTGAAATCCAGGACTGCCGAAATGACTTCGCCGCCGGACTTAAGCGGCTCTCCCGTCTGCATGTCTACCGGCGTTGCCGTAAGTGTGTAGGCCGCTCCGGGAACAAGTCCTGCAAAGGAAACGGATACCGTGAGCTGTCCATCCGCATAGGCATATTCATCTGCAGAAACGGAACCGGCCGGCTCCGAAGAGGGTACCGGCGGCAGATCAAGGACAGGCGCATCTTCGGCAGAAGGATCCGTCGCCGCCAGCACTTTGCCGTCATCCAGACGGGAAATCTCGGCACGAACCGAGACCGTGCGGCCGGAAATGGCCTGCTCCGGAACCGTGAAGATCAGGAAGACAGTGCCGGCAGATTCTTCCGGCGTAAAGCGCTGCTCCGAGAGGGCATCTGGGATATCCTCGCCGCTTTCGGCGTCAGTCAGCCAGCCGCGGGCAAGGTGTTCACAGCCGGCAAGAAGGCCGGTGTATGCAAGCTCTGCCCGCAGAACCGTCTCGTGCGCGTCCTCAGACCGCAGCTGCTCAAGCTTCACAAGCTGCACGCCCGGTTTCTCCGGCTCCGGCACGAGGATACCCGGAACGTCCGGATCACCTGTCTGGATCTGGGCGGCCGGTCTGCCGTCTGAGAGCCGCAGGATGCTGGCCTGCACGGACACCTTTTGGCCGCCAACAAGCTCTGCCGGAGCGGAGAACAGGAGGCGAACGGTGCCGTCCTGCGTCTCCGGCGTAAAGACTTCCCGTGCCGTTATTGGACGGCTGTCCAAAAGTACTTCCTGGCCGGAGTCAGCAAAGACCAGGCTGCCGGACGCTTCGTACTGCGTGCCTATCGTGAGGCCGCGGTAGGAGATCACCGCGGAGATGCGGACCATGCCGCCCACATCTGCAGGCTCAGCCTTCAGGTCCGTAAGTGCCGCAGATGGCTTCTTCTGCTCCGGGACCTGTACGCCGGGAGCATCCGGGCTTTCGCTGTCTGTAGCGCAGAGGACTTCGCCGTCCCGCGTTCGGACAATCTCGGCCTGCACAAAGAGACTGCGGCCGGAGACCGCTTCTGCTGGCCCCGTGAAGATAAGGGAGACGGTGCCGGAATCAGACGCGGGCGTGAAATGCTGCTCTGCGGCTGCAGGGATGCCGTCTGCGGTAATCCCTGTACCGGTCTTGGCATCCATCAGGGTGCCGCGGGCAATATATTCTTCGCCGGCTGCGAGTCCCTCGTAGGCAAGAGCTGCCGTAATCTGTATGGTGCCGTCCTCTGCCGGATCACCGGCCGAGACGCCAGAGACGGAGACAGCCGGCATGTTCACTTCCGGAGCGGTAAAGCTCGGCGCGTCTTGGGCATCCAGGTCCGTTGCCGCTATGCTCGCCCCGTTGCTTATGCGGATGATCTCGCCCTGGACGGTTACCTGCCGTCCGGCAAGAGCGGCAGCCGGGACATGGAACGTGAGCGAGACGGTGCCGCCTGCTGCAGTCGGGATGAAAGCCTGCTCGGCAGTAATGGAATCGCCGTCCGCTGAGATTTCGCTTCCGGTCCCCGCATCTATGAGAGTGCCTTTAGCGAGATACTCTGTACTGGGCCTGAGACCCTGGTAGGTAAGGGAGGCCGTAATCTCGAGCATCCCGTCTTCGTCCGGGTCTTTGGCATTGATTTCAGAGACCGTGACCTGCGGCTTTCGCACTTCCGGAACGGAAACGCTCGGAAGGTCTGCGGCGTCCGGATCCGTTGCCGCTATGCTCACCCCGTCGTCTGCGCGCAGTACTTCGCCCAGGACGGATATCTGCTTGCCAGACACTGCTTCGGCTGGAGCCTGGAACGTGAGAGAGACGCTGCCGTCCGCTGCTTCCGCAGTAAAGGCCTGCGAAGCAGCAATGGGATTGCCGCCTGCTGAGATTTCACTTCCGGTCTCCGCGTCCACGAGCGTGCCCTTGGCGAGGTACTCTGTGCCAGGCCTGAGACCCTGGTAAGCAAGGGTGGCCGTAATCTCGAGCATTCCATTCTCATCCAGGTCCCCGGCAGATATGCCGGAAACCGAGACCTGCGGCTCCTGCAGCTCCGGAATGGAGATGCTCGGAAGATCCGCAGCGTCCGGATCCGCTGCCGCTATGCTCGCCCCGCCCTTTGCGTCGAGTATCTCCGCCTTAACGGTCACCTGCCTGCCGGCAAGCGCTTCGGCAGGAGCCTGGAACGTGAGCGAGATGGTGCCGTCCGCAGCCTCCGGGCTGAAAGTGCGCTCTGCCTGGACGGCCTTGCCGCCAGATATGATTTCGCTGCCTGTCCCGGCATCGATGAGCGTGCCTATGGCGAGGTACTCTGTGCCGGGCCGCAGACCCTGGTAGGCAAGGGACGCCGTAACCTCCAGCATCCCGTTCTCGTCCGGCTCCCCGGCGGAGATGCCGGATACCGTTACCTGCGGCTTGCGCACTTCCGGAACCGAGACGCTCGGCATATCTGCGGCGTCCGGGTCGGTGGTGGCAACTGTGCTGCCGTCCCCTGCGCGGACAATCTCGCCCTGCACAGCAACTCTCCGTCCGGAAAGCACCTCTGCCGGTGCCCTGAACGTGAGGGAGACGCTCCCTTCCGCAGCGTCCGGGGTAAAGGACTGCCGGGCGGCAACAGCCCCATCTGCGGTTCGGATCTCGCGGCCGGTCTCCGCATCCACGAGGGTGCCTTTCGCGAGGTAGCTTATCCCCGCTTCCAGGCCGCGGTACCGGAGGGACCCGCGAAGCACAATCATTCCGGCGTCGTCCGGCGCTTCCGCCTGCAGGCCGGAAACGGATACGGACGGATCTTCCGGCTCCTCCGGCTCTGGCGCCTCTGGCACGGTAAGGCTTGGAGAACCGGTATCCGGGTAGCCGGCAGACGCGAGCAGGGCACCGTCTGCAGTGCGGGAGATTTCTGCCCGCGCCGTTACGGTCCGCCCCTGAAGCGCAGCCCTGCCGGCGGGAATGGAGACCTCAATGGTCCCCTCTGCCTCGGCCGTAAACTCGAGCTCGGCGGAGAGCACTTTACCGTCCTCGCGGAGATCTTCACCGCTCTTTGCGTCTACGAGCCACACTTCTGCCTTGCACTTGCTGCCGGAGATAAGCCCGCTGCAATTGAGCACGGCACGGAACGAGACGCGGGAAGAAGTGCCTCCTGAATCTTCGAGCTTCAGGTCTGCAAGCCGCAGCGCCGGATCCGGGATGCGAAGCGTATTTCCTGGGAGGTCTGCGGCGGTGAGCTCTGTGCCTTCGGCATCCTGCAGCTGCAGCTTTGCTGAGAGTANCCGGCCNCGGAGCGTAAGGGGATCNGCATCAAACTGGAGGGCTGCCTCGTAGGTATCTGCCGGGGCCGTGAAGNGGAGAGCGGCACTCATGCCGCTGCCGCTGAGNGNNGNNCCGGATGCGGCATCTGTGAGTGNTGCCCGCAGCCNGTACGTCCGGCCGGCTGTGAGATCCTCAACGGCCGTCTTCAGGCTTATGCGNCCGCCGGCAAGCGNNAGGGAAGAAGCACCGGACGGAAAGACGGGGACGGGATCCNGCTTTGGGAGCGCGAGGTCTGCTTCCCCGGCTGGTCTTAAGCCGGCATCATCNAGGAAGGCCGCGCCGCAGCGGCGGCACTGCCAGTGCATCCGCCGTCCCTCTTCCTCGGTTGTTGCGGGCTTTTCCGCAACCTGCCAGAGATCATGGCCGGCTTTCAGGTTTTCGGCTGTGTAGCGGCCGTGCTCCGGGCAGATGTACTCTCTGAGCCCGTCCTCTGTGCACGTTGCCGGGCGGGTAAGAACCTGCACGGTCTGCGTGCAGCCGGGACGGCTGCAGGTGCCGCCGGCAGTGAGCGAGGCGCCCTCCGGAATGCGGAGGTCCGCTTCGCNTGCCGGATGCCTGCCCTCAGCATCCAGGAAGAGCGCGCTGCAGACCCGGCAGCGCCAATGAGAAGCGAGGGCGGGCGTACTGTCCGGATTGGCTGGGACAGATTCAAGGCTGTGTCCTGTAGCGGGATNCACCAGATCTGACAGAACCTCTTTGCCGTCCTTATCGGCAAACTTCTGACTGCACTTGCTGCAGGTCCAGNATTCCTTCAGGCCGTCNTNCGTGCAGGAAGCAGGTNCTCCTGCCGCATGNCTGAGCGTATGCGGCGCGAGCGGCAGCGTCAGGTCCGCCGCGGCGGCCGGCACAGAAGCGGCNTGGTCCTGAAAGAGAGCGCCGCAGCCNTCTCTNGTGCAGACGTAGTGCGCGGCTGTGCCNGCCTGCGTGCAGGTAGAGGGAGAAGCCGNAACGGAAGAAGTCTGGTGGCCGAGCTTCGGCAGCGTCTTTACGGTCCGCTCACTGCAGCCATCATTGTCGCAGCGCCGCTCAACAGAGCCGTCCTGCGTGCAGGTTGGTTCAATGCGGGTTCCCGGGATGTCCACAAAGAAGTGGCCGGTTGGGACAGAGGANGCNTGTTCGTAGGTGCCGTGCACCGGGCAGGTGTACATGGTGCGCCCGCCNGCGGTGCAGGTAGGGTCCTTGTGGTCTACGGAGACGGTCTGGGTGCACTCGGGGTAGTCGCAGACCGCTGCCGCGTGCGCAAGCGGCACAGCGGCAAAGAGGAGCANCGCTGCAAGCAGGCAGGCACTCCAGCGTTTCAGGGTAAGCAGCATAAAGTATCTCCTTATCTTTCTGGGTCATGGNAAGGCTNCCGGCAAAAGAAAAGAACGCCGNAGCGTTCAGGTCTGTGCTGGCAGCAGTTGTACATTTCGTGCGCGCCTGCGGGCGGCATTCTTCCCGCCGCCGCGGCGTCTCATGCTGAATGGTTTGCAAGTGCTTTTTCCTCCTTCTTCATTCCGTCTGCAGATTCTCCGCTGGCAAGTGGTTGGCCAGGTCTGCAGGACCTGCTTGGCTGCGGGCAGCAGAAATTACGTGCCGCTGCAGCACGCGAACTGCTATAGCGTGTATTGGCCGCCTGCCTGCAGTCCCGGTTCCTTCCATATATATGCAGGGCGCCNGGGCAGCTTTCCTGNGCCGGCCCGCCGCATCCAGGCTTCTGCCTCAACCNAATCGCTGCCCNCAGGGCAGCCGCANGGAGCCTGCGGCAGGCGCTTCATCTGGCCNGCAATGTGCTGGGATGCAGCCGCGGCCGATTCTCTGCACGAAGCTGCCTGCCAAAGGTAACCGCAGCAGATGCACTTCCCGCCCGGAACAGCAGGTTCCCACATCGCGCAGACACGCCTTCAGGTGAATANTTCNCCGCAGGACCCGCTGCACAGGGCCGGGACTCTCCGTGCTGCTGCGGATCCCCGGGGAAGTTCCAGGGGAGTCTCTGCCGCCCGCCAGCCGCGGACCTGCGGCCGCAAAAACGTTGGAGCGTCNCCCGCTNAGGCCCGCGCCTCCTGTGCGGGCGGGACCCNCCATGTCGGGACGTTCCTGCATTCCGCCAGGCATGTCCCGGCCGCAGCGGTCTGCTGCCCGGANCTCCAGATGGCGTCCNTTAAGCAAAGTCATCGTCTGAGCCCGCGCTCCAGCGGGGAGTTTCGGCTGCCTGGCGGGGAGCCGGCTGCGGCGCCGGCTCCCGGGGCGGCTCAGGAGGCAGTACGCGGCGGCGGCTCTGCGGCTTGGGCGGCTCAGGCGCGGATTCTGGTACTGCCGGCTGATCCGCTGCAGGCCGCTCTGGCTCTGCAGGCGGTGCAGGAACCGCGGCAGGCAGGGTTTCCTGCGAAGCGAGGTAGCTTTCTGCTTCCTCGCGCATCCTTCGCATGTTGAGCTCTGCTTTGGCGCCGCCGGTGAGCAGCCATCTCGCCCCGAACAGACGCGAGAGCTGCGGCGCATCCTCTACCGTGGGCTGCCCGTTCATTGTCTCGCCGCTTTCCTCGAGGATGAGCAGGACGAGGCAGCCGGTGAGGTAGTCAAACTCATCCCGGGGCATGGGATCCAGATCCTGAACGGCGGCAAGCGCCGTGCGGGCCCGGGTGTAAGCATGCAGGATGCGGTCCGGCACCGTCCGCTCGAGGCTTTCTTTGGTACAGAAAAAGTGTTGCTGCAGCTGGCTCTCGCGCACGTGCAACGGTGCCGGAAGCTCCGGCTGCTCGCCCATAAGGCTGCGGATAAAGCGGGCGGCAAGCCGGCCGGCGTCTTCATCTGCCAGGGCCTCAAGGAACCAGTAGCGGCGGCAGGCGGTGAGGTGCAGGGCAGTGCGCACTGACACGGTCTCTTGCACGTCCGCGTCCAGCTGCGTCTGGATCTGTTCCCAGGCGGCCCACAGCCCTGGCGGCAGCGGCGAATCAATGGGCTCGTTGGCGATGTACCCAACGGCCGTGCGGAACAGCCTGCCGAGCGATTCGTCCGGAATGAGCAGCATAGGGGCGAGCAGGTCCCGGAAGGATTCGTAGAGTACCTTTGTGTAGTTCATGCGTATATCTCCTTTGGGATGGGCAATATATAAGGAGCTTTTTCAGCGGAAAAAGCTCCCGAGGTTCCGGAAGGATCTCACTTCGCGCCCAAGCAGGCCGCGCGCGGCGAGCACAGACCGGATTTCTGCCTGGTCCTGGGCTATGCGCGGATCTCCTTTGCTCCGCGGCGGATAGCAGCCTTCCCACTCCACGAGCGAAATGCCGCTCCCGAAGCGGTGACCCCATTCATGCTGGCGGTCATCGCCCTTCTCGTCCGCGATGATGCAGGGGAGCTGCGTGCCGTCATCGAGCTCCAGCACCACGATGTCTCCTGCCCGCCCTATGCGGGGCGAGACGGCAGCAAGGTAGCAGCCATAGATCATGGCGAGCGGGCCGTCCTGGCTGCCGCTCTTCTGCCAGTAGGCGTAGAGCTCTGCCTGGGCCGTGCCGCTGCTCCAGCGGCGCAGATACGGCGTGTAGTCTGCGACAAGGCCGCTCTGACGGAAATCTTCAGGGACCGCATGCGGTGCATACGCTGCGGGATTCAGTGCCTGCCCGGTTGCGGTGAGGATAGCGGCGCTGCCGTTCCAGACAAAAGCGGGACTCGCGAGCAGTCTTGCGGCAAAGGGCATGGAAGGCAGGCCCCAGAGACCCCGGTAGACAACCAGGCCTCTGCCGCTCGATGCCTCTATGACCATACCTTCGCCGGCATAGATGCCNGTATGATAAATNCCGCGGTAGCGGCCGTTGTCATGTCCGCCCCAGAAGAGCACGTCCCCGGGAGCGAGATCTGCGGCCGAAANGACGGGGACGGTAAGCTGCTGGGCTTCGCACCAGGCCGCCATGTCGGCTGCCGTCGGCGGCCAGGCAGCCGAGCCAAAGTCTACGCCGAACTTGCGGTACACCCGCCACACCAGGCTCGAGCAGTCTGCGTAGCCGTCGCTCATGCGGAGNGGCTGGCTGTANGTCCAGCCCACGTACTGCTGGGCCTCGCGCAGAACTGCGCCGGCGTCTCCGTATGGCAGCACCGAGAGGATNCCGCTGTAATCCGGGGCGTCGAAGACCGAGGTGTCAAGACCAAGGACGCTGTAGAGCTCGCGGGCCGCCGCGGCAGGCGGCCGGATCCAGCGGGCCATCTGCCGGCTCTGCTCGAGGCTGAACCCGTACCGGGTCCGCACCGCCGTGTCTTCGGCGTGCAGCTCGGTCACAGAAACAACCAGCTCGCGGCGGACCAGCGTGCCGTCTTCTGCGTACGTTTCCGAAACTTCCGCTGNNACCTCGTTCATCTCCAGATACAGGTCCTCAATCTCACTGTAGGTGTCCCAGCAGATGGTGNGNTTCAGTTCTGTGCGCATGCCAAAGACAGCCAGCGCGTCCAGNACATTGCCGGCTGACTCCCCTTCGTCCGTATCCCCGAGGTCTGAGTGATTCCAGCGAACGCGGACTGGCAGGCCTGGCTCGGCGTTTCCCTGCACCGNCCGGATCTTCTCGTCCAGCGCTTCTCTGAGTTTGGGGAGCATTTCGCGTCCGTCCGGAACCCGGACGATGCCGGCGAGACCGGCAGCCTCGGCAAAATATCNGCCTACGGTGCCGCAGACCATTAGGAGGAAGCAGAGCAGCATGACGGCAAGCGCTGCGGCGAGCAGCCGGATAAACCAGGTGAGCTGACTGCCGTCGTACTTTTCCGGCGGTATACCGGGAAGGAGCCCGGCAAGGGATTGTCCCTNCCTGTGCATCTCTGCGACAGCCGCCTCAGCTCTCTGCTCAAGGAGAGCGCGGACCATTTTCCGTCCGGCGAGGAGGCGCAGCGTATCCCGTCTGTCAGAGCCAGCTGCAGGCGGCTTCTTTCGCTTCCGGCTATCCTGATTTCCAGGTNTGNAGCCAGTTTCCTTTGCTGCCGCAGATGCCTGCAGGCGGGCTTCATGGGCACCGGAAAAGCGGCCAGTGTGCGGACGCTCCCGTTTGTGCCGACCGCAGGAAGCGCTGCGCACTGTCCCAGCTGCTGCCGGATCTGCGGTGCCATAGTTCTGCTNCGCCGGGAAAATAGAAGTCATGTCTGCAGCTTTTGTCTCGCCGGGATCTGGCAGCGGGGCAGGCTCTGAGTCATGGACCGGAAGCTGCATGGCGGGCGAATCCGGCTCTGGTAGAGAAGCCCCTGACGCTGCGGAGCCGGTATCCGCGGAAGCCGGAGGCAGCGGGCGTTTCTGCCGCCNGCTGCTGCTGGAGACGTCTGCCGCTCCTTTCGTGCCTTCGCTGCTGGCGGTGTCCGGCGCAGTCCTTACCTCGGATGCGGATCTGGCTGTGTCCGCGGCGAAGCCGGGAACNTCCCGCTCTGNCACCGTGGATGAAGAAGTCATTTGAGACTCGCTNCCATCCGGCGTGCTGCTGCCTGGGGAATCAGNGGCAGGCTGCTTTTCGCCGCCGATCTCCAGCAGGTTCTGTGCCCGTGCCTCGTCCAGGCTGCCGGAAGATCTGCAGCGACGGGATTTTCCGGCCCGCCGGATACTNGCTGTCTGCCGCTTTACGCCGCGNGCAAATCTGCGCGCACCGCTGTGCAGTGCTGCCTGCGCATCCGTTTCNGGCGATCCGGTCAGATCTTCTCCGCCTGCCCGGTCTATAAGGTNCAGCGGCAGATGNAGACGGCCGCGCAGCAGCGTACCGGCTGCGTCCCGCTCCGGGGAGCCGCTGATGCCTCTCCNAGAGGCTATGTCCGTGGGCAACCTTGCTGCCTTGCGGATAAGCGGCCCTGATAGAGTCTGCGCGTTTGGCAGGTGCCCGCGGGGCCGCCTTCTCCGAACGCAGCGAAACGGTGAGGAGTCCGGAGGGACAGCCGGCGGCTGGGGAGAGCCGGACTGCCCGGCGGTGGCGTATGAGCCCGCGGTCTGCCTTTGTTCTGGACCCCTGTGCCAGGCTGGTGCCGTCTGCGGGGTGGATCCNGCAGAGGTGGCATCTTCCGGACGGAGGCGGGCTGCTTCCTCCCTCGCAGCCCTGCGGGCTGAGGGAAACGGGTACGGAGACCGCACGCGCTTAGCCGTCAGGTCACGGGAAGCCGGCNGCGGCAGATGCAGGCGCTTTGGGAACGTAATGTCCGCCGGTCTGGAGCATTCGCGTGATGGCAATATGTCTGCAGGCAGCACGCATGGCGCCGCGGCTGCAGCTGCCGGTGCGTCTGCTTCGGTATCCGGAGCGGCGCTACCGGTCTGCGGAGGCGTCTCCCGCCGGGAAGGCAGTTCTGGGTCGGCAGCAGATATATCTGATGCCGGCTCGGATGGATCGCACGGCGCATATTCAGCCGGGGTGCCGGCAGCCTGACTGTCTGTTCTGACTGCGGAAAGGTGCGGCACGTCTGCTGCCGTACCGGCAGTNAATAAGCCGGGATCCGGGAGCGTTGGGTGTCCCGAACCGGGACGGCGTCTGGCAGCGNACCTGGCGGCNGCCCTCCGCGCTGTTTGCCGCCGGATGCCGTCCCAGACCGGGGATTCCGGCTGGGCGGGGAGTCTCCTCGCGGCTGGGNCGCGNGAATTCTTTCTGCTGTGCATATTCTTTCACTCCTTTCGCTGCTGCGGGCCGTCCAGCACTGCTTATGCCAGGTTTNCCCAGAGGNGATATCCCATCGCATTTTCTGCCGCCTGAAGCCGCAACGCCTGATCTGAGCCGCCTGCAGCTCGGCGGCAGGTCCGATGCTTCCGTGCCCGGACCGCCCTGCTGCGGGCAGAAAAAAAGCCGCCGGATACGGCGGCGGCCGGACTGCAGTCCAGGACNTTATTTTTGTATAGAAAAAAGCGCCCCACTGGAGCGCTACAGTTTTCGAGGCCGCGGGCTTTGCGACTGCCCTCGCGATAATATAAGGATACCACGCGATTCGCGCCTGGAATTCCCGGAATCANCCGGTGCGGCGCGAAACGCGTAGACCTGAAAGAAACGCTGCTCGCCCTGGNATTTCGCTCAGNGCTGAGTTGGGGCTTCTGTCTGGCTATGGAGCAGTGTGCGCGTGCCGGCGGCAGGAAGATCTGCCGTCCTGCGCCCGCTCTGGCTGCGAAGCTCAGCTGCAGGTGTCCGGCGCAACGGCAGACATTGCCGTCCACCGCTTACTTGTCTTCTGCGATTTGTTCGCTTTCCGGAGCCAGGCCGCCATCCGCGACAAAACGTTCGATATATCCGAGGATCAGGTCCCTCTGCTTTATCGCTATTTCCTTCTGTCTGACAGCCAGGTCGACCTGCTTGACAAGCAGTTCCTGCTGCTCAATTGCCAGGTTCTGCTGCTCGATAGCCAGGTTCTTCAGATCGAGGACCTGATTCGCGAGCGCAAGCTCCTGCTTCTTGAGCGCAAGTTCCTGGTTCTTGCGTTCGAGCTCCTCGCGCAGGTCCTGGCGTCCGGCCTCGATTAGCTTCAGCATTTCATCGCTCATATTCCTATACCTCCAGCTCGCTCTGGTGCGGATCCAGTGCGTACCAGTCTAATCAGAGGCGAGCGACAAACCGTTAGCGGCAAGCAGCTGCTCGAGGCGTTGAATCTTCAGATCCTTCTCTCCGAGTTCCTGCCTTGCCTGCCCAAGCTCCTGTTTAGTCTGCCCAAGCGCCTGGTCCTTCTGTTCGATCACCTGGTCCTTCTGTTCGATCACCTGGTCCTTCTGCTCGAGTGCCTGGTCCTTCTGTTCGAGCGCCTGGTCCTTCTGTTCGATCACCAGATCCTTCCGCTTAAGTTCCTCGCGCAGCTCCTTGCGTCCGGCATCTATCAGTTTTTGCATGGCGTCACTCACTACTGCTACTCCTTCCGGTGTTTCCTTAAGATAGCGCATTCGTTCTGCCAGATATGGATTATGCATCTGGTCTGGGTCCGTGCACTTCAGGTCGGCCATCAGCCGGCCGAGCGCATTGTCGCTTGCATACTTGAGATTTGCAAACAGCACGTGCTGACCATCGTCGTAGCGCTTGCCGGTCTCCCGGACCACCTTGTCCACATGATACACTCCCGCGCCCTTTCCGAACATATCGCTGTCNGTGATAAAAATCACATATACTTCCGGCAGGTTTTCGTAGCGGGCGCCTTTGCTGAGCAGCNACTGGTCTATCTCAGAATGATAGTACCGTCCCCTGTGCGGATCCACATGGGCGTGGCTGTTGTGAATCTCTATGTCGTAGCGGGTACCGTCGCTGTCCTCGGCCAGAATATCCAGCTGCACAGCGTGTCCCGCGAGATTTGCAAGATACTTTTGCGTNCGGACACGGATAACCTTGAGATCAGGCTTGCCGAGAATGGGACGCAGGATCTCCTCACAGCATTCGCACTGTCCATCGAGGGCAAGTGAGAAGAATTCATCGTCCATCAGCCGGCGAGACCGAATGAACTGAATTTGTTCTTCGGACAGATTAGGCATCATACTCATGCAAATAAGTATACACGGGNTTGGCGCGATNGACAAACTCAGCCCGGGCAACAGTGCGGGCAGACAGCGAACAGTATGCCGGAATGGCTCACCTGCACCAATCTTCGCCCGCAAATTCTTTTCTTTGGCCAGAATCGGAACGTGGTCCGGGCAGAAGNACCTGCGTCTCCCGGAAGTAGGTCTCAGTAAGCCTGCAGGATAGGGGGAAGAGAGTGCAGCGTCACCAGCCTGCCGGCTGCCGGCATTCCGGCCGGCAGAGTCCGCCTCTGCGCAGCGGACTNTNGTCCNGCANTCACGNNGCCGGCNGCTCCNGNTCCGGANTGTGTGCTCAGCAGNAGGCCGCGAGANGCCGNATGGTCCTNTGNGGCTCAAAAGCANGCTGCAGCAGCNGANNCTNCTGTTGCCGCGCCTGGATCTGATGCATGCTTCTCAGCCGGATCTTTGCTTCGGCTTTGCGCGCCTGCCCCGCAGACGTTTTCGCGGGCGGCGGTCTTGGACCGTGGCGGGCANCTGTGCGGCGGGAGGAGATGNTCTGCCTGCCGGCCTGGAGCCAGGAAGGATTTCCGGCACAAGAACGCTGCGGGCAGACAAACAAGCTGCGGGCAGGCTGAGCAAAATTGGGGAAGACTATGCGGTCACCTCCTCGAGCTTAGTCGAGACGACCCGGTACAGATCTGAATCCGTATCCAAGCAGGCGTCAAGCGGGATAATGGTGCGGCCGGCCCGCATGAGACCGTGGCCCGGTTCCGCCCGCTTCAGGAACCCCTGCTGATCTGCGCTCAGACCGAAGAGCTCCGCAGCGGCGGCGCGGTCGTCCGCGCTCATGCCCATCATGAAGACAAGCTCACTGTTCGAGAGCATCTCAAGTCCCTTTTCGCTCGCGGCAATGGCCGTCAGGGACTGGGTAATGCCGGTTGGCAGGCCGCCGTACTTGCGGCAGCGTTTCCAGAATCCCCACAGGTATTCGCAGGTCTGCGGATAGGCAAGCAGCGTCCAGATCTCGTCGCACCAGATCCAGGTATGCCGTCCGGCGCGGCGGTTCTGCGCCACCCGCCGGTCTATCTCGTCCAGGACCACCATCATGCCGAGATCCCGGAGCTGCGGGGAGAGACGTCGGATATCAAAGCAGACAAGCCGGTTATGCGTGTTCACGTTCGTTGGCTGAGCAAAGACATTCTGCGAGCCGCGCACGTAGAGCTCCATGGCGAGTGCTACCTCCCGGGCGCTCTGCTCACTCTGAGCGAGCAGTTCATCATGCAGCGTCACCAGCGTCGGGACCGGAGCAGTGCCGGTAAGATAACGGGCAAGGACGCTGTTTACGCAGCGGTCCAGGACCGAGCGCTGCGGTCCGCTCATCTGGCCGCGCATCATGAGGTCCACCGCGCCGCTCAGCAGACTGCACTTGAGCGTCACGAGGTCATCCCCATGGCCGTAGTCGCCGCTCACGTCCAGCATATTGATGTGGTCCCGGCTCTCAGCCGAGATATTAACGACCTGGCCGCCGAGCCACTCGGTAATTCTGGCATACTCACCGTCCGGATCGAGGATGATCATGTCATCGTCTGTGGACAGGAACACGGCATGCATCTCCGTCTTCGCAAGTACGCTCTTGCCACCGCCGGCATCGCCCACAATAAAGGCGTTGCCGTTCTTGTAGCGGCGGCGGTTCATCATGACGAGGTTGCGCGAAATCTCGTTGATGCCGTAGACGATGCCGCCGCTCTCAAAGACCTCGCGGGTGCGGAACGGCACGAGGAAGGCCGCATTCTCGCTTGAGATGATGCGCCGCTGCCGGACCTGCTCGAGCCCGTAGGGCAGGGCGGTATTGAGACCCTGCTCCTGCCTGTGCCGGAGCACCCCAATGTCCGCGCCTGCCCGCCTGCCGGCGGCCTGGATGGACTGGGTGTCGAGGTCGAGCTGCGCGAGACTGTCCGCCATGTGCACCAGGACGACCTGGGCAAAGACCAGACGCTGATCGCACTGGTTGATGAGGTCGAACATGTACTCGCAGGTAGCCCGCTCCTCCTCAAGGTGCCGGGGTATTGCGGCATTCCAGTTGCCTTCCCGGCCGGAAGAGACGGTCCGCTTGCGGATGTCTGCCTCAATCTTGTCCTTGTGGCCGTGCACAATGCGTAGGGCCTGCTCCTTGGTCATGACCCGGTAGTCTGCGGCGAGAAGCATCTCCCGCGGCAGGTCCATCATGCCGGCGAGCAGGGAATCGTCGAGGTGTACTGGGAAATCCCGGATCATGAGTGCCCGGCCGTAGCGGTCGTCTATACGGAAGAAGGCCCCGGCGGGGTCGAACGTCATGCCGTCCGGTGCAATGCGGTCCGCAAACTGGCGTCTGCCGGCCCGCTTCGCCAGCAGAGACAGCTTTTCCGGGGGCGCATACGGCACGCCCGGACGGAAAAAACTTCCAAGCAGGCTGAGCCGCTCCGCCGCGTCCTGACGCCGCACAGCCGTGCCGAGTGCGGTGGCGCTTCGCGTCAGGCTGTCTCCGAGCCGGGAAAACCAGGCAGCTGCCTGCTCAGGATTGTCCGGACGGCCGGAGAGTACCAGGCAGCGATCCCGGCGCACCCGGTTTTCACCCCGCAGCGCCCGGGCCCAGTTGAGGTCATTGAGCTCCCGGCGCAGGCCGTCATACGCGTCTCCTTTCAGGGGCACATGCACGGCTTCATGCAGCTTCTCTTCGTCCACGAGGCGGTTCATAAGGACCACTTTCAGGTCCACATCGCTGCCGAGGCTCTTGATGAGCTCCTCATAGCGGCGCAGCACGTCTTCCTGGTAGTCGTCGCTGGTGGCGGCATAATCGGTGTCCTCAAGCGTAAAGGCACAGGAATAAACAGGTCCGCAGCGCATCATACCGTCTTCAAAGACCTCCTCAACCGGAATGGTCTGCTGGGTCGTGCGCGGCAGCCGGAGGAGGCGCGGCGGCGCGTTTTTGCGTCTTTTCATCGGATTCCTCCTTTCCGTGCGCCGCTTGCGGGAGCGCCCGGACCAGTGCCGTAGCGGGGGACGCGGCTCCGGACCCGGGGTTTCAGCCAGGCATCGTCCGGCGGCGGCTCCGGCACGACAACCCGCCCGCGGGCTCTTGTCTGTCCTTTGGTGCTTTTTTTCGGTTTGCGGGAAGCCGTTTTGGCAGGTGCCTTCTTGCTCGGCTCCGGCGAAGCGGCTGCCTCTTCTTTCGCCGCTTCGGTTTCGGCGGGCATTTCCGCGGGAGATGGCGGCGGGCTCTGCATTTCAGAGGCAGTGTTATCCAGCATGCTTTTTTCCTCCTTTTTGAGATATTGCGCGGGCCGGAAGCAGACGCGCCCGCCTACTTTTCCTTCCCACAGATAAGCGATGGGAATACCATCCGGCTCGTAGTGGCGCCGCGATGGACGGAGAAGGTGCGCCTTCAGCCACGCCCAGAGATATCTCTCCAGCGGCAGCCCGTCCGGCCGCAGAAAGCCGGCCATGATCACCAGAAAGCCGGCGGCGAAACAGAGGACGTCTCCTGCCGGCCACAGGAGCGGGCCGGCACTCATGAGCGTCCCGCCGGCGATGGCGGCGGCCGTCTGCCGCGGCGACATGCCGAGCGCGAAATTCTGCGTGTAGCGGGAAATGTCTGCCACGAACTTTGTCTGCAGTCTGCGCATCTTCACACCCCCACAATCCGCATGGCCATGCGGTCGCTGCCCCGGACCACGCTGGTCAGGAGCACGATCTTCACGAGAAAGCCTGCTGCCCATTTCAGCACCGGATAAAAGAGCACATCCGGGGACGAAATCTCGCCCACGGCCGCATCCAGGGCGGGCAGCAGTCCCTGGCCGGAGGAGAGGGAGGCGTTAAATACGCCGATGGCAATGGAAATGACACAGATCTCAAGACACATGGCGAGCCAGGACTTGAGAAAGTGCGCAGCGATCTCCTGCGTGGCCGATCCGGCGAAGGTGGCCAGCGGAATCGGGGAGATGGCAATGTAGATGTACATCTTGAAAAAGCGCATGAAGAGCGTGAGGGCGATGATGAGGCCGCAGCCGACAACCACCACGGCCACGACAAGCAGCATGAGCGAAGGCAGCAGCTGCGAGAAGAATGTCCCTATTTTCTCAAAGATACTGCCGCTCTCGAGGCTCGCCTCGGCCTGTGCCATGCCGTCCGCCAGCTCCGGCGGCAGCTCAATCCTAAGCATTTCCTCCCGCCCTGTAATGTCGAGAATGCCGGCATTGATCTCAAGTCCCAGGTACATGACGGACTGCATGATGTCAAAGCTCATCAGCAGGACCGCATAGGTGAGCGCCAGCCGCAGCACCCAGCCGAGCACCTCGCGCAGGTCTATATGGTGCAGACTGTCTACGTAGCGGAAGAACGAGACCGCCCACACCGTGACCATAATGCTGGAGGCCACGCTCATGACAATGCTGCTTGACTGAATGTCCCGGGCCAGCTGCCAGGGAGAGACGCTCTCCCCGGCCTGCCACAGCGCCGGATCCATGGCGATGAGGGCATAGAAGTTGGAGAGAAAACCGGCCCAGATTTCCATGATGGCGTTTGCCAGGCTGCCAAGCCACATGGCACCTCACCCCACTTCTACACTGTGATGCCCGCGTTCGGGGCCACGATCTGGATGACGTAGCGGACGGATACAGCCACAGCGCCGCCGAGAATGGCGAGAATGGCCCGGGACTTCTGCGCGTCGTCATGGCTCTGGAACGAGATGGCAAGAGAAAGCACGCCGAAGGCAATGAAGCAGACACCGACGCCGGTCAGCATGCTGAGCAGAAAATCCACAGTGCGACCGACGACGCCTGCCGGATCCTGCGCTGCTGTGGCCTGCGCCGGCAGTGCCGGCATGAAGGCAGCCGCGAGTGCGGAAAGAAATGCAGCACCGCGCAGCTTCCGGCTGGGAAGCGGCAGGGAAGAAACCGCGCGTTCGGCTGCCTGCCGGAAGGCGCACTGCCGCTTGAGGTGCACCTGCAGCCGTCTGGCCCGTGCCGCTGCACGCTGAAGACGGCGCGACCGGCCAGAGCCGGCAGGGAAGCAATGGGATAGTATTGTCTTGATTTTCCTGATCATCAGTTACCTCCTTGTGTTCTGAGCAGAAAAAGGGCCCCAGCTGGGGCTTTCAGGTTGATATATCTTGGCGCTGCGGTGGCATGTCCCGCAGCGCCTGCTGCTGCATGGTCCGCAGCACTTCGAGGTCCTCTTCGCGCATGCGCAAGAACTGCTGACCGTATGGCAGTGCGCCGCCCATGGCAATGTGCCGAAAATTCGGGTGCTGGGTGATGTCATACTTGTCGTCCATGACGCCGTATTCCCCGCGCACGAGCACGATACACTTGTCGTCATCCAGGCTGCGGACCTCGCCGGCGGTGAGCAGGCTGCGGCCGGTCACCTGGTCGTTTTCCGAGCTGCCGGAACCGGACCGTCCTTTGGATCGCACGTGGATCGTCTCCTGGTCGAGCGCCTCGCTGAGGTAGCGCCAGGTAAAGGCTTCATTGCCGCCAAGATAGACCAGACTGTCGCAGTTGCCGGCAATGGATTCCCACTCGTCCGGATACAGGGCTTTCAGCTGGGTCATGTTCTGCAGGAAGATCCCGACCGAGATACCGTATTTGCGGCAGGTGGCGAGTACCTGCCCGAAGTTCATGGGGCGGCCGACGTTGGCAAATTCGTCCATGAGAATCTGCACCGGCACCTGCAGTGCGGTAGAGCCGCCGCTGCGGGCTTCTTCCTCACCGCGGCGGTACAGTGCCGAGATGAGGCTCGTGTAGACAAGGCCCACCAGGAAGTTGAAGGTGGTGTCCGCCTGCGGGATGATGCAGAACACAGCCTGCCGCCGCTCCCCGAGCCGATTAAGCTCAAGCTCGTCTCGCCTGGTAAGGGCTGCAGCGGCCGGTATGTTGAACACACCGAGACGCGCAGCCAGCGTAATGACCACGGAAGCGCGTGTCTTAGGCGGCGCGCAGACGTACAGCGCATAGCTTGTTGCCGCCAGACTGCCAGGATGCTTCACGCTCAGGTCAGCAAAGACGTTGTCAAGCGCGCTCGTCGCGTCCATGGCATCCTTCTCAATGCGGCCGGCACGCACCATCTCCGTCAGGGTAGAGAAGTTCTGCTGCTCTGGCGGCTCAAACTCCCAGATGTAGGCGATGAGCGCGGTCAGCAGCAGCCGCATGGCGTCGTCCCAGAACGGGTCCCCGCCGGGACGGTCTGTGGTGCGCGTATTCTCAATAAAGGCCGTGGCTAGCATGGCCACATCCTCCGGCTTCGAGAGATACGCGAACGGATTTGTGCCGTGCGAGCGCTGCATGTCCACGAGATTGAGGCACCGGACGCAGTAGCCGCGCTGCTCGAGCAGACCGCCGAGACCCCGGTACAGTTCGCCGCTCGGATCGGTCACGAGAAACGACGAATTGCACTGCATGATGTTCGGCATGACCAGGCCGGTGGATTTGCGTGTGCCGCTGCCGCCGATGACGAGCAGGTTCCGATTCTTGCGCATGTCCGCTCCACCCTTCAGTCCGAGCCTCATGTGTCTCGAGAGGATAATGTTCGGATCCTCTAGCAGTGTGCCGTCCGGGGCGCGGCGCATGCCGGCAGACTGCCAGCGGCGGCTGAGCTTTCTGGGATTATCCCAGCGGGCAGTGCCGTGTTCTGCGCCGCGGCGGAATGTGCCCTCGCTCTGGAATGTCTGGACGGCGATCCAGGCCCAGACTAGGGCACCGGCAAGCGCAAACATGAGGACGTCCGGTGAGGGCGTCCATTCCCAGAAGCGAAGAAGATTCTGCGCAAACAGCCCCGGGAAAGTCGCCATGTCCTGCCGGCAGACGTGGAACGCCTGGCCGGCCCGGGCGCCCAGGTACAGGATAAGGATAAGCTGGGCAGCCGAGCGTGCAGCGAGCGTAGCGCGGGTTACGCGGGTTCCCTTAACCGGGGCGCGGCTGCGCCCGGATTTTCTCATAGGCCGCCGCGGCCCGTGATAAGCCGCAGCACCAGGTTGGCGGCGGCCAGCAGTGCCGCAATAAGGGCGAGCTGGCGGTCTGCATGTCTGACTGTCATATCTATTCCTCCTTTTGAGCAACAAAAAGAGCGTCCCACTGGAACGCTCCGAATCCTTGCCGGCAGGGCATACCGATCACCCTGGCGACAATATCATCATACCACGGGTAAGCGGCAGAAAATTCCCGGAATCAGTCCGGCGGTCAAATTGTTCAGGCAGACCTGGCCGGCGGGAACCGGGAGGCAGTGCAGTTACATCGGCAGCTGCTAAGGCTCGGCACTCAGCGAACGCCTGTGGCGAACAGGACAGATCCATGCTGAATGGCAGAAACATGCGGCGGCTGACCCTCGCTTTGTCTGCACCTGATTTGAACCGCGTGTCGTCTGACTAGTACAACGTTTCGTAAGTTCGCGTACGCTAAAAAGAACGAAATTCTCGCAGAATAATAAAGAAAAACTCCATTATTCCGATAATATAAGTAGAAACAAAAAACAATCGGAAGGAGT
>JAAUYQ010000031.1 GCA_014805015.1 Clostridia bacterium | reverse complement strand
GTATAATCTGTTCCACGGAGACCATCTTTCTAGTGTTTTTTTCTCACTTACTAGAATACGGTCTCCTTTTATGTTCAGTCAACTATATCTTTGAAAGTCCACAGCAAATCCCCGCGGCCCTGGACGGCATCAGACTTCTCACACGGTCTGGAATAATCAGATACAGACCTCCACATCCGCAGCGAGCCAGACACCTGCCGGTTCCAGACCACCGCTGATTTTCGCGGTCTCAGAAGTATTCAGGCCGCATACACAGCCCACCTGCGCTCAGCAGTGCCGCGACTGCACCGCATCCTCTGGCCGAGAAGACCGCCGGACCCTCGCAACATACGCCGGTTTCATGGAAGATCACAACACTGCTCACCTGATCTCTGAATGTATGAGAATACGGCTGATCCATTCCAAGTTTGTAGGAACGTACGCGGAGTGCCCGCCCGAAGCTCGTGACGAGTTAAGAAGTCTGGTTCTTCTCTTCTTTGAACTGACCTGTGCCGATCCCCTGCAGTCCGCTTTCGATCATCTGCCGCAGTCCATTATACAAGGGATCCGTTCTGTTGAATGCTCCCTTTTTGGCCGCTTCCCCCAGTTTCGATCCGACATAACAGTCCGTTCCAGACAGGTACGCATACAGCCGGTTCTTATGTGGCCATTTGAACCCGCTATGTGGCTGAACGCGGCTGAGGTATTCTTCAGCGGCTGCTTTGATTTCGGAAGCCGGCTGGGTATTCGCTGCATCTGCCGGACCGTTCCTATACTGACGAGCCGTGACATCTGCCAAATCAACGTGGCTTCCTGTGCCCACAGAACCGAGGCTGCCCGAGTCGAAGGCAAATCTTGAGGCCCGTCAGTATAACCTGTGAACGCACACATACGCCCGCAGATGAGGTGCAGACACTGCTCTGCAGACATGGAAGAAATCTCACCTCGGGATAGTGCTCTGGTGAGGTGCTCCGGCAGACATGTTTGCACGCTCATGTCCTCTGCGGTATAGTTTGGGTTGATTTTTCAGATGGGAGCTAGTCTTGTATGGATGATTTTATGCAGGCATTTTCGGTCGGCCTCAGCGCAGTCAATGACTTCGTGTGGGGCCCCATTATGCTGGTCTTTCTCGTCGGAACCGGTGTGTTCCTGATGATACGGCTCAAGGGCCGGCCGCTTACCAAGCTCGGCTACGCCCTGCGGCAGGTGTTTGCCCGCTCAAGCATCAAGAAGAGCGACACGCAGGGGCAGGGCGACATCACGCCGTTCCAGTCCCTGATGACTGCCCTCGCCGCCACAATCGGTACCGGCAATATCGTCGGCGTGGCCACGGCCATGACGCTCGGGGGACCAGGCGCCCTGTTCTGGATGTGGGTCGCCGCCGTTTTCGGTCTGGCCACGAAGTACGCCGAGTCGGTTCTGGCTGTCAAATACAGGGTCGTTAACCAGGATGGTCAGATGGCCGGCGGCCCGATGTTCGCCCTGAAGAACGGCTTCAAGGTCAAGTGGCTGGGCTCGCTTCTTGCCATTCTCTTCTCCCTGTTTGCCGTCATCGCCTCTTTCGGAATCGGCAACCTCACCCAGGGCAACTCCATTTCCGAAGCGCTGCAGACAACCTTCCAGGTCCCGACCTGGCTCACCGGCATTATTGTCGCAGTACTGGCCGCTATTGTTGTGCTCGGCGGCATCACGTCGATCGGCTCCGTGTCGGCAAAGATCGTGCCGTTCATGGCCGTGTTCTATGCGATCGGCGGCATCGTCTGCATCGTGATCAACGCCGATCAACTGCCGCAGGGCCTGCATGACATCTTTGTCGCGGCCTTCTCACCGCAGGCGCTCGGCGGCGGTTTTGCCGGCATCACGATGGTGAGCGCCATGCGCTTCGGCGTGGCCCGCGGCGTCTTCTCGAACGAAGCCGGCCTCGGCTCTGCCCCGATCGCAGCGGCAGCGGCCAAGACAGACCATCCCTGCCGCCAGGGCTACATCAATATGACCGGCACGTTCTTTGACACGATCATCGTCTGCACTCTCACAGGGCTTGTCATTGCGAGCTCCGGCCTGGTCGGAACGGTGGATCCGGCAACCGGCGAAGTGCTGACCGGTGCCACGCTCACGATCAGCGCCTTCTCCTCCGGCCTTGGGCAGATCGGTGCTTACATCGTTACGCTCGGCCTGGTACTGTTTGCCTTCTCGACCATCCTCGGCTGGGAATACTACGGCGAAAAATCGCTCGAGTACCTGGTGAAGAGCGACAAGGTACGGTTCGTCTACCGGCTCATCTTCTCGGTTGTCGCCTTTTTCGGCTGCGTCACGACGCTCGACCTGGTCTGGGACTTCTCAGATACAGCCAATGGACTGATGGCCATCCCCAACCTGATTTCCCTGATTGTGCTTTCCGGTGTTGTCGTTAAGCTGACCCAGGAATACGATACAGAGTTTATTGCCAAGGAACGCCGGCGCCGCTGAGCGCTGTCTGACCTCATGAGGCCCTGCGGGGCCTTTTTGTTTGGGAGAAAGAGGCGTATTCAGGCCGCAGCTGTCCGGTGACGGCGCCTCGCATAGACGCAAAACAAAGCCGCCGCGGCGACGGCCGTCAGCAGGTAATATGTGTAGACACTGTGCACGGCAACAACGCCGCTTCCGGCAGCACTGAAGATCAGGACGGAAAGTGTGGACGCGAGCGAGCTTGAGATCTGCCGCAGCGTGTTGTAGATGGCACTGCCGTCCACCCGGTCCTGACCGTCGAGGTCGCCGAGCGCCATGGCCGTTGCCGGTGAGTTCATTAGGGACATCGCTACGGTCTGGCACGCAAAGACGGCTGCAATCTGCCAGATGGCTGCATCCCGCGTAAACTGCATGCCGAGGACCGCATAGATACCGTAGAGGACCATGCCCACGGTGAAGAGTCCGGCCGGGCCGCGGCGGTCGTAGATTTTTCCGGAAACAAGGGCAGCTATAATCGAAAGGACGGATCCAAAGATCGTGGCGAGTCCATAGGCGGTATCTGAAAATCCGCAGATGGTCTTGCTGAAGATCGGCAGGATCATGGCACTGCCCATGGAGATCAGATACATGCACAGGCTGAGCAGCACGCAGATCCGGAAAGAGGCAAACCGGAAGATGCGCAGGTTGAGCAGCGGGCTCTTCGTTCGCAGCTGCAGAACGGAAAACCAGACAAGAAGCCCGGTGCCAAGCAGCATAAGGCCGCCGCTTGCCGGCCTGAAAAGACCGCCTTCGAGATTTCCGACCCCGATGACGAAGGCGGCAAAGCCGCCGGAAGAGAGCAGAATGTACGGGACATTGAGCGCGGCTTCTTTCTTGCCGGTCACTTCCTGCATAAAGATCAGGCTGCCTGCTGTGAGGACGGCGCCGATAAGTGCCAGGGACAGGAAGACGCCCTGCCAGCCGACGGCATCCATCATCAGACCGGCGTATGTGGGTCCGATCACTGAGGAAACCATGGCGGCCATCGAGTACGCAGCGAGCACAATGCCCTGCTGGTCCCGCGGATACAGTTTCAGCAGCACAACCTGCGCGAACGGCAGCAGCATGCCGGATCCCACAGATTGGGCCATGCGGCAGATGAGAAGAAGCGGAAACGTCGGCGCGAAGCAAGCCGCAAGAGAACCGGCCGTGAACGAGAGGAGCGAAATCTGCAGGTACAGCCGGTTGCTGAGGCGCTTGATGAGAAATGCCGTCACCGGAATGGTCACCCCGGAAATCAGGGTGGCACCGCTGGTGAGCCACTGCGCCTGGCCCGAAGAAACGCCGTAGTATCCGGCAAAATTGGGGATCATGTTGCCGGTCACTGTTGTGGACATCGAGGTTACAAATGCTGCTGTCAGCAGGATAATCAGGATGGCTGTGCGTTTTCGTCCGACTGCCTGTTCTGCTCGGTCCAACCAGTCTCCTCCTTTCAGCCCTGCGGAGCCCTGCTGCCGCGCCAGGGACGGGCGCTGCCGAGCCAGCCCTGCGAAGCCCAGTACTCTTTGTCCACGTCCCCTGGGAGGATCCGGCGCAGCAGCCGCACCAGAAGGAAGGTGAGCCTCGTTCTGAGCGACGGACGCACATGACCGGCCCGTGCACGGACTTTGGCCGCAATCTGATCCATCCGGCGCTCAATCTTCGCCTTTTTCTTGTCGGTCACCTGCGACCAGTTTACCGCCCGGACGGTAAAGCCGGCCTTATAAATGCGGCCGACACCCCACCAGAACAGCGATGCCGCCATATCCCGGAGGGCATTGCCGCTGCCGGCGCCGGCAGTGGTGGAAATGCAGACACCCTGCTTGGAAAACATGGCCTGCTGCGGCCGGTGGACCATAAACCGCGCCCCGAAGTGATCCAGGAACGCTTTCATCGGGCCCGTCGCGCGCATGACGTATACGGGACTTGCCAGCACGATAACGTCCGCCGCATCCATGGCCTCCCGGATCGGGTTCAGCCTGCCGGCATGCGGACAGAGCGACTCAGAGCGTGTGAAGCAGGCACAGCAGCCGGTACAGAATTCACCGAAGTCCTTCGGCAGAAAGAATTCCTGAATTTCGCCGCCGAGCCTGCCGGCCAGGATGTGTGCGGCATGATACGTCGAGCCCTTATGGCTCTGTCCGTGTATAATAACCGTTTTCAAGATCTGTTCCTCCCTGCAGCGCACTCAGCCCGCCGCGAGCTTTCTCTGCCTGCGGACGCGCACGACTGACACAATGGCCCGGCAGACGATGAAAATGCCGATACCCAGCCCGACCCAGGGGTCGATATCCACATGGGCGGTATGGTCGATCAGAGCCGCGATGAGAATGGCCGTATTCATCACACAGTCGAGCACTGAGCGCAGGCTCTCACTGATGAGCTCCTTATCATTGAGCGTCAGACCGAGCCGGCGCCGGTGATAGGCCATGTAGGATTTGACGGCGATACTCAGGATCGTGATTGTCAAAAGCGCCGGGGTGTAGGTCGTGTCATGCTGCTCAAGCAGGTCGCGCAGCGAATGCACGCCGGAATGCAGACCCATGTAGGCAACCGCCAGAAAGACGATTACCGAGATGATCTTTTCGGTACGCACAATCTGCTGGGGACGCTCATGCTCACGCTTCATATCCTTGCTCAGCAGCCGCAGTCCGGCCTGCAGCACGGCGCGCGCGACCTCACTGAGGTCATGGAATCCATCCGCAACCAGGGCCGCGCAGTGCGTGTCCGTCCCGATGACAAACTTAAAGACAGTGAGGACACCGTTGACAACAATGCCGGTCGCCAGTGCCTTCGCGTTCATGTTCTGCCTGACAACGGCCAGGCTGCTGTTTTTCTTCGCTCCCATGTCCTTTCCGTTGGATACGTCGTCATCTGCGGCTCCTGGGCCGCTCCGTCAGACAGCCCGCCGCTTGCAGTATAATGTACAGAGCCGGTTAAGAACCTGCCCTTTGAGCAGGCAGCAGGCCCGGCAGGTCTTTCTCCCAGCACAAGTATACGCCAGGCACGTCCAATCCGCTTCCCGCTTCCTGGGATGCTCGAGGTGAATATGCGAAAAAACTGTTTATATGCGGCCCTTCTGATCGCGGCCGTTCTCCTTTTGTGGTGTCTTCCGGCTGCCGCTGCTCCGGAAGCGCAGCAGCTACCCCGTGTCGAGGCGGCCCAGGCCGCAGCTGACGGTTCTGCTTTCACGGTCTGGATCCGTGAGGCCGGGGCCTGCGAGCTTATGGTGACGGCGCCTGGAGGCGCATCGCGTACCTACTCCCTGCCGGCCGCGGCCGGCGGCCACACCCTTGAGGTACAGGCAGCGGACTTTGATTACGCGTTCGGCACCTACGGCGCAGCCGCGTTCAGTCTGAGCACAGACGGCAGCCGCACACTGCTCGGTGTCGTGCACGTCCCGCTTAAGCCCAGGACTGCAGGCAGCTATCTGCAGATCCAGCCGGCAGACCGGGCATCCTCGGGCTTTCTGGCCGAGATTGCCCAGGCCCAGGTTCCGGAGGACTGTCCTGTCTTCCTGCGGTTCTGGCCGACACGCGCTGGCGGCACAGTGCGCTCCTGCGCGGCTGTCCGCAGCGGAAATACCTGGAGCGCACTGCTTCCGGCCGCTGGTCTCGAGTCCGGAACGTACAAAGTCGCGGCCTACACCGGGAATTCCGCGAGCCCCGCTCACCTGTGCTCGGCCCGCTTTGTCGTGCCCGGCGTGGACGGCGAGCTGCACCTCAGTCAGGATCCGGGGGATCCGGGCGCTTTCCGTATCTCTCTCCGGCTTCCGGCTTCTCCGGCCGTCAGGTCAGTGCGCGCCGCGGTCTGGTCAGAGAGCGACCAGTCTGACCTTGTCTGGTATGACATGGAAAAGGGCGCAGCATCCTGGCAGGTATCAGGAAATATAGACGCGCACGGGCGGCACATGGGGACCTATCAGGTCCACGCCTGGGCGGAGCTCACAAACGGCGTCCGCTCGCTGGCCGGCAGCGGGAGCCTGGAGATCGGCTGGGAAAACGACGTCTGGATTGAGCAGAATCCGCGGCAGCGCGTCGTGTATATCCAGCGTCCGCAGGCTCTGCCGGTGCGGGCAGCTGTCTGGAGCGCGGCAGACGGTCAGGATGACCTGGTGTGGTATGACGCCGAGCAGGTCAGCGCCGAGCGCTGGCGCGTGATTGTCCCCCTGGCCCGTCATGCCGGAAGTGGCGTTTTTCACGTGCACGTATATACCGGCACGACCTGTGTGCCCGCTGCTTTTGAAGCCACGGCAGATCAGATGCAGAGCAGTCAGACGCTGCGGGGCCTGTGGGTGGCGAGCGTCTGGAACATGGACTTTCCGACGGTCCGCGGCGCCACAGCGCAGCAGGAAGAGTTCCGCACCATCGTCCGCAATGCCCGCGACTGGGGTTTCAACGCCCTCTTTGTGCAGGTCCGTCCGCAGGCAGATGCGCTCTACGCGAGCGACATCAATCCCTGGTCTCATGTGCTGACCGGCGTCTTCGACCAGAATCCAGGCTACGATCCGCTGGCATTTATGCTTGAGACAGCCCACGCGGCCGGCCTTGAGCTCCACGCCTGGCTGAACCCGTACCGTGTCTGCAGCGAAAGTCAGCTCAATCAGCTCGCTGCGCGGAGTGTGGGCCGTCAGCATCCGGACTGGCTGCTTCACTTCGACGGCACCGTTTACCTCGATCCGGCCCGCCCGGAAGTGCGCGCGCACGTGACAGCCACGGTAGAGGAGATTCTCCGCAGGTATGATGTCGACGGAATTCACTTCGATGACTATTTCTATCCATATAACTATCCGCTCAGTCCCGGCGAGAAGCCGGACGGCGCGGAAGGGAACGCCCGGCGTGAGCAGGTGACGCAGCTGGTGCGGGACGTATCGCGCACCGTACGCGCCGGCGAGCGCCCTGTGACGTTCGGCATCAGCCCCTACGGCGTGTGGAAGAACGCCTCTTCGGACCCGGCCGGCTCCAATACGGCAAGTGCCCAGTCGTATTACAGCAATTACTGCGACAGCCTCGCCTGGATCCGGGAGGGTCTGGTTGATTACATCTGTCCGCAGCTCTACTGGCAGCTCGATCACCCCACGTCCAGCTACCGCACGCTCCTTGACTGGTGGAGCCGCATCACCGAAGGGACAGGCGTTGATCTCCTGATCGGTCAGGGCATCTACAAACCCGAGGTCGCCTCTGAGATCGCGGCGCAGCTCGGCCTCAATGAGACATCTCCGGCCTACGCCGGCAGCATCTTCTTCCGCTATTCAGATATTGCCGCCGACCCCGCCCTGAGCGCAGCTTTGCGCTCCTGGAACAGCCGCTACCACGCCTGAGGGACAGCGGGGCCGCAATTGTTTCCGGCCGCAGCGTCCTGTATAATCTTGCTGTGCTCTTGCAGACATGCGGGGATCATTGTGGAGGATGTTGGTTGCGACAGACAGTGGCCTGGACATTGACGCTCATTCTGCTTCTGTTTCCGCTCAGCTCGGCGCTGGCCCTGGAGTACACGGACGCAGAGAATCTGCTGACTGTCAGTGTTCCGGATAATGGAAGCACGGTTTCCTACATGGAAGAGGAAGCATACCTGCCTGAAGACATGCAGGAACTGGCAGATGCCAGGGGGCTGGATGCCAGACTGCTGGTCCGTCAGTACACGCCTGAGGATGTGCTGGCCTACACGCTGGACATTGTGACCTGTCCACTGTCGGCACTGCGCTCCGAGGAGCCGTCCGGTGCCGGCCGTCCGGCGCGGGCCGAACGCTACACGGACATTACCTCCTCAGATGTCCGCGAGGGGGCACTCTCCGTGGTCCGCTCTATGTACGGCGGACGCTTCCGGCTGTCTGCAGCACAGGCCGGCTCGTTTCAGGGCCACCCGGATCTGGAGATTACCGGCACTGGCCGTACGGACGCCCACTGGACGAACTACGAATGCAGCATTTACCTGCTGACCAATACCGAGCGGCTTGTCATCATCACCGCCGTCTATCTGACTAGCGAAAAAGAGGCTGTGGACGGCATTCTTGACACCGTTACCCTTGGAGGGGCCGCAGCATCTGCCTCTCCGGCAGCCTCACCGTCTCCGGCTGCCCCGGCTTCGGAGACAGCTGCGCCCCAGGCGGCAGCTTTGGAAACGGCGGCTTCGGCCTCTGCAGCAGAATCCGTCGCGGCCTCTGCGCCGCCGGCAGCAGCCTGGACAGACAGTCTGCAGAAAGTCTGGGCCGAGCATCCGGAACTGCCGTACTATCTGCTGCTTGCAGCGGCGGTCATTGTGCTGGCAGCCGGCCTGATCATCTACCTGCGGGCGGCCCGGCAGCGAAAAGGAAGTCTGGAAGATGAGGACGATGCCCGGCCCGGCCTGCCGGCTGGCGGCAGCAGACGCCAAAGCCGGAGCGCGGTAAGACACGCGAGCAAGGAGGACAGAATGGGAGCAAGCGACCTGCCCGGACGCCCCGAATACGACTACACGGAAGATATTTCCCGCTACACGCAGCAGCCGAGCGCGGACGTGAACGATGTTTCCCGTTACACGCACGGCTACGATTCGGACGACAGCCTGAGCGATGAGCTCAGGGCACTGCAGGACACACCCCTGGTGACGCCAAAGCCCGCACCTGCGGCCTCGGTTGGCTCTCGGGTGGAACGCAACCGCCGCAAGAAAAGAAAATAATGTCTTGGGGCGGCCTCGTGCCGCTCTTTTGTTTTGTCGAGGTCCGGGCCCTGCCGGACGCCGGAGCATGCCATGTTTGTGGACCGCATTACGGAACTGAATACGCTCACCAGGATCTACCGGCAGAGCCACAGCTGTATGGTCGTAGTGCACGGCCGGCGCCGCCGGGGCAAAACGAGTCTGCTGCGGGAGTTCGTCAGAAACAAGCCGGCCGTCTACTACGTCGCCTCCAGGGAAAACGCGGAAGCAAACAAGGCAGCATTCCGCCGCACGGTCGCCGATGTCGCCGGCAGTCCGCTGCTGCGCGACGCAGTCATCCGCCGCTGGGAACCGCTGCTGGCCCTGCCGGCCACCCTGTGCCTCGGCCGCAAGCCGGTCCTCGTCCTCGACGAAGCCGAGAATCTCGGTCTGGCCGACCCGGACTTCTTCTCCGTGCTGCGCTACGTGTGGGATACGGTGCTGGCGCCGGCCAACATTATGGTGATCCTGTGCGGATCGGACGTGCGTGCTCTGCGCGAGCTGACGCTCAGTGAGAGCAGTCCGCTTTGCGGGGTCGTGCATGCAGAAATGGCTCTGGATCCCATCCCTTTCCGGAAGTTCGGCAGCTTCTATCCGGGCACAGAGACGCACGAGCTGCTCTCCCTCTACAGCATCACCGGCGGCATTCCTCTGTACGCCCGCAGATTTCAGCCAAACATGCCGCTTGCCGCCATGATTGCCCGCCATATTCTGGAGCCGTCTTCCTTTCTGTACAGCGAGCCGGAAAGTCTTCTCCGGAGTGAGCTTGCCGAGGAGGAGTTCCGCGATCTGCTTCCGGTGCTCGCAGCCGCTGCAGCCGGTCCGGGCGATCTGAAAAGCATCGCCGCCAGGCTGCGCCAGCCGCCTGGGCAGACACTCGCTTTCCTGGAAGACCTCATGGAGGCCGATCTCATCCAATGCCTGCACCCGCTTCGCGCAGAGTCTCTTGCAGACAGCGGCAGCGCTCTCTATGAAGTGAAGGACGGTTTTCTCCGTTTCTGGCTGCGCTACATCTATCCGCACCGCAGCGTGCTGGAATTCGGCCGCTCGGAGATGGTCCTTTCCCAGATCATGGACGACTTTCATCGGGGCCATCTGCAGCCCGTATATGAGGAAATGTGCCGGCAGGAGACCCGCGAGCTCGGAGAAGCGGGAATCTGGCCTGAGATGCAGCAGGTCAGCCCCCTGCAGGACGGCGGCAGAATCAGCCTGGCCGGTCTCAGCGAAGATGCTGCCCTGTTCGGGTCCTGCCGTATCAGCCCGCAGCGGGCGGACCGGCACACTCTCGAGAGCCTGCAGGAAGCAGCAGATCAGATCCCGCTGCCCGATCCCAGCATGGGAAGGTACTACGCGCTCTTCTCAAGCGGCGGTTTTTCCGCTGATCTGGAGGCTCTCGCCGACAGCGATCCGCACATTCTGCTCAGCCACTGAAAAAGGCCGGCTCCCGAACGGAACCGGCCTCTTAATCGCGTTATTCTGTTAAGCAGCAAGCGGACGTTTGCCGCAGATGAAGTTGTTGCGCGCCCATGAGCCCATGCTCCGAATCATGATCCGGCCATTGCTCGAAGATGCATCACACATCATGCCGCCGCCGAGGTATACGCCCACGTGTCCGCTGAAGCAGAGCACGTCGCCGCGCTGCAGGTTGTCCCAGCTGATCGACGGATAGCCGCTGCCGGCCCAGCCGCCGCTGGTCATGTAGCCGATCTTGTAACCGCTCGCGTTCAGCGCATAGTACACCAGACCGGAGCAGTCAAAGGTATTCGGCCCCTTGCCACCGAGAACATACGGCTTTCCTTCCTGGGCACATGCTGCGTCCACGAACGCCTCGACGCTGCCTGAGCTGGCAGACGGAACGTTGCTGCCGCCCGAGGAACCGCTGGAAGAGCTCTGCTCTTCTTCTTCTTCGTCATCGTGTGATGAGGAGGAAGAGCTGCTCCCGGACGAGCTGCTGCCCGAGGAAGATTCTTCTGAAGAGCTGCTCCCGGAGGAGCTGCCCTCCGAGGAGCTGCTCTCTGTGGAGGAGCTGCCCGAAGACGACTCACTGCTACCCGAAGACGAGCCGCCGCCAGAGCTTTCACTGCCGCCTGCCTCCTCTTCCGGTTCCGGCTCCGGCTCCGGCGGAATAGCCGGCTCGGCAGTATCAGAGTAAAGCAGGTCCTTGGTGTCGATGCCGACCGTGCCGTCATCTGTGATACCGCTCATGCGCTGGAAGTAGGCCACCGCATCAGCTGTCTGCGATCCGTAGTAGCCGGTGACACTGATCGGATACCCCAGTTCCTCCAGACGTTCCTGGATGTTCCAGACGTCCGCGCCCTGGGCGCCCACCGTCACGGTATACGGTTTCGCGTTGTCGGAGAACAGCAGGTCCTGGGTCTTCGGGCCGGCGTAGCCGTCCACGTCCAGGCCGTGCTTTCTCTGGAAATAGCCGACCGCCTGCTGGGTCTGCGGACCATAGTAATTGGTCGGCTCATCGTTCTCAAGGTAGTGCAGATCCATCAGACGCTGCTGCAGCGTAATGACATCATCATTGCTGATGCCCGGCTCCAGGTTCATGTACGGATCTTCTGTCGGCTCCGGCTCAGACCTGTCCTGGTCATCATAGCCTGACAGGCTCACCGAAGCGTTTCTGCCGCTCGTTGTGACATCCTGGCTGCTGCCGGATCCGGAGCCTGCGGCAGGCTCTGTTTCAGAACTGGCCGACGCTTCTGTGCGCACGACGGCCTGCGTATAGGCAGTGACGGCGTGGGCGCCGCTGCTGCCGGAGACTGTGTCCACATGGCTCGGGACTGCGTAGTCAACCGTTCCACCCGTTGAAGTGTAGAATCCGGCACCTCCAGCTGACGAGACCAGGACGGGAATCATAATCGCCGCCACCACACCACTCAGAACGGCGACAAACCGCTTTTTGTGGGTGAAGCCGAAGGGCACCTTGAACTTCTGCTGGTGCTGCTGCGCCGGTCTGTTGGGCACCGTGCTCTGGCTGGCGGCCCCGGAGCGGATCGGCGTCTGGGAAGAATCCAGACGGTCTGCACTCATGCGGCCGCCGGCACGCGGTTTCGCGCTGCCTTTCATGACATGGCTCAGCTTGTCGCCTGCGCTCTGCAGCGCGTCATGGAAACGCTGCCGGAGCTGCTCGCCGAACCCTCTCCGATTATTACTCATACAGGTTTATCACATCTCCCTTTCTTGTGGCTTAGAGAGTCGTTTGACCATATTTTCCTAAAAGACAGTATATCAGCCAAAAACCGCCCATGAAAGGAAAACGGCCGCATTGTTACAATTTCGTAACAATTTGACGGCCGAGCAAAAGGGAGTGTTCCTGCGCAGATGGTCCAAACAAATGGGCATCCTTTAGCAGGTCGGTGAAAAAGACTTTCGGCAGGGACAGAAAAAACCGGTGCCGCCCATCCTGGGAGGGAGCACCGGCTGCAGCTCAGTCGTCCGCCTCGGCTTCCATGATGCGCTGATCCTGTCTTGTCCTTGCAGCATTGTCTTTCAGCGCCGAAAGCTCCTCATCAAGCGTTCCCGCCGCCGCGGCGGGCGGCGCGCTGCCGATCTGCGATGCGGGAGCATCCGGGGCAAGATCCGGTACAGCGGCGTCCACAACAGCCTCCACGAACTGGTCCGCCCGGAGCGCCGCTGCCGAGTCTTCCAGTTCCGCTGCTGCCTTCTCGAGCTTCTGTTCTGCCTGGCTGAGATCCTTGTTCTGATCTGACATCCGTTCTCAATCCTCCATTTCACTGCCCGGCGGGCAGTCTGCAGTCTGTTTCCTACTATCCGTACCCGCTACAGAAGCGGGCCAAACACGCGCAGTACGGCCTGGAAAAAGCGGCCGAAAACGCCAACGGACTGCGTTTCGGCGTAGGTCACTTCGTGTGCGATCTTCATCGTCTCAAGATAGTCCGCTTTCATCGTCTCCAGACAGCTGCTGCCGTAGAGCCAGACGCCGTCTTCCCAGTGCAGGTACAGACTGCGGAAATCCAGGTTGATCGTGCCCACCATGCCGTAGAGATCATCGCAGACAAAGGTCTTGGAATGAATGAATCCCGGCGTATACTCGTACACACGCACACCGGCCCGCAGCAGCACCGGGTAGTAGGCCCGGGTCAGAAAGAAAACCATCTTCTTGTCCGGTATATGCGGCACCGTCATGCGCACATCGACGCCGCTCTTGGCGGCCATGGTCAGCGCATCGAGCAGCTCATTACCGATGTCGAGATACGGGGTATTAATGTAGACATAGTCCTTGGCGCGCGTGATCATGTTGAGGTAGGCGCGCTGGCAGACCGGGTTGTTGTCAAGCGGACTGTCTCCGAACGGCTGCACAAAGCCGTCTGTCTCCACATCCGC
Source organism: Clostridia bacterium (assembly GCA_014805015.1). Classification (GTDB taxonomy): domain Bacteria; phylum Bacillota; class Clostridia; order Christensenellales; family Christensenellaceae; genus JAAUYQ01. Next base: position 26,846 of record JAAUYQ010000031.1, on the reverse strand, counting down.
ATTGGCGGCCCGCTGCGGCAGGTACGGCTCGAGCGACTCGTCCACGCGCGTCGCGTAGCACCACATCTGCATGAACATGACCAGCAGCGACCAGACGGCCTGCCCTTCCAGGCGGATCGCGGCATCCTTCCAGGTGCCGAACCGCTTGCGGGCATTGATGTACTCGTCGGCCAGGTTGGCACCGCCGGTATAGCCCACCCGGCCGTCTATGACCGTGATTTTGCGGTGATCCCGGTTGTTGAACATAGAATTGAGGATCGGGCGCAGCGGGTTGAAAATCTCGCAGCGGATTCCATGCTCACGCATTTCGTTCGCAAACTTGGCCGGCACCTTGGTCATTGAGCCGATGTCGTCATACATGAGACGCACATCGAGCCCCGCCTTAGCCTTCTCCACCAGGATATCGAAGATGGTGTCGAACATGACGCCTTCCTCAATGATGAAGTACTCCATGAAGATGTACTTTTCGGCCTTTCTGAGATCCGCCACCAGCGACTCCCAGAAGTCGACGCCCATCGGGAAATATTTCGTCTGGGTGTGCTCCCACGCCGGAAAATAGGAGGCGGCATAGATGTACTCAGACTGCCGGAAACCGCCTTCGCTCGTTTTCCAGAGCCGCTCCTGGCAGCCCTTGGACGGCAGAAGGTACGGCCGCGCCTGCTCCACAATGTCCGAGCCGCGGGCTCGTTCCTTGGCGCCGAGCCGTCGCTGACTGAAGAAAAAGTACATCAGGATGCCGAAGACCGGCACAGCCAGAATCAGAAACAGCCAGCCGATCTTGTAGGCCGGGTTTTCGTCCCGGGTCGTGACCCACAGGGCCAGAAACAGGCTGGCCACCCAGAATCCGGCATTGATATACTCCCGCATGTGCTCGAGACGCACGGCCAGAACAATCCAGAACGCCGCCTGCGCGGCAATGAGCACGAACAGCCAGAACATCCGGCTGACCAGAAAACTTGCAATCTTCTTCATCTATTATCTTGCGGCCAGCCGCGTCCGGCTCCGGGCCGGCTGCGCATGGCACACCTCCTTACATATGGACGCCTGCCTCAGGCATCCCGCCAGATGCCAGCTCCAGCCCGAACAGCTCCTGCCAGCTGCTGTCGTCCATGATCCGCGGGCTTGGCTTATCAGCATTTTCGAGCATACTTTCGAGACGGTTCTTGACGGCCGTTTCAATGAAGATCCCCGGATCAATGCCGCGCAGACGGAAAAAGAGCGTCGGATCATCGTCAAAGCGCACGCCAATGCCGTAGAGGACGGCCGCCACATGCTTGCACATGATAGCCCAGTCCGGGCATGAACAGCCAAAAGCGATCTCATCCGGCGACGGGAACAGGCCCCCTTCATCATAGAAAACGTGCTTGAGATCTTCCGGGAATTCGCCGTTTACGAGGCTGTCGAGGTCCTTGGCGCGGCTGCCGCAGCGGCTGATGAGCTCCTCAAGACGCTCGGGCGGCAGCGGATCGATCTCAATCTCGGTCATGTACGGGGCGCCCCGACTTCCCAGCACCTTGGCCCTGACCAGTCCTTTCTCAATCTTGAGATCAAGCACCGCATCAGAACGCACATAGCGCTTTCCCCTCGCCACACGGTTCTCAAAGTCGGCGTAGCTTTCCAGGTTGTCGCACCAGGCCTGACCCCACCAGCTCGAGGCCAGGGGGCCCCTCGCCGAGCGCACGTGGATCGGGGCCCAGTCCTCGCCGCGTTTTGCTGCATCCCGGATCTGCCTGGCAGCCTGGCTGCTCATCTGCGCCATAGTCGGCTTTTTGTAGAATCCACCGTATCCGTACATCCTGCTACCTCGAAAGCTGCATCATCGAGAGGAGCTCGTCGGTCGGCAGATCCGTGATCCACTGCTCGCCGCTGCCGATCACGTTTTCCGCAAGCTCTTTTTTGGATGCAATCATCGCATCGATCCGCTCCTCAATCGTTCCCTGGGCAACGAGCTTATGTACCATGACGTTTTTCTCCTGCCCGATCCGGAAAGCCCGGTCCGTCGCCTGATTCTCAACGGCCGGATTCCACCAGCGGTCAAAATGGACCACGTGGTTTGCACCCGTGAGGTTAAGGCCGGTGCCGCCTGCCTTCACCGACAGCACCACGTACGGGAAATACCGCTCACTCTGGAACGCGTCAACAATCTCCTGCCGCTTCGCGACCGGTGTCTCACCGTGCAGCACAAAACCACGCACACCAAAAACTTCGGCCAGGTAGTCGTCGAGCGCTGGGATAATCTCGCGGAACTGCGTGAACACGAGCACCCGCTCGCGGTTCTCCGCAATCGTGCGGCAGATTTCGCCGAGCATCGCAAATTTGCCGCTCTCGTTCCATTTGGTCACGGGCTGTCCGAGATACTGCGAGGGATGATTGCAGATCTGCTTCAGCTTTGTGATCGCCCGCAGCACGATACCGCTGCGCCTGAAGGCGCTGCCTTCCTCGTCCGCCGCGCGGACCTCATCCTCAATCTGCGAGACCACTTTCTCATACAAGACGGCCTGCTTGGCCGAGAGAGTGACATAGTCGGTCTCTTCAATCTTCTCCGGCAGGTCGGCAATAATCGACTTGTCGGTCTTCATCCGCCGCAGCATGAACGGTGCAATGAGATTCTTGAGCTTGGCATAGCCCTCCGGATGCGCCGCCAGGTTTTTGCTGTACGTCCGAAACTCTGTCATCGAGCCAAGCAGTCCGTGATTGAGGAAATCAAACAGGGCCCACAGATTCACAAGATCATTCTCAATGGGCGTACCGGTAAGCGCAATCCGGTGCCGGCTCTTCATCGCCCTGAGCTCCCGCGACTGTTTCGTCTTGGGATTCTTGATCGCCTGGGCCTCGTCGAGGATGAGAACGTCCCATTCCTTTTCCTTGAGCGGCGCAAGGCGGGTTGCCATACCGTAGGTAGTCACGGTGAGGAACGTCTGCTTCTCCTCGAACTCCTCGGCCAGCTTCGGCGCCGGCCGTCCGTGCAGAATCCGGATGGGCATGTCCGGAGCAAACTTCTGCGCTTCCTTCTCCCAGTTGCCGAGCAGAGAGGCCGGCACAACCAAAAGCACAGACGCATCGGGGTTCTTCTGCCGGTAGCGCTCCAGAAACGCCAGCACCTGCACCGTCTTGCCAAGACCCATGTCGTCTGCCAGGCACGCCCCCAGCCCCAGCTGTCCCATGTAGTCAAGCCAGGTATATCCGGTCTCCTGATACGGGCGCAGTTCCGCCTGCAGAGTTTTCGGGACCGCCGCTTCCCGGATGGTGCGCGGATCGCGCAGCTTTTTTATCAGCTGCCCCAGCCATTTCGTCTGCTGGTACGTCGGCTCCTCTTCCCCCTCGGGCGTCTCCTCAAGCCCCAGACGCATGGCGTCAAGCAGCGTCAGATCGCCTCCGAGCTCGTCCACCTGATCAAGCAGTGCCCTGAGCCGCTCATGGTTGACCTCGACCCATTTGCCTTTAATGAAGGCAAGCCCTTCACTCTGCCGCAGCAGGCGGGCAATCTCTGCCTTGGTCAGCGGTTCTCCGTCCACCGTGACGGCCGGCCGCACCGACACAATGGATTCGAGTCCCACAAAACTGTCTTTTGTGCCGCCCATCCTGACGGTAATGCCGAGGCCGCGGGCTTTCTTCCGCCACCAGTTCGGAATCCGGCAGACAATGCCGCCCTCCTCAATCGCCGGTACAGCCTTGAGAATCTCATACGCCTCATCTGCTGTCAGGCGCAGCGGATGAAAAAGTTCGCCGGAAGACATGAACCCGCCGAGCAGCGGCGAGGTCTCAGCGGCCCGGTTCAGGCAGCTCAGAAGCTCCACGAGCTTGTCCCGGTCGCCGCGGTATTCTTCCAGGGCATACCGGAGCGGGACGTGCTCAAGCCGCCCACGCCCGTCGCGCGTGGCATAGGTCGCCAGGAAGCCGAACGGAAACTCGGCATCCTTGCGCTCCACCAGGTGAAAGAAAATCCGCTCCTTGACCCGCAGATGCTGGCTTTTGCCGGACAGGTACAGCGAGACGCTGCCGTTCCAGTCCGCGATTTCTTTCTGAAAGACCTCGTGCAGACGGCCGGCCACCTTTTCAATCCATTCCGGCGTCACAAACTGGCTGCCCAGCGTAAACGGCACCGAATCCGCCAGACGCCTGAGCGTCTCCGGACTCAGCCGCACCTCCGTATCGCCGCGGCCCACTTCAAGATCCGGACTGCCGGTGAGCGCTTCCAGGTAGGCGTCCGCAACCTGGTAGAGGAACTGTCCGGCTGCATCCAGACCTTTGGGCTTGGGCTGAAAACCCAGATCATAGAGCGCGCCGAAACGGTCTTCGCGAAAACGTCTCTGCAGCTCCGTCTCGGCGCCGTCCCCGCCGCGCTCATCGAGCGCAAATCCATCTTCGGTAAAGAAAAAACTCAGGTCTGGGTTTGCCATTCGTGTCCTTTCCAGAAGGATACCTGCTTCTCTTAATCTGCTTTGACCTATTCTACCCTATCCAGCTGCTGCCTGTCATCCACATTCCAGTCCGCAGGCGGCGCCCGCAAACAAAAAAGAACAAATTCCCCGGGGCCTCCAAAGGGTTTTTGCTGACTACAATCGGAAGCGGCAAGGCTACCGCGGCCGGCGGGGCTTTCCGGCCACTCCAGGCTGGCCGTGCGGCAGAGCACCCGGCCCGCCTGCTATCGAAGGAGGAATACATGCGGAAACGAACAAACTGGATCCTGGCTGCAATGATGGCCGCGCTCATTTTGGCCGCTATTTCCTGCGGTCACGTCTCTCCGGACGGCAGCGTCCGCACGGAACTGAAAGAAGATATGGATGCCTATCAGGACGCACAGGAGGCCATGCTCTCCGCTATGGATTCTATGGCAGATGCACAGGAATTCGCGGACAGCTGCTGGTCATGGGGCTGCATCGGCGAAGCCATTGAAGCCCAGCGATACTCCTGCGCCATGTCGGAAGCGGCAGAAGCGCAGGCGGAATCCGAGAGCGCGCAGGCTGTGCTCGAAGCATGGCAGAACGATCCGGACCTTACGGCCGACGAGCGGGACTACATCGACCGGGTTGTTCAGCATACGGAGAACCGAATGATCACCAAAGGCATGCAGATTATGACGGACCAGCAGGGCTGCGGCGGCTGCTTCGGCTGCTGAGACGAAAAGGTCAGAATATGCTCCCGATTCTGCATGTGGCGCTGCCATCCTACACGCTCTGCATCTGCCTGGGCATCGCTGCCGGGTTTCTCGTCACCCGGCAGCGCGCCGGTCTCTACGGGCTCAGGCGCCGGCAATTTGCCGCCGGCTTTGCCGCCGCGGTTCTCGGTGCCGCTCTCGGCGGCCGGCTCTTTTTCCTGGTGCAGCGACTGCCGGACTACCTGCAGAGCGGGAACCTGACGCCGTCAGGCTTTATATCGTTTATCCTGCACGGCGGTCAGGTCTTCTACGGCGGCATGCTCGGGGCCTTCCTGTTTATATGGCTGGCTGCTCATCTGCAGGGCGCCTCCGGCTGGTCCCTGCTTGATGCTCTCCTGCCGGCCCTGCCTCTCGCACAGGCTTTTGGCCGCATTGGCTGCCTCATGGCTGGCTGCTGCTACGGACTGCCCGGCATCGGCTTCTATCTCCCAGCTCTCGGCGAAACGGTCTTCCCCATCCAGCTCGCCGAAAGTNTCTGCACNTTTGCGATTTATGTGGTTCTCGCAGACATGAGCCAAAGGCCGCTGCCGNGCGGNNGNCTGCTCGGGTCATACCTCACTCTCTACGGGCTGACCCGTTTCATCCTTGAATTTTTCCGGGGCGATGCAATTCGCGGCTTCATTGGGCCGCTCTCAGTAGCTCAGTGGATCAGCCTCTTGTGTATCGCAGCCGGAGTCCTGCTGCTCAGATGGGCCCGGCAGAAGACCGCACCGGAAAATGGCACAGCTGTCCCGGGCAGTAAAGCCCGGGCAATTTGAACATCCGCCCTGGTCAGGCTGTCCCGGCCCTGTCAGCACTACAGGACATCTCTTGAATGGAGACAACAATGGAACTATTCACACCGTCCCCGGTTTCGCAGACAGACACCATTGCCCTCTGGGGCTACGTTCTCACTATGCGCTCTGGGTTCAAAGAGTACAATGCGGTACGTGAAGCCTTCAGCCGGCGTCAGTACCAGGCTGAGCAGGAAATGCGGCGTCTCTACAGCAGTCAGGTGCACAGCGTGGACGACCTCTACGAGACGGCAATCCCCGCGCTTGAGCAGATCAATCANGAGAGCGCTGAATTTGCTGCTTCCGTCCTCATGCACTACGGCATCGACCACGTTTCGGCAGACACGCTGCTGACGCTCCCGGAAAAACGCTTCCAGGAAAAAGACAAGGACGGCAACGTGACGACGTCTTCCTGGTCATTGGGCAAGCGGATCCGAAGCCTCAAATCCGGTTTTGTGGGNCCNATTCTNGAGAANGCGGAACAGCTCGANGCNTACAANGANGGNCTGTCCGCCCAGCGGAGCGCTGAGCGCTCNNGCNGNAGCAAATGGGTAGGCAGCGGCTACGGGATCCGTGGTGCCTTAACCGGNGCNGCCAAAGCNGCCGCACTCAATGCCGGGACNTCCGTGCTGCGCGGCATTGGGGACTCTGTCGTCGACGCCGCGGATGCNGCCAAAATCGCTTCCATGAAGCGGAGTCTGGTGAAGGACCCCGATACAGTCAGTGCTTATGTGACAGTGGCAGCCGGAGTCGTCTCCTTTCTCCAGGATGCTGTCCTTGGCTATCTCTGCGGCACAATGCAGGGTACTCTTCCCGCGGGGCAGCGGCCTCCACTCACCTATACCACCGTGTCATCAGCTGACTCCGAAAAGGCTCTTGCGAAGCTCAAGAACGCCTCCATGCTCTTTGACCGTGATCAGCTGAGCGAAGACGNATTCAAGAAAAAAGGCCTCGANGTNCTCATCGAAGATCCGTGGAACGAAAAAANCTGGACCGAACTNTACAGCANTCTGACGGATCCCGCGAGCAGACGCGANCTNNTTNAGGTNATGCCGTACCTGGGTATGCAGTACAGTGTTGGTCNGGGATTCATTGAGACAGATGCTGCTGCCAAAAAAGCCGGCTACGGAGAATTTGTACAGGGACTGGATGAGCGCCGCGAGCTCATCGAGTTCATGCTGCGGGCCGACCCGGACGCTCTCGCACGCAAATACATTCCGCTGGCATATCTGCACAAAAACGGCTTCTACATCGAGACGACGGACGGCGGACCAGGCTCCCTGGAGCAGCGCGAATACGCCATGCACAAAGACGAAAGCCTGCCAGNCAGCCTGCCTGTCGTCATNGAACACAACAATGTGCCGCTAAGCGGCAGCGCCAGGCTTATCCTGCCGGACTGCGTGTACACCGGACAGTTCGAAAATGGCCGCATCAATGGGCAGGGTACTGTGGAATACGCAGACGGCGAGACTTTCTGCGGCACTCTCCATGATGGGGTCTGGGTCGAGGGCAAATGGCACAGCGCCGGCAGCATGTACGAGGGCGGTTTCCTGTACGAGAACAGTCAGTATCTGCGGCACGGCAAGGGACGTTCGTCATACAGCAGCGGCCTTCCTTTTCCTCTCGAAGAAGGCTTCAAGCTGCCGCGCAAGGAACGAAAGGAACGGGAAGGTACGCACCCGGCGGTGGTCGAAGGCCAGTTCGATCACGGCAGACTGAACGGCCCCGTGAAGATTATCTCCACCGGTTTCGAACTCAGCGGCACTTGCGTCGATCACGTCTTCGAGGGCGTCATGCATATCAGAACGCCGGATTTTCACGGATCCGGCACGTTTGACGGCGGTCACTGGATCCATGGAGAAATCACCTACAACAACGGCGACAGATACGAAGGTGACGTCCTCAATGCAGACGGCATCTGCAAAGCCTGGTCCCGCACGGGCCAGGGCGTGTGCACTTTCGCCAGCGGCGACCAGTATGCAGGCAGCTGGGAGAACGGCAAAATGCACGGAACCGGAATCATGAAAACAGCAGCCGGCGAAACGTACACCGGGGACTGGATGAACGGCCGGCGGCATGGTCAGGGCGTCCTCACGGACAGTTCGGGCAGTNTCATCTACGAGGGCGAATGGAAGAAAGACAAGCGGAAAGGGGACGGTGTCTTCTCGCGTATGTTCGGGAAGAAATAGCCCGCAGAAAGGCAGACAAGTATGAGCTCCAAGAGATTCAGCAACGACCCGCCCCTCGGCACCCGGCCGCTGAAACCGCGGCTGCGCCGGGAGCAGACACCGTCCAGCCCGGGACCTGCTCCACCGGACGCTGCANCCGCAGATACACAGCAAACAGCTTCTGACCTTGCTGCAGCCGCGGATGCAGGCGTGCGCTCAGCGCGTGAGGAAGTCGGCCCCGGCGGTGAAACGCACACTGGCGCGGCCGAAAGCACCACCCCGTCTCCGGCGCTGGAATCAGGCGGCCGGCCGAAAGTTAACCTCTCCAAGAGGGCCTATGCAGAGACTTCAGCACAGCCGGAATCCGGAGCGAGAGAACCTACCGCCCAGGCGGTCGCTGGAAGCACTCCCGGACCGGATGTGCCCCTGCACAGGAGCACCAAGGCGGCCGCACCGGCCGCGGAAACGTCGGCTGGCCCGGCTGCGTCCGGCGCCGATGCTCCCGGCCCGCGGACCGCTGGTGCACCGGTGCCGAAAAAGAAGAAGCCGTGGGGATGGGTAGGTGCCGGCGCGGCTGCTGTCGCTGTCGGCGCAGCATTCCTGGCCGGACCTCTTTACGCCGGGCCGGCACCCAGCCCTGCCGCATCCATGCCTGCAGCACAGACAAAGGCCGCCGAGGTCAGCCAGATGTCGCCTTCGAAGACCATTTCGCCGCAGGCAGACAGCACGGCCGCCGACCTCGAGCTCAATGCCGATGGCAGGCTGATGGACATGACATACCGGTACAATGGTTCCTGGGTGAACCAGGCGGATCCGCTGGAAAGCGGCAGCACCGGCCTCTACGAGCTGGACCTCGGAACAGACGGCACCGTGCTGCTGTGCTTCGCTGCCACCAGCGACAGCAAGACGCAGTCCAGCCTGGCGCAGCTTGAGTCCATGAGCACCGAGGAACGCGCGGAAGCCGTCGACACCATTTTCACATCTGCCGCCTCGAATCTCGACAATGGGACGGCCGAGCTCGCCGCTGTGCCGCCCCAGGGCACGCTCGCGATGTGGAGCTACACGGCAGACACCGACCTGGCGGACGGGAGTACCGGGAAAATGCGCGGCTACTCCTTTGTTGGTCCCGATGCGCTCTATACTGTATTTGCAGCCGCGCCAGACACGAAGACCCTTGACGCGTTCGATCCAACCTTAAAGCAGATTGCCGGTTCGCTGCGTTTTTCCGGAACCGTACCCGCACCTGCGGAGACGGAAGCAGCCGCTCCGGCTGCTGCGCCGGTCCCGGCTGCGCCTGCTGCGGCTTCGGCTCCGAGCCAGAACGCCCGCAGTTTCGACAGCAACGGTTTTGTTTTCGCAGACAGTTCGGAGCGGTACCTGACCGATGACGACCTGGCCGGTCTCAGCGCCGAAATGCTGGGGTTTGCCCGCAATGAGATCTTTGCCCGGAACGGCAATCTGTTCCGCAAAGACAAATACATCAACCATTACGGCGCATACAGCTGGTATGTCAACATGCCGAACAAGCGCTACGATATCGTGACTGAAGATCTCACGGATATAGAGCGTGCCAACGTTGCTCTCATCCAGGAATACGAAGCGTGGGTGAGCTAGAAACAGCTGCAAAGAGCCAGAAAGTCCCGGAATCCCCCGGGACTTTTTCACGCTGCGCTGTCTCACGCAGAAGTCCGACCGGCATACCTTTGCCGCCGCTAATTCCCGGCATCAGGTATCTGCCGGCCAGTCAGCCGCCGGCGAAAGCGCACGGTCAGGCACACGGCCGGGGGATCAAGATATTCGCAGCCCAGCACCCCATGATTCAGTCTGGCGAGCAGACCGGCCGCGTACAGACCGCCGCCGATTTCGCTGCCGCCGCTGCGTTCCCCACTGAGCAGCATATCCGGATCCACGTCCGGCAGTTCAGCAACCGTGTAGCGGACGATGATGCCGGCATTGCTGCCGTCCGCAAGCAGATCGACAAAGATGTCTCCTCCCGGCTCGGCGTTCTCACCCGCGTTGACCACCAGAATCTCAAAGAGAGCGCGGATCTCTTCCGGCCGCACCCGAAGAACCGCATCTTCTTCGATGACCGTATGTACGGCAAGTCCCCGCTCCTCCAGCAGAGCGGCATTGTCTTCCACTGTGTCCAGCAGGAGCGGGCTTACATTGACGGCCTGGGGCCGCTCCGTACGGTCTATGGCATCCGCCACACCGCGCAGGTCCGTCGCGATACCGGCAAGCACACTTCCTTCCCGGAGTGCCGGTGAGGCGTTGGCGCTGCCGCGGTCCCGGTAGGCACTGATCAGAAAAGCAGCGCCGGCCTCCATGCCTTGTGCACTTTTGTCCATGATATCCCGGCTGGCCTCGAGGAGCTGCTCCGCCGGCCTCACCTGCCGGACGGCCATGAAGCCGATAAAGACAAGGATCAGGGCTTCTGCAAGAGCACCGATGGCGACCGACGAAACCAGAAGACGGCTCTCTGCAAGCAGCACCGATGAGACGTCCAGGAAAGCATAGACCGAACCGGTCGGTCCAAGCTGCCGCTGGTAGGCATACCGGCCGACGCGCCCCGACTCGCGGCCCTCTTCGATGGCCATAACAGCAAAGCTGCGCGCATCTTCTTCATTCACCTCAACTGCACGCCGCACATCCACAGCGGAGATGGCGGAACCGGACGTCTGCACCAGAAAATAGCTTGACGTACGCATCCTGAAATATCCACTGGATTCGGTGTCCAGAACCGTTTCCCCGGCATCCTGCACTCTTCTGCTCTCGGCCAGCGCATTTTCCGGCTCGCCTCCTGTGCGCAGGATGAGCGTGAGGAGCTCCCGCGTATCCTGAGCATGCGCCCTATGCGCGGTATAATTGAGAAGCACCAGACAGGCCGCGAGAATCAGCGTCAGCACCACGACATTGAGTGCAATGTATTTCTTATGGATGTTCCGGAACATACAGGTCCTCCAGCCGAGTTCTTTCTGTATGATATGGTAGGCCGGCCCTGCCGGTCTGTAAACGGCACCGACGTGGCCGCAGCATGGGATTTTGGTATACTTAAGGCGAAAACAAGGCTCTGGAGCAATACATTTTGGACACATCATTCGAAAATCTCAATGAAGCACAGATGAAGGCTGTAACTTCCACCGAACGCTACGTTCGCGTCGTGGCCGGGGCCGGCAGCGGCAAGACGCGGGCGCTCTCGCACCGCTTCGCCTACCTCGTCAACGAACTCGGTATTCTGCCGGGCAGCATCCTCTGCGTGACTTTCACCAATAAAAGCGCCAACGAGATGAGGGCACGCATTCGTGCCCTCACCGGGGACAACGACACTGGTTATATCAACACGTTTCACGGTTTCTGCGTTTCGGTTCTGCAGGAAGACGCGCATGCTGTGCAGTACCCGAAGAGCTTCATCGTGCTCGATAACGGGGACATCGACCAGATTCTGCAGACCATCTATGACGAGCGGGGTCTGACGCTGCGGGACATGTCGTTTTCCAAGGCCCGCGACATGATCGAGCAGCGCAAGCTGGTAACGGAGCCCGAATACTATGAGGACATGATCTCCATGAGCCTGGAGACGCTGAAAAGCAAGTATCTGCAGGCCCGGAAGGCCGACGACATCATCTTCTACGGCTACCTCTATCAGTCCAAGATCTGCTTTGGACTCGATTACAATGACCTGATCAAGTTCGTGCTCGCTATTTTCCGCCAGAATGAAGAGATCCGCCTGAAATGGCAGAAGCGTCTGGAATACATCATGATTGACGAATTCCAGGACATCGACGCACTGCAGTATGAGCTGATGGATGTGCTGCAGGGCTACCACAAAAATCTGTTTATTGTCGGAGATCCGGACCAGACGATCTACACGTGGCGCGGCGCCAACATCCGCTATCTGATGGATTTCGATCAGCATTATCCCGGGACCAAAACCATCATGATGACCGAAAACTACCGCTCGACACCGCAGATCCTGGACGCCGCCAATTCCCTGATCTCCAAAAACCGGCACAGAATCCCTAAAGATCTGCACGCGATGCTGCCTTCCGGGCAGCCGGTGACAGCCGCATTCGCCAAAACTGCGCAGCGCGAAGCGGCCTGGATCGCGAGCGAGATTTCACGCCTGCAGGAGCGGGGCGTGCCGCTCAGCGACATTACGATTCTGTACCGGGCGCACTACGTCACCAGGGCCATTGAAGACGTTTTCGTGCGGGATCAGATTCCTTACACGATTTACAGCGGCACCCAGTTCTACGCGCGCAAAGAAATCAAGGATGCGCTTGCCTACCTGCGGATGACCGCCTACGCTGATGACCTGTCTTTTGCCCGCATCGTCAATACACCGCGGCGGATGATCGGCAAACGGCGTATGGAGTTTCTGTCTACGTATGCCGCTGAGCATGGTCTGTCCCTGTATCAGGCGCTGAAAGAGAATCTGGATTCGGACATGTTCCGCCGTACCGGCGCCTCTGCTTTTGTTTCTCTGATTGAAGAGTTTTCGCAAAGCAGCGCTGGCCGTCCGGTATCGGAGATTCTGTCCGGCCTTCTCGATCAGAGCGGCTACGAGGCCATGCTGCGCACCGAAGGCAGCCAGGAACGTCTCGATAACCTGGCTGAGCTGAAGCAGGCTGTGCTTGAATATGAACTGACGTGCGGAGAAGAAACCACACTCGAGAGCTTCATCCAGCATGCTGCCCTGTTTACGAATGCCGATACCGGCGATGTCAGCGGTAAAGTGAAGCTGATGACCGTGCACGCCGCCAAGGGGCTCGAATTTCCCTATGTCTTCCTGGCCGGCCTCAATGAAGGCATCTTCCCGTCCCGCCGGGTCAAGACACTCGAAGCGATGGAAGAAGAGCGGCGTCTCGCGTTCGTCGCCCTCACCCGTGCTGAAAAAGGGCTCTACCTCTCGCAGGCCTCCGGGCGCAATCATGACGGCTCCTGGCGCTACCCTTCCCGTTTCCTGCTCGACATAGATCAAAGTCTGCTCGAATACGCAGAAAAGCCGAGCGAATCCGTTCTCGCCGAGGCGCAGCATCATATAGACATACTGGACAGCCGCCTGCAGGTGAAGCCGGAAGATCTCGAGATTCCCATTGGGGCCCGTGTCCGCCACGCTCTGTTTGGCGAAGGAACAGTCATCGATACGGACAGCGACCGTCAAGCGCATATTATTCAGTTTGATGGCATGGAAACACCGCGTGCCATCTCGTACCGGGCAAAGCTCAAGCTCCTGGAGCCAGCCAAGGCGTAGTGCGGCGCCTGAAAATGCGAATGTCGGCAAATACTGGAGATACCTTCACCGCTGCTCGAATGCAGCCCATGGGAGTTTGTCGACACGCATACAACGGAAACAAGCACGTTCTGCTTTTGGAATAGAAACTGCGCATCTTTTGGAAGCTCACTACTGTGTCCGTATGCCACAGGATTCCAAGATGCGCTTTATATAGATGTGGGCAGCCGTCGCTAGACTGACATCGTAGAATCGGCATCCTGCATGTTCATGCAGCCTCTCTCCGCACTTCAATTGCGCCTCGGATATTGCGAGATTTCAGCAAAATGCACATCAAATCCGAGGGCACAGCTGACGGTCTCCAATCAGGATTTCACATGCTCATCACACGTCTCAGACGTTCCACAGAAACAAGATAGGTCCCTAACGCTGTGTGAACAGTTGTGCTGACATAACACTACTCGACATGATGGCGAGCGCTGATCTCCTTAGCTCTTCGGTGTCAGCGGTTTCAGAAAATCAGACAGATTTCTATGACAGCTCACGTATGCGCGCTTCTGCGCCCGCGTCAGAGCGACATGCAGCAGGCATTTCTCGGCAGCCAGGCTCTCGGAACGGCGTGCCGGACTGGAACGGTCGATCGCGTAATAATGCGGAAGGTTCTTTTTGTTCGCGGCCACAATAAACACGTATTCAAACTCGAGGCCCTTAACCCGGTGCATCGTGGCCATACGGATGCCTGCAAGCTCCTCATCGTCGTGCTTTGTCTCTTTCAGCTCGTAGCAGCGTACGCCTCTGGCCCGGAACCGCCTGACGTAGTCATCGAGCAGCCTGTTTGTCCGCGCCGCGACACAGATGTTGCGCTCTGCAACACCCTGCGAGACGAGTTTCTGGATTTCCGCGTGCAGCGCGTCAAACTCCTCTTCCGCCGTGGCGTAGACGGACACAAGCGGCGCCGGCCCGTGCGTCATAGATCTGCCAAGCTCCTCGGCACTTTCTCCGGCATCCAGATCGTCAAAAGCAATACCGTCAAGGACGGCCAGCGCAAAATGACGTGTTTCAGCTGTCGTCCGGTAGTTGACCCGCAGTTCGCTGCTGCGGCCGCGCACATGAATGTCACAGTCCTGCAGCGCAGCTCTGTTTCTGTAATAGATCCGCTGCCGCGAATCACCGACAAGAAAAATGTCGTTTGGGTGCTCCTCGCCGGCAATCGCCCGGATCAGTCGCAGGGCATTGGGGCTGAAATCCTGCACTTCATCGACAACCACGTGCCGGTAGCTGGTCTTGGCCGGATTCTCAGCAAGAAGCTGCCTGCATTCGTTCATGGCCGAGTCAATGTCGCGGACGTTGCGCTCCAGCAGTAGCTGCCGGTAGGCTGCGAAAACAGGCCACATCTTCTCTTTCTGCTGGCGGCTGAGCCTAAACCCCCGCCCCTTGCGCGGTGCGGCTAGGTACTGCTCCAGCGTGAAAGCATCGTGCGGGACAACCACGCGGCTGTACTCATCCTCATAAAGAGAGGGTGGCAGCGTATCGTCTGCTCCCACCTGGGCAAGCGCGTCCTGCCACAGCTGCGTCAGCCTGTCTTCGCCAGCACTGTGATAGATGATTTCCGGAGCTGAACCGTGTTCATTCAGATAATCTGCCGTCCAGGCATCGAGGTTCCGGACATCAATCCTGGCCATCTCTGCCGGCTTACAGATTTTCTGCAGGTTGTCGCGCAGGTCCGCAGTCAGGTTCTTAGTGAATGTCGTCACCAGGATACGTCCTTCGCCGAGACCGGCAGCAAGCCTCTGCGCTCGGTGCATAGCAACCACCGTCTTACCCGTGCCGGCACCGCCTAGGACGCAGGCAGCTCCGCTATAGTTTCTGCTCACCAGAGCGCGCTGCGTCGGGTGCAGAAACACGCGCCATTTCTCGAGCGGGCCCGCCAGCATCTGCCGCAGCTCCTCATTGTCGTCAATGACCACAAAATTCATCTGCGTCAGCGGGTTTTCAAGCGCGGCTGACATATCATCTGTGAAGGTTCTTCCCTGCGAGACGCCTGTGCCCTCGGGATCCATCAGGCTGCACACTTCCTCAACAGAGCAGCCTTCCGCCAGAAACTCCAGATGGATGGCCACGTCCTCCGGCAGATTCTGTTTCTGTGCCTCCAGGTCATCTACGGTCTGCAGGCTGCGAACCATGCCGAGCAGATCTTCTGGCACACCAATGCGCAGAAGGTCCTTCGAACCAATGTACCCGAAAAGCCGGTCTGCAGCCGGCGGCTCCGGGACCGGCTGCGGGGCTTCAGGACTGGCAGCATACAGCTGGATAGCACCAGTGAACTCATTGACGCCAACTTCATGTGTCGCGGCCCAGGCGTACGCCTCGTCATGGTGATCCACCCACATCAGCAGGTAAGTCCCTGTCTCGGGCTGGCGGGCGACAATGCCGCGGTACGTCTGGTCAACACGGACCGACCACAGGCTGCCCGATTTGGTGGCCCGGATCTTTTCGTAGTGGAGACCTGGAGAAGTCGGATCGCGCATAATTTTCTGCACAAAGCTCTCGACCCGTTTCCTGGCAGTAGTTGGCAGCGCCATCAGGGCTCCCAGGCATGTCGTCGTCATTGCAACAAGATTAGTTGGATTCAAATACTCACCCCCGAACTGTCTACTTGCTCCGCCTCCGGAACGAAATCTGCTGCGCGGGAAGGAGGCTCGGACGAAAGAGCGAACCAGAGGGCCTGTGTTCTCATCGGACATAATCAGAACACGTTAGCCCGGCCAACGGATTCAGGAACCGAGCATACCGGTCTCTTTCTTATGCTGGGCGCGTCTCCACCCGCCAACGGTGCTTCGCCGAGCACCGCGGCTCGCACAAAGCAATGTACAAGGTCGTCCTTAACCTTACAGCCACCACTGTGGCGTCAGGTCAGTAAGCGTTGCGGTACAGATTTCCGGGTAGTCAAGCAGGATCTCTACGTCCTGTGTCCTTCCTTCCATAATTTGAACCAGCAGCTCACGGCAGGCGCCGCATGGCGGACCCACCCTGCCGTCCGGCATGATTGCCAGAACCCGGCGAACTGCGTTCTCGCCTGCTGTGATGAGAGCGAAGATGGCTGCCCGCTCCGCGCAGACACCAAGCGAGCTGGATGTATCCACGCATACCCCCGTATAGATGGTACCCGACTCAGACATGACGGCCGCGGCCACGCCACCTGCATCAACGCAGGATGAAAGCTGCCGCGGGCGTCTCACCGCTGCGGCAGCTTTATGCATGCGTGACCAGGTGTCCTTCGCGTTATTCATACTCAATCGTGGCTGGCGGCTTGCTGGTAATATCATACAGAACCCGGTTCACCTGCGGCACTTCATTGACAATCCGGGATGAAATCTGGGCAAGCACATCCTCCGGAATTCGCGCCCAGTCTGCCGTCATCGCATCTTCGCTGGTCACGGCACGGAGCGCCGTCGTGTAGTCATAGGTACGTTCGTCTCCCATCACTCCAACAGAGCGCATATCCGTCAGCACGGCAAAGTACTGCCAGATCTTGCGGTCGAGGCCGGCCTTGGCAATCTCTTCGCGGAAAATCCAGTCTACGTCCCGCAGAATGTTGAGCTTTTCTTCTGTCACTTCGCCGATGATCCGGATGGCCAGCCCCGGTCCTGGGAACGGCTGACGCCATACCATCGCTTCCGGCAGACCGAGCTCTTCGCCAAGCGCGCGCACTTCGTCCTTGAAGAGATCGCGCAGCGGTTCAATAATGCCGTCAAACTCGATGTGGTCCGGCAGACCGCCGACGTTATGATGACTCTTGATGAGGGCTGCATCCCCGACTCCGCTTTCCACGACATCAGGATAGATTGTGCCCTGGGCCAGAAATTCCACCCGGCCGATCTTTTTGGCTTCCTCTTCGAAGACGCGGATAAACTCTTCTCCAATAATCTTGCGCTTCTGCTCCGGGTCAATGACGCCCTTCAGCCTGGAGAGGAAACGGTCCTTCGCGTTCACAGCAATAAGATTTACCTTGAATTCATCGCGGAATACGCGGATTACTTCCTCCGCTTCGTGCTTACGAAGGAGGCCGGTGTCTACGAAGACGCAGGTCAGCTGATCGCCAATCGCCCGCTGCAGCAGCGTGGCGCACACAGCACTGTCGACGCCTCCGGAGAGCGCGAGCAGGACCTTCCCGTCGCCCACCTCCCTGCGGATACGCTTAACAGCCTGCTCCGCATAGTTTTTCATGTTCCAGCCGCCCTTGGCACCGCAAATCCGGTAGAGGAAGTTTTCAAGCATGCGCTGGCCGCTGTTGGTGTTGTTGACCTCTGGATGGAACTGTACGCCGTAGAGCTGCCTCTGCGCCTGCTGGAACGCGGCGATCCGGATGTTGGCCGAGGAGGCCGTAATCAGGAAGTCGTCCGGAAGCGATTCTATGTGATCACTGTGACTCATCCATGCTGTGTCCGGGCTTGGCACCCGGGCAAACAGCGGACTCTCGCGGTCGTAGGAGACAAGTGCACTGCCATACTCACGTTTCTCGGAGGCGGCGACCTGTCCACCCGCTTCTCTGGCGATCAGCTGCGCGCCGTAGCAGATACCAAGAATCGGAAGTCCGCAGTCAAGCAGCCCATCCGGGCAGCCCGGAGCATCTTCGTCGAGCACACTGGCAGGACCTCCGGTAAAAATGAGGCCAATTGTCTCGTCCGTGACGAGCCTGCCCTTTTCGGCCGTACAGGGCAGCAGCTCGGCGTACACCCCGACATCACGGACCCGCCGGGCAATCAGCTGATCGTACTGTCCCCCGAAGTCCACCACAACAATTCTTTCCATACTGTTCTCCCTCAGTGCAGCAGGCCGCTGTAGTTCGGCGCTTCCTTGGTGATGCTGATGTCGTGCGGATGGCTCTCATGCAGACCAGCTGCTGTCAGCCGCACAAACTCTGCCTTTTCCTGCAGTTCCTTGATTGTGGCTGCCCCGCAGTATCCCATACCGCTCTTAATGCCGCCCACCATCTGGAACGTCGTGTCCGCGAGTGGTCCCTTGTACGGCACACGGCCTTCCACACCTTCGGGCACCAGTTTTCGCTGATCCTCCTGGAAGTATCTGTCTGCTGAGCCTTCTTTCATAGCGCCGATCGAACCCATGCCGCGGTAAACCTTGAAGCTTCTGCCCTGATAGATTTCTGTGTCCCCGGGACTCTCCTGCGTGCCGGCAAACAGAGACCCGATCATGACAGCCGCGGCCCCGCCGGCCAGTGCTTTGGTAATATCGCCGCTGTACTGGATGCCGCCATCTGCGATAATCTGGACGCCGGCAACGCGGGCTTCCTCAGCGCAGTCGAGCACCGCCGTCAGCTGCGGCACGCCGATCCCGGCCACGACGCGCGTTGTGCAGATAGATCCCGGTCCAATACCGACTTTCACGCAGTCTGCTCCGGCGGCAATGAGATCCCGCACCCCGGACTTCGTCGCTACATTGCCGGCAATGATCGCCACTTCCGGGAACATCTTGCGGATCTGCTCCACCTGATGAAGCACAGCCACCGAGTGACCATGCGCGGTATCGACGACGATAGCATCCACCTTGGCTTCGACGAGCGCTTTGACCCGTTCCATCGTGTCATGCGCAATACCGACCGCAGCGGCCACCAGCAGCCGGCCGCCCGCATCCTTCGCACTGTTCGGATACTGAATCGCTTTTTCAATGTCCTTGATCGTGATGAGCCCCTTCAGCCGTCTCTGGGCGTCGACAAGCGGCAGCTTCTCAATCTTGTGGCTGCGCAGGATATTCTGTGCCTCCTTCAGCGTGGTGCCTTCCGGGGCGGTCACGAGATTCTTGCTGGTCATGACCTCGGCAACCGGCCTGTTGTAGTTTGTCTCAAAACGCAGGTCACGGTTGGTGATAATGCCGGCCAGCGTGCCGTCATTTTCTACAATAGGTACGCCGGAGATGCGGTAGCGGGCCATAAGCTTATCGGCATCCTCCACCAGGCTGTCCGGGCTCAGAGAGAACGGATCGGTAATGACACCGTGCTCACTGCGCTTGACGCGGTCCACATTGTCCGCCTGATCCTGCACGCTCATATTCTTGTGGATGACGCCCATGCCCCCTTCCCGGGCAAGCGCAATGGCAAGCGCACTCTCGGTGACCGTATCCATAGCGGCACTCATAATTGGAATATTCAGACGAATGCCCGGCGTGATGTTGGTGGAGACGTCAACATCCTTGGGAACTACACTGCTTTTCTGTGGTACGAGCAGCACGTCATCAAACGTAAGTCCATCCCTGATCTGCATGTTCTTCCTTTCTGGCGCTTTCTTGCCTGGCGCGATTTCTGAGGCAACTGTGTTTCCTGTACATTACGGCCGCTCCGAGCGGCACTCCAGCATAAGGACATACGCTGCGGACGAGAGGCGGTTCAGAATCAGCCGCAGCGCTTTCATCTCCTTGGAATCATCCTCAAGACAGCAGGCTGCCCTCTCTGTCTGCCGGATGTCTGTCCGCAAAATATTAAGATGCGCGGTCATAAGGTCAGCATGCTCATCCGGATAGTAGTGATCAAGGCCGAGCTCGCTCTTGGGATTGTATGAGGCCTCGCGCAGTTCATCGAGGGACATCCCAAGAATACTCCGCACCTCCGGCGCATCACCCGTGGCCTCCGCGCGCATCAGCTCTTTGATGACACGGACAATATCCTGAGTACCGAGCGAAATGTTCGTATACCCGAAATGCTCCGCATAGGCGCAGTTCAGCACTGCCTGGGCCAGCAGCGAATCGATCTGGCCACGCAGCTCAATCCGGGGATCGCACTTGCTGACAATCTCACCGGCTCTCAGTTCGGTCCGTTCTTCGTCTCCACGCATGTCTCCATTTCCTCCTGTTCACCAGACGCTTCATTTTGCTGTCTGTCCTGGCGGTTCATAACCAGATTCAAAAGTCCTACTACCATAGAGAGCACCATAACCAGAATACCGGCCGCGTAATTCCGCTCTGCCAGCAAAATAGCGGCAATGCCTAGAAGCGCCGAAACTGCATACAGCACGGCCACTGCCTGACGCTGATTGAGTCCCATGTCTATAAGCTTATGATGAAAATGCTGCCGGTCCGACGTAAAGGGATGCTGCCCCTTAAGAAGCCGCCGAACGATGGCAAACAGAGTATCCAGAATGGGTATGCCCAGGACCAGGAACGGAGCGACAAAAGCAATCATGGCGTTCACTTTGAAAAAGCCCTGGATGGAAATAACAGAGAGCACATAGCCGAGGAACAGTGCCCCCGCGTCGCCCATAAAGATCTGGGCCGGATGCCGGTTGTAGGGCAGAAATCCCAGACAGGCTCCGGCCAGGATGGCGGCCACCAGAATAATCGTCTGGTTGTGCAGGCTCAGGACTGAGACCACGAGCAGCGCCAGGCTCGAAATGGCGGAGATGCCGCAGGCCAGACCGTCCAGGCCGTCGATAAGATTGATCGTGTTGGTGATCGCCACGATCCAGAGGACAGTAATCGGGATCGACCAGTCGCCAAAATAGATGAACGTGTCGAACCAAGCGACCTTCTCGATCACTGCTCCGCAGAAAACCGGAATGAGCGCCGCCAGAATTTCCAGCAGAAGTTTTTCTCCGGCCCGCAACGGAGAGACGTCATCGACCACACCCATGACAGTGACAATGAGGGCACCACCGAGCAGCCCCAGGCTGCTAGCGTCCATGGGCACAAAAGCCATCATGCCCAGCGTAAAAGAAAAAAAGATAGCAAGCCCTCCCATAAGCGGGACCGGCTTGCTATGCATACGTCTATTGTCTTTGGGGACATCGATCGCCCCCACATGAATGGCGAATTTACGCACCACAGGTGTCGCGGCATACGTCATCAGAAAGGCAAGCAGCAGTGCCACTGCAATATAGATGCCCATTCTGATGTCCATCGACGAAGCTACCTCGCTGATCCGCAAACCACCTTTTCCATTCAATGCAGTATACTTCTTTTTGCCTGTACAAAGCAATTGGCGCGCGAAGCGAATAGCCTCCTTCCGGCCGCAAAGCACACTTCCCGCGCTTCCAACGCTCAGCATCAGCAATACAGCGCAAATCCTGATCCTTTCCTGCCTGCATGCAGGTCTTGGGACGCGTTAGGCTTTCCCCGCCATGCTGCAACGCACCGCTATGTTTCTTGGGGAAGGCGTTGCAGTCCAACGCAGTCAGCGGCCTTGATACATCCTCAGGCTACGCCTATCCCGACCGCCAGACTGGAGAATCCTTCAGTGGACCGATGCAGCCGGCGTTGCCGCAACGCCAGCATCCGTTCGTGCAGCGCTTCCCGGTAGCGGACCGGCAAGCTTGCTGTCCTGGAGGCAGCTTTTTGAGATCAGCACTTGCCGCACACAGCATCCGGATCCTGCCCCACGTTCGCCGCCGAGCGCAGATTCTGCGATTTCTCAACAGGAAAATCCGTCTGCGCTATGGCCGCATATAAACTGTTTATGGTATTATTATTACAGAGTATTGTTGGACAGGCGTCAGGCAGCGTGCAGGACGCCACGACTTTGGAAGGAGTAACGACGTTATGGCAGACGACAACAAGGCAGCAGCAATCGCGAAGGCAGAAGAGATTTCGGACAAGATCAAAGAGCTCGCCGCCGGCAAAGCGGAGTGGACGCTTCCTGAGATCGTTCCCGGCTGGGATGAAATCCCGGGCGTGCAGAGAGACCTCATCGGCCTTGAGTTCCATGACCGCATCGTCAAGGACGGCAAGAACCCGGACGTCGAGTACAAGGGTAAGAACAGCAACGGTGTGGACACCTACGCGCTGAAATAGTCGTCCCCACGTTAGACATAAAAGAGACCTGGCACGTGACCCGGCCTCTTTTTTAGCATCCAGCTTCTTAAAAAGCCGAAGGCCCGGCGCACATTTTCATGTGCGCCGGGCCTTCCGGCTTTATTCGAACTGCTCAGGTCAGACGTTCACATCCGGTGACGCTTCTTCCACGTCATCTTTCATCTCCCAGGCAACTTCTACCTGTTCGGCAGCTTTTTCTTCCTTCGGAGTCATGTCGACGGTCTCATCCTCATCGACCTGCTCATCCGGTGAGTCGACCTTCTTGAAGGCCGCCTGTCCGTCCTTGACGTACATCTTGACGGTATCGCCGATCGAGACGTTGCCGGCCAGGATCTCTTCGGAAAGCTGATCTTCCACGGTCTGCTGAATCATGCGGCGTAGCGGACGCGCACCGTACGTTGAGCTCATGCCTTCCTTTGCCATCAGCTTGGCGGCATTCTCCGTGTAGATAAGGTTGATCTCGCGATCCTGCAGTCTGCGGGCCACACTCTTGAGCATGAGTTCCGCAATCTCCATCGTGTCTTCCTGCGTGAGCTTGTGGAATACGATGATGTCGTCGATTCTGTTGATGAACTCCGGACGGAACTGCTGCTTGAGAGCATCCATCATCTTGTCCTTCATCTCATCGTATTCTTTGTTCTGCTCAGGGCCGGTGCCTTCAGAAGAACCAAAGCCGATCTTATTGGTCATGATCTCATGTGCGCCCACATTCGAGGTCATGATGATGATCGTGTTCTTGAAGTCAACAGTGCGGCCCTTCGAGTCTGTCAGCCGGCCGTCTTCGAGGACCTGCAGAAGCATGTTGAACACGTCCGGATGCGCCTTCTCAATCTCATCAAAGAGGATGACGCAGTAAGGCTTCGTGCGGACTGCCTGCGTGAGCTGGCCGCCCTCTTCGTAGCCAACATATCCCGGAGGCGAACCGATGAGCTTCGAGACTGCGTGCTTCTCCATGTACTCAGACATGTCGAGGCGGATCATGGCGTTCTCATCACCGAACATCGCTTCGGCCAAAGCTTTGGTGAGCTCGGTCTTACCAACACCGGTAGGTCCAAGGAAGATGAACGAACCGATCGGACGGGCCGGATCCTTCAGGCCGGCTCTTGCGCGGCGGATAGCCTTCGAGACAGCAAGGACAGCCTCATCCTGGCCGATAACTCTCTCATGCAGAAGCGTCTCAAGACCAAGAAGCTTCTTCGACTCGTCTTCTGTAAGCTTCGAAACCGGAACGTGTGTCCAGGAAGCCACGATGTCAGCAATATCTTCGTCCGTAACGGTGCCGGTTTCCTTAGCTACCGATTCGCGCCATTTTTCGGTCTGCTCTTTGATTGCATCCTGCGTCTTCTTCTCTTCGTCGCGGAGCTGGGCAGCCTTCTCATACTGCTGGTGTGTGACAGCCTGATCCTTCTCCTGCTCGATGCTTTCGAGCTTGTCCTCCAGCTCCTTCAGATCCGGCGGAGCTGTGAACATAGAGATGCGGACTTTGGATGCCGCTTCATCGATCAGGTCGATTGCCTTATCCGGCAGGAAGCGGTCCATAATGTAGCGGGTCGACAGATCGACGGCAGCCTGCAGCGCTTCGTCGGTGATCTGCACCTTGTGGTGCGCCTCGTAGCGGTCGCGGAGTCCCTTCAGGATCTCAAGGGCCTGCTCCGGCGTTGGCTCGCCCACGTTGACGGGCTGGAATCTTCTTTCCAGAGCGGCGTCTTTCTCGATGTACTTGCGGTACTCTTCGATGGTCGTGGCACCGATCACCTGGATCTCGCCTCTGGCCAGCATCGGCTTGAGGATATTCGCCGCGTCCATCGCGCCTTCGGCGGCACCGGCACCAACCAGCGTGTGCAGCTCGTCGATGAACATGACGACGTTTCCGGCTTCCTTGAGTTCATCCAGAGCATCCTTCAGGCGCTCTTCAAACTCACCGCGGAACTTGGAACCGGCCAGCATAGCAGCCAGGTCGAGTGTGATAACGCGCTTATTCTTCAGCATGTCAGGGATGTTGCCCTGCACAATGCGCTGCGCAAGCCCTTCAGCAATAGCCGACTTACCGACGCCGGGTTCACCGATCAGAACCGGGTTGTTCTTGGTGCGGCGGGAAAGAATCTGAATGATACGCTCAATCTCTTCCTTGCGGCCGACCACAGGATCCAGCTCACCATTCTTGGCAGCTTCCGTAAGATCCACGCCGAACTTATCCAGTTTCGGGGTAGAGGAATCACCCTTCTTGCCTTCCTTAGCGGACGGCGACCCGCCGGAACCGATCGAGAGGATCTGCTGCTGCATGACGCCAATATCTGCGCCAAGGTCCGTCAGCATCCGGTAGCCCAAAGATTCCCGCTCGTTCAAGATCGCAAGCAGCATGTGCTCCGTTCCGATGTAACCGTGCCCGAGCTGGCGTGAGAATGCCACCGAGAGCTCAATGATGCGCTTTGTACGTGGTGTGTAGCCGATGATCTGCGTATTGCCGTAACCGGCCGCATTATCAACGGTTGTTGACATAATGTACTCTTCGCATTTTTTGACGTCGATGCCCTGCTGAGCCAGAATCTCTGCTGCCGTGCCGCCTTCCATGGCGAGACCTGTCAGGAGATACTCTGTCCCGACGTAGTTTTCGCCCATCCGGCTTGCAAGCATGGCTGCCTGATTGACTGCCTCCTGTGCACCGGCGGTAAATCTTGAATTGCTGTTCACCTTATTACCACCTTATTTATTGATTTCCTCTGTGACAACGCTGACTGCTCCGCCAGGCGCGCCGGCCCTTGTGCGGATTCCTTTCCGTCCGGCTTCCGGGGTTTTTTAGCCCGCAGCAAACTTCCAGAAAGAGAAGTGCGATCAAAAAGCGGCGCCGAAAGCAGGTTTCGCGTTGTGACCGCGAGGAGCGTCATGCCTCGGTTATATTATACCGCGCCCCGCCGTGCTTCAAACGCGCAGATACGTCAGCCCGGAGCTTGATCGCCTTGGTGCCTGGCCTGTGCACTGTTTCATACAATCCTGTCCTCGTTTCAATTGGCTCTACAACGAGTCAACTATGCTGGCCGGACCTCTTCGGCAAAATCACTTCTTGGTGGACAAAAGGACATGGACGTCTCAGGGACATGCCCTCAGGCTGTATCGTAGATTACCACACTACCACGGAAATTCACGGCCAACAGCCGTAGCCACAAGTACCGGAGATCCAGACCTGCCCTGTTGTGTTCGCATCGCTCACCGCGATCAGGCCATCTCAAGCGACTCATTTCGCTTTGCTGCGCTGTCCGATTCTACACTGCTTCCAGGATCCGGAAGTCCATATGCCGCAGCTACAAGCTCGCGGATCTCAGCCGGCGTGAGCATTATTGCGCCGGCCAAGGCAATATCCATCACGACGTCAAAGCTCATACCTTTTGACTGCATTTCCTGCACAAGGGAAACCAGCTGAGAACCAGCGCCTTCCTTTATCCCTTTCTTGACGCCTTTTTTGACCCCTTCCTTGGACGCTTTCTCTACAGCTTCCTTTGCTGCGTACGATAAGATCTGTCCACCCATGATCTTTTTCGTTCCCTCCCTGATTCGTGGCTGTTCAAGTGCGAGGTTTTGGGCCGTCTGGCTGGGCTCTTCCGGGAACAGGCTCACTTCTACGGTTGTAAGCCGCCCGTTGCTGACAGGATGTTTGCAAGAATTGTGTGGTCTGCCGCGCTTCTCAGTTCTCCTCTGTCTCCAGATCTTCCAACCCATACACTGCGGCCACATGCTTCCGGACCTCGGACGGCCTCAGCAATGGGGTGGCGGCCAAGGCAATATCCATCACCACGTCAAAACTCATGCCTTTTGACTTCATCTCCTGCACAAGGGATATAAGTTGAGAAGTGGCGCCCTTCTTGACCCCTTCCTCGATTCCTTCCTTGGCCGCTTTCTCTACTGCTTCCCTGGTTGCGTAAGATAAGATTTGTCCTCCCATAATTTTTCCGTTCCTTCCTTGATTCGTGGCTGTTCAAGTGCCAGGTTCTGGACGGCCCGCTTGGTCATCTCCAGAAACAGGTCCAGCTCTGCTGCTTTAAGCCGCTCTTTTTTTTCTAGACTTTCGTAAAACTCTGCGATCCGTCGCTCTTCTGCAAAGAGCTCCTCGAGCCGCTCAGGGCTCTTCTCAATCTTTTCAAGCTCTTTGACATGACAAAAGAGGAAGAAGGGCAGCAGGAAAAACAGGTCGCCTTCGATCAGCTTACTGACGGTGGTGTCCCCCATGGACAAGACTGGAATGACATGATCTGCCTCGGTTTCAGACGTCACGACCGTGTAGCGCATTTCCTTCGGCCGGCCTCCGTATGACCGCAGGCAGATGAGACCAGCATTCGGCAGCCTGTACCGCTCATGAAGCGGACCTACCTGCTCACGTCTCCCGAAGGCCATATGCGTGTCATATTCAAAAAAGCGCATCAGAATGCTGCCGTCCGGCGCCGTCTGCACTTCGTAATGGTACTCGTCTGTCTGACCCTTTTCCGTGACAGCAAAGTGCAGATCTGAGTTTCTGCGAACAACCTTGCCGTTTGCGCGCTTTCTGACGTGTTCCGTCGTGTACGTTGTAATTTCAGCCTTGTCCGAGTACGTTTTCCCGAACATATGATTGACGACCGGAATAATCGATTCCGCACTGTCGTGCAGCAGAGTGCGCACGATATCGTCATACGGAGTGCTGCTCTCCTGGGTTTCCTGAACGATCT
>JAAUYQ010000030.1 GCA_014805015.1 Clostridia bacterium | reverse complement strand
TCGCTGACGCGCTCGGCCATCGTGCCCTTGCCGGATCCGGGAGGTCCCAAAAAAATGACGTTCATCTGCTGCTCCTTTCGGCGCCGCGGTCGGCGCCCCGTTTCTTGTCGCTTCTCCCCTTCAGCTGAGGAAACCTTTGTAGTGGCGCATCATCATCTGGGCCTCAAGCTGCCGTGTGGTCTCAAGCGCCACGCTCACCATGATGAGCACGCTCGTTGCGCCGAAGACGCTGGTCACGCCGGTCGCAACCGTGAAGAAGGTCGGGATCGCGGCCACCAGGGCCAGGAAGACCGCACCGAAGAACGTGATGCGGCTCAGGATCTTCGCCAGGTAGTCCGATGTGGGCTTGCCCGGCCGGATGCCCGGAATGAAACCGCCGTTCTGCTGCAGGTTCTTGGAGACCTCAATCGGGTTGAACGAAATCGTCGAATAGAAGTACGAGAACCCGAGGATCAGCAGACCGTAGATGATGACGTAGGTGACCGTGTTGGGGCCCATGTAGCGCTGATACCACTCATAGAAGCCCGATTGCGGCCAGAACTGGGCAATCATGCCCGGGAACGTCAGGATCGTGATCGCGAAGATCAGCGGCATGACGCCGCTTTGGTTGACCTTCATCGGAATGTGCGTCGACTGACCGCCGTACATCTTGCGGCCGACCACGCGCTTGGCGTACTGCACCGGGATGCGGCGCTCGCCGAGGTCGACAAAGGTGATGCCGAGTACGATGACAAAGGCGGCGGCAATCGTGATGATCAGCGACCAGACCGAAAGGTCGCCCATGCCGACGCGCTGGAAAATCGAGATGACCATCTGCGGCAGACCGGCGATGATGCTGATGAAGATCAGAAGCGAGATGCCGTTGCCGATGCCCTTTTCCGTGATCCGCTCACCGATCCACATGATGAGCGCTGTGCCCGCCGTCAGGCAGACAATGATGACCACGTAGTTGAAAGGATTCGAAGGATCGTCAAGGGCACCGCTGCCCATGCCGACCAGGATGCCGATCGCCTGCACCAGACCGAGAATAACACCGAAATAGCGCGTGATCGAGGCGATCTTGCGCCGGCCGTCATCGCCTTCTTTCGCCATCCGCTCGAGCTTCGGAATCGCAATCGTCAGAAGCTGCATAATAATCGAGGCATTGATGTAGGGCACGATACCGAGCGCGAAGATCGTCATGATCGAGAGCGATCCGCCCGAGAACAGGTTGAGGAACGAGAGAATCTCGTAGTCGCCCACCTGGCTCTGTATGTAGTCTACATCGACGCCCGGCACCGGAATGAAGGCACCGATGCGGTATACCAGCAGCATCAGAAGCGTGTAAAGAATCTTGTTGCGGATCTCCGGTATCTTCCACGCTCCCGCAAGCGTTTTGAACATGGGTTACACCACCTCTGCCTTGCCCCCGGCGGCAGTGATCTTCTCTGTCGCGCTCCGGGTGAACTTGGCAGCCTGCACCGTCAGGTTCTTTTTGAGCTCGCCGTCACCGAGGACCTTGAGCCCGTCAAGCTCCTTGCCGACCAGGCCGGCACGGTGGAGAGTCTCCCAGTTGACGGTGGTGCCGTCCTCAAAGCGGTTGAGTTCGGACACGTTCACGGTTGCGTAGTGCTTGGCAAATATATTCGTAAAGCCGCGCTTGGGGATGCGGCGCGCGAGCGGCATCTGGCCGCCCTCAAAGCCGGGACGGACCCCGCCGCCGCTTCTCGCCTTCTGGCCTTTCTGGCCGCGGCCGCTCGTCTTGCCGATGCCCGAGCCTTCGCCGCGTCCCACGCGCCGGCGCGAGCGGCGGGCACCCGGCGCCGGGCCGAGTTCATTGAGTTTCATAAACCTGGTCCTCCTTGTCAGCCGACTTCCTCGACGTCCACGAGGTGCTTCACCTTGAAGATCATCCCGCGGATGGGGCCGTTGTCCGGATGCACCACTTCCTGGTTGAGGTGGCGCAGGCCGAGCGCCTTCAGCGTGGCCTTCTGGTCATGGCTCTTGCCGATACCGCTTTTCTTCAGCGTAATCTTCAGCTGTTTCATGCCTTGCCCTCCAGCCGCTCCACCGGGATGCCGCGCAGACGGGCCACCTGCTGCGCCGAGCGCAGGCTCTTCAGGCCCTCCATCGTCGCCTTCACGCAGTTGATCGGGTTGTTGGATCCCTGCGACTTGGTGCGGATGTCCTGGATGCCGGCCAGCTCGAGCACGGCACGGGCCGGACCGCCGGCGATAACGCCGGTACCGGACGGAGCCGGCATCAGCAGCACCTGGCCGCGGCCGAACTTGCCGATCGTCTCGTGCGGGATCGACGTGTCCTTCATCGGCACTTCAATCATCTCACGCTTGGCTGCCTGGACGGCCTTGCGGATCGCCTCCGGGATTTCCGCTGCCTTCCCCATGCCGACCCCGACATGGCCCTTCTCGTCGCCGACCACAACGAGCGCCGAGAAGCGCATGTTGCGGCCGCCCTTGACGGTCTTGGCCACGCGGTTGATCGCCACGAGGCGTTCTTTCATATCCAGAGCGCCCGCGTCATTCTGTCTGTCTCTAGGCACGTTCTTACTCCTTTATCTCAGAGCTTGAGGCCGGCCGCCCGGGCACCTTCAGCAACCTGTTCCACCCGGCCGGTGTACAGATAGCCGCCGCGGTCAAACACCACCGCGGTGATCCCGGCCGCCTTGGCCCGCTCGCCGGCAAGCTCACCGACCATCTTCGCCACCTCGGTCTTCGTCTTGTCAGCCGTGCGGCCGGCCAGATCCTTGTCGAGGCTCGATGCCTGGGCCAGCGTGTGGCCGGCATCATCGTCGATGAACTGCACATAAATATTGTTCAGACTCCGGTACACGTTCATGCGGGGCCGCTCGGCCGTGCCCGCGACCTTGTTGCGGACGCGGTAGTGACGCTTTTTCCGGACCTTGTTCTTATCCTTCTTACTGATCACCGGTCACTTGCCTCCCTGCTCTTACATACCGGTCTTGCCGACCTTGCGCCGTACCTGCTCACCCTGGTAGCGGATGCCCTTGCCCTTGTAGGGTTCCGGAGGCCGGATCGCACGGATGTCCGCCGCAATCTGCCCGACCTTCTGCTTGTCGATCCCCTTGATCACAATCGTGTTCGGGTTGGGGACCTCAAAGGTGATGCCTTGGGGCTGCTCGACTTCCACCGGATGCGAGAAACCGAGGCCGAGGACCAGTTTTTTGCCCTGCAGCTGCACGCGGTAGCCGACGCCGACAATCTCAAGCGTCTTGTTGAAGCCCTCGCTGACGCCGGTTACCATGTTGGCAAGCAGCGCCCGCGTCAGGCCGTGCAGCGCGCGCAGGTATTTCTGGTCCGAAGGACGCGTCACCGTGAGCTGGTCACCGTCCTGGGTAATCGTCATCTCCCGGGAGAACTCCGCCTGGAGTTCCCCATTCTTGCCTTTCACCACAACCGCGTTCTCCGGGGAAATCTCCACGGTAACGCCGGCCGGTATGGTGATCGGCAGCTTTCCAATTCGAGACATCGGGCACCTCCTACCAAACGTAGGCGAGCACTTCCCCGCCCACGCTCTGGCGGCGCGCCTCGGCGTCCGTCAAGAGGCCCTTCGAAGTGGAAATGATCGCGATGCCGAGGCCGTTCAGGACCTTGGGCAGCCGGTCATGCCGGGCATACACGCGCAGTCCCGGCTTCGAGATGCGCTTGAGACCGGTGATGACCCTCTGTCCGCCCGGGCCGTACTTGAGCCGGATGCGCAGCGTTCCCTGCGGGCCGTCGTCGATCGTCTCAAAGCTCTTGATGTATCCTTCTTCCAGCAGAATCTGGCCGATGGCCTTCTTCATATTTGAGGCTGGTACGTCTACTGTGTCATGCTTGGCGATCAGCGCATTGCGGATCCGCGTCAGCATATCTGCCACAGAATCGGTAACTGGCATTTTCTGTCCTCCTGATAGTCACGCCTCTTCAGGCCCCGTGCAGGAACAAGTCCGTAAGTGCCGGAGCAGCTGCTCCCTGCAGCCGGCCTGTCCACTTCTTTACCGGCTTCACTCCTGCATGAGTCCTTCGGGAAGGTCCGCTTCCTTACCAGCTGGCCTTCCGCACTCCCGGGATCTGACCCTTGTAGGCCAGGTTCCGGAAGCAGACGCGGCAGACGCCGTACTTGCGCAGCACACTGTGCGGACGGCCGCAGATACGGCAGCGTGTATAGTTTCTCGTCTTGAATTTGGAACCTTTCTCCTGCTTCAAGATCAGGCTTTTTTTGGCCATGTGAAAACCTTTTCCTCCTTATTCACGCGTGAAGGGCATGCCAAGCTGGCTCAGCAGTTCGCGGCCCTCCTCGTCCGTGGCAGCTGTCGTCACCATGATGATGTCCATGCCGCGGATCTTGTCGACCTTGTCGTATTCCACTTCCGGGAAGATCAGCTGCTCCTTGACGCCCATGGCGTAGTTG
Organism: Clostridia bacterium; assembly: GCA_014805015.1. GTDB lineage: Bacteria > Bacillota > Clostridia > Christensenellales > Christensenellaceae > JAAUYQ01. Next base: position 6,567 of record JAAUYQ010000030.1, on the reverse strand, counting down.
CCGCGCCCGTCAAAGGAGTCGCGGTTGAGGCCGCGGAAGTCGCGCACCCGCGGAATGGCAATGCTGATCAGCTTGTCGAGGAACTCATACATGCGGTCGCCGCGCAGCGTAACCTTAGCGCCGATCTTCATGCCCTCGCGGACCTTGAAGTTGGCGACCGACTTCTTGGCGGTCGTCACGACCGGCTTCTGGCCGGCAATGACCGTGAGATCCTCGATGCCGCTCTCGAGCGCCTTGGCGTCGTCCTTGGCGTCGCCCATGCCCATGTTGATGACAATCTTGTCGAGCTTCGGCACCTGGTTGACGTTCTTGTAGCCGAACTCCTTCATCAGGGCGGGAACGACCGTCTCTTTGTAACTGTCTTTCAGTCTCGGCATTTTCTCCCCCTTACAGCTCGGAGCCGCACTTCTTGCACACGCGGACCTTCTCGCCGTTTTCGATCTTATGGCCGACCCGGGTGCCCTTGCCGCACTTCGGGCAGACAACCATGGTCTTGGATGCCGCAATCGGCGATTCCTGGTGGAAGATGCCGCCCGGCTGGGTCTGGCTGCGCGGCTTGCTAGTGTGCCGGTNGACCATGTTNACGCCTTCCANCAGCACNGTNNCNTTNNCCGGANNNACNGCNAGCACCTTNCCNTTGNTNCCCTTNTCCTTGCCGGAGATCACNACNGCNGTGTCTCCTNTNTTTATNTTCANACTCCTCGCCATTTCCTGCCTCCTAGAGCACTTCCGGCGCGAGCGAAACGATCTTCATGTAGTCCTTGTCGCGCAGTTCCCTCGCGACCGGCCCAAAGATGCGGGTGCCCCGCGGCTGCTTGTTGGCGTCGATGATGACAGCGGCATTCTCGTCGAAACGGATCACCGAGCCGTCNGGGCGCTGCACGCCGCTCTTNGAGCGGACGATGACGGCCTTGACGACGTCTTTCTTCTTGACGACGCCGCCCGGAGCCGCACTCTTCACCGACGCGACGATGACGTCGCCGATGTTGCCGCTCTTTTTGACGCTGCCGCCAAGCACACGGATGCACTGGATCACCTTCGCGCCTGAATTGTCAGCGACCTTCAGGCGTGTTTCTGGCTGTATCATGTCAAGTCCTCCCTGCTCCGCCTACTTGGCTTTTTCAATGATCTCCACGAGGCGCCACCTCTTCTGCTTGGACAGCGGCCGCGTCTCCATGATCCGCACCCGGTCGCCGACGCCGCACTCGTTGTTCTCATCGTGGGCCTTCAGCTTGTTGGTGTAGTTGACCGTCTTGCCGTAGAGCGGGTGCTTCTTCTTTGTCTGGATCGCCACCACCACCGTTTTGTCCATCTTGTCCGAAACGACAGTGCCGACCCGCGTCTTGCGGTATCCTCTTTCCTGTTCTTCCATCGCGCTTTCCTCCTACTTGGCCGCTTTCTGGCTGCGCAGCTCGTTCTCGCGCATCACCGTCTTGACGCGGGCAATGTCCTTCTTCACGAGCTTGATGCGGGCCGGATTGTTGAGCTGACCAGTGGCGAGCTGGAAGCGCAGGTTGAAGAACTCCTTTTTCAGTTCCTGCATCCGCTGCACGAGCTCCTCATGCGTCAGTTCCCGTATCTCCTGCGTTTTCATGCCTGTTCACCCGCTTCGTCCTTCTCTCTGATCACGAACTTGCTCTTGATGGGGAGCTTGTGGGCCGCGAGCTGCAGCGATTCGCGGGCAATGTCCTCGGGGACGCCGGCCACTTCGAACATGACGCGGCCCGGCTTGACGACCGCCACCCAGTATTCGGGCGAGCCCTTGCCGGAGCCCATGCGCGTCTCAGCGGGCTTTTCCGTCACCGGCTTGTGCGGGAAGATCTTGATCCAGACCTTGCCGCCTCTCTTCATGTGCCTGGTCATGGCGACACGGGCGGCCTCGATCTGGTTGCTGGTGATCCAGCCGGGCTCGAGGGCCACCAGACCGTACTGACCGTAGGTGACCTTGTTGCCGCGGGTCGCCTTCCCCTTCATGCGGCCCCGGAAAACGCGGCGTCTCTTAACCCTTTTTGGCATTAACATTTCTTCTGCCTCCTTCCGGCTGCGGCTTGGCCCTCTCTGCGAGCGGGTTGCCGAGGATTTCCCCCTTGTAGATCCACACCTTGACGCCGATGCGTCCGTAGGTCGTGGCGGCCTCAGCAAAGCCGTAGTCGATGTCCGCCCGGATGGTCTGCAGCGGAATCGAACCCTCGTGGTACGTCTCCGTGCGGGCNATTTCCGCGCCGCCGAGCCGGCCGGCGCACATGATCTTCACACCCTTNGCNCCNGCCTTCATNGTGCGGCTGATGCACTGCTTCATCGCCCGGCGGAAGGAGATGCGCTTCTCGAGCTGCTGGGCGACCTGCTCAGCGACGAGCTGGGCGTCAAGGTCAGGCCGCTTCACCTCGATGATGTTGAGCGCCACGCCCTTGCCGGTGAGGCGCACGAGGTCCGCCTTGAGGCTCTCCACCCCGGCGCCGCCCTTGCCGATGACGATGCCCGGCTTGCCGGTGAAGATGTTGACCGAGATCTTGTTGGAAGCGCGTTCGATCTCAATCTTGGAGATGCCGGCCTGGTAAAGCTTTTTCTTCAGGAACTTGCGGATCTTGTCATCCTCAACGATGTAGTCCGCGAAGCTGGTCTTCTTGGCCGTCCATCTGGCGTCCCAGTCTTTGTTGACCCCGACGCGGAAACCGTGCGGGTTTACCTTCTGGCCCATTACTGTCCTCCCTTGCTTTTCTGATCGAGAATGATGGTGATGTGACTGGTCCGCTTGCGGATTCTGGTTGCGCGGCCCTGGGCACGCGGGCGGAATCTCTTGATGGTGGGACCCTGATCGGCGTACGTCTCTGCAATGTAGAGATCGTCTGCCGCCATCTCCAGGTTGTTCTCAGCATTCGCGATGGCAGAGTGGAGGAGTTTGCTTACCGGCTCGCTCGCCCCGCGCGGCGAACCCATGAGGACAGCATCCGCTTCGGCGACCGGCAGACCCCGGATGAGGTCAAGCACTGCCTTGACCTTTCTCGGGCTCATGCGCACGTAGCGCGCCACGGCGCGCGGACGCTTGTCCCTGTTTTCCTTCTTCTTGGCTGCTCTGTCCTTTTCTTTGGTTGCCATTTTCCTGACCTCCTTGGGCTAGCGGGAAGACTTTTCCCCTGCGTGGCCACGGAAGGTTCTNGTCGGCGANAACTCGCCGAGCTTGTGGCCGACCATATCTTCGGTGATGTAAACGGGCACAAACTTGCGTCCGTCGTGAACGCCGATGGTGTGTCCGACCATGTCCGGGAAAATCGTGGAGGCGCGCGACCAGGTCCGAAGCGCCCGCTTCTCGTTCTTCTCATTCATCTGCTGAACGCGGGCCAGCAGCTTCTCGTTGACGAAAGGTCCTTTCTTGACCGACCTACTCATGACACTCTCCTTTGTCCTACTTCGCGTTGCGGCGCTTGACGATGAACTTGTCGGACTTGTTCTTCTTCTTGCGCGTCTTGTAGCCGAGCGCCGGCTTGCCCCACGGGGTCATCGGGCCCGGACGGCCGACAGGCGATTTGCCTTCGCCGCCGCCGTGCGGGTGGTCATTCGGATTCATAACCGAGCCGCGGACCGTCGGGCGCACACCGAGGTGGCGCTTGCGGCCGGCCTTTCCGAGGTCGACATTCTCCTGGTCGACGTTGCCGACCTGACCGATCGTGGCACGGGCGTCCACGGGAATCAGGCGCACCTCACCGCTGGGGAGGCGGACCTGCGCGTAGCGCCCTTCCTTNGCCATGAGCTGTGCCGCGTTGCCGGCGGAGCGCACCAGCTGGGCGCCGCGGCCGGGCGTCATCTCAATATTGTGAATCGTTGTACCGACCGGAATCGACGAGAGGGGCAGGGCATTGCCCACCTTGATATCCGCCGAGGGGCCGGACTCCACGCGGTCGCCGACCTTGAGGCCGACAGGTGCGAGTATGTAGCGCTTCTCACCGTCCGCATAGTGCAGCAGGGCGATGTTGGCGGTGCGGTTCGGATCGTACTCGATCGTCGCGACCTTCGCCGGCACGCCGTCCTTGTTGCGCTTGAAGTCGATGATGCGGTATTTGCGTTTGTTGCCGCCGCCGATGTGGCGCACGGTGATCCGGCCGTGGACGTTGCGGCCGCCGGACTTCTTGACCGGCGCGAGCAGCGACTTTTCCGGTTTGGTGGTCGTGATCTCCTCGTAGGTCGACACCGACATGTGCCGCCGTCCGGGGCTGGTGGGGTTGTATTTCTTTACAGCCATGGTTTGCCTCCCGCGCTTACTGTCCCATGTTCTCGAAGAACGGAATCGTCTTCGAGCCCGGGGTCAGGGTGACATAGGCCTTCTTGACGCGCGGCGTCCTGCCCTGCGTGCGGCCCTGCCGCTTGATCTTTCCCTTGCCGCGCACGGTGTGCACCGAGTCAACGTCCACACCGAACACTTCCTCCACGGCCTGCCTGATCTGCGGCTTGGTGGCGCCGAGCTCCACCTCAAAGGTGTAGACGCCGCTCTCAAGCAGATCGTAGCTTTTTTCGGTCATCACCGGCCGTTTGATGATGTCATGCACGTCTTTCATTCTGCGGCTCCTTCCTCCGCCGAGCCGAGCTCGCGTTCAATCACCTCAAGCGCATCCTGCGTGAGCACGAGCTTGTCGTGACGCAGGATATCGTAGACAGACGGCAGCATGTACTGCCTGCTGCCATCGGCTTCCGCGCCGATGCTGACGTCCACGGAAACGCCCGGTATGTTGGAAGCGGAGCGGGACACATTGGGGTCCTTCTCGCCAAGGATAATGAGGGCCTTGGGGGCCTTGATGGCGCCGAGCACCTCGATCATCTTCTTGGTCTTCGGCTCGCTCATCGTCAGGTTCTCGACGACGATGATGTCCTCATCGGCCGCCTTCGAGGAGAGGGCNGACCGCAGCGCTGCCTGCCGGGCCTTCTTGTTGACTTTCTTTGAGTAGTCGCGCGGCTTCGGTGCGAAGACCACGCCGCCGCCCTCGTACTGCGGGCTGCGGCTCGAACCCTGGCGGGCCCGGCCGGTNCCCTTCTGGCGGAACGGCTTGATGCCGCCGCCGCGGACTTCCGCGCGGGTCAGTGCCGACTGCGTGCCCTGCCGGCGGTTCGCGAGGTGCGCNACCACCACTTCATGCATGAGGGCCGGGTTGACCGGCGCCGCAAACACAGCTTCGCTCAGTTCGACCTCGCCGGACGGCGTGCCGTCCGTGCGGTACAGTGTAACTTTAGGCATTGCCTGTCTCCTTTCCCGCTCAGTGCGGCTTGACGGCCTTGCGGACCGATACCAGGCTGCCCTTGGCACCCGGGACGGCCCCNTTGAGAAGCAGCAGGTTGCGCTCCGGATCCACTCGGACCACCTCTAGGTTCTCCACCGTGACACGGTCAGAGCCGGTGCGGCCCGGAAGCCGCTTGCCCTTCATGACCTTCGCCGGAGAGGCGCAGGCGCCCATCGAACCCGGGCGGCGGTGATAGCGCGAGCCGTGGCTCATNGGNCCGCGGTGCTGACCCCAGCGCGCGATAACGCCGAGGAAGCCCTTGCCCTTCGAACGGCCGGAGACGTCGACGCGCTCGCCGGCCTCGAAGATATCTGCTGTATATTTGTCGCCGGGATTGAGCTCCGACTCCTCCTGCGTGCGGAATTCCCGCAGGTAGCGGGTCGGCTCCGTGCCGGTCTTGCGGAAGTGTCCGCTCATCGGCTTGTTGACCCGGGACGGCTTGATGTCGCCGAATCCGACCTGNANGGCATTGTAGCCTTCCTTGTCGGCTGTTTTCTTCTGGACCACAGTGCACGGGCCGGCCTCAACGACCGTCACGGGCACCAGGATGCCATCGTCCGTGAAGACCTGGGTCATGCCCAGCTTCTTCCCCAGTATTGCGTGCATACTTTTCCTCCTTACCGGCTTATTTCTACAACTTGATCTCGATATCGACGCCGGCAGGCAGGTCAAGACGCATGAGTGCATCAGTGGTCTTGGTGTTCGCCTCCAGGATATCGATCAGGCGCTTGTGCGTCTTGATCTCGAACTGTTCGCGAGAATCCTTGTATTTATGCGGAGCCCGCAGGATCGTAATGATTTCCTTGTGGGTCGGCAGCGGAACCGGTCCGGAGATTTTTGCCCCGGTCCGTTTGGCCGTGTCGACAATCCGCTGGGCCGACTGATCGATCAGGTTATGATCGTAGGCCTTCAGTTTGATTCTNATTCGTTGGCTTGCCATGTATTTATTACTCCTCCAGTCAAACCATACACATACCCGTGTGTGTCCTTACCTTTTTTTCCGGCAGACACCTGTCTGCCGTGAACTATTAAGGAGTCTCCGTGTCCTGCACGGACCTGGATCGCGGAAACTATCCGCTGGCCACGGTAACCTCCCGCGTCCAAAGTGCCCGATGCGCATAGCGCAACNGACTAATTANAANCATCCTGTCAAGGTTTGGCAACCCCCGGATGCAGAAAAACTTGACCGCCGCGAGCGATTGTNGATTGAGGAAGTGGTTGCAACCTCCTGCCCCGCAGAGGATTGCAACCAGCGGTTCAAAGCAGAGGGTTGCGGTGACCTCTGCAACAGTGGTTGTGT
>JAAUYQ010000029.1 GCA_014805015.1 Clostridia bacterium | reverse complement strand
GTATAATCTGTTCCACGGAGACCATCTTTCTAGTGTTTTTTTCTCACTTACTAGAATACGGTCTCCTTTTATGTTCAGTCAACTATATCTTTGAAAGTCCACAGCAAATCCCCGCGGCCGAGACAGGATTCGCAGCCTGGAGGGCGCCGTCAGACAGCAGCGGCCGCGCCGCACTCGCGGGCCGCCAGGCCGAGAATGGTCTCCGTGGGTACGCCCGCGATCTCGCTGCCGAAGATCTCGCGCAGATTGCCATTTTGCAGCATGGAAGCAAGATGCGCCTTGGCTGCCTGCGCCCGGACAAACTCGGAAAGGCGCATCCCATGTTCGATCTGCTCAGACACAACGCGTTCCATGTATTCCGCGTGCCGTGCCAGGCGCAGATCCCAGCCGCTTTGTTTCCGGTCTGACGGGCTTTCTGAATACGTGATGTCACCTCCGGGACTGGAGGCGCAGGCATTGCAGATGCTACCGTCCTCACCAATAGCCACAGCCTGCGCGTTGTCCCACGTACTCCCGGGCATAATGGCTTCGTTACGGGCGGTATCGAAGGCAAACCAGGTCTCGATCCGATCAAAAATCTCCTGCGCATAGGCCGGATCCTGCGCCATCTTTTCCTGCACCTTGGGGTGAATGACGACCGCCTTGCTTCCGGGCGGTACGCTCCCAAGCGCCTTGATCTCCTTGGGCGCAATAAACTGGCCGTTCACGGAGCCGTAGAATGGGTTTTCGCCCTGGGGCTGCCAGTTCTCCAGCGTCTCCTTTGCCTTGTCCCCGTCCTGGTAGAGCAGATAATGCGGATAATCGTTGCGCATCTTCCAATGACTTGAGCTCGCGTCGAACACGTGATAGTGCAGCCCCGGGAAGCGTGCTTTCAGCATCTCCTCCAGCGAGACCGGGGCAGTCTCTCCGGCTGCCTGGGTCTGCGTTCCTGCCGCGGCCTGGGCCTCGCCGGTACCCAACGGCTGTTCACCCACTGCCATCCCATCTGCTGCCGCCGCAGCAGCGCTCTGCGCCAGCACACTCATAAAGTCCACCCCGGCTGCCTTCTGCGTCCGTCCTGCTGACGGCAGGATGCCGCTCATCAGAGCCTGCAGCTGCTGCACCGATCCAACCATACTGCTCATCGTCCGGTCCTCCTCGGAATTGCATTTTTATCTGCTGTTTCTATCGGACTGCAGAGATCTGCCCTTCACGAAACAGGAACGAAAAGCCGGATTGAGACCGTTTATCCGGTTTCCCCGGCCGCAGGAAAAAACCGGCGGGGGGAGTGAGGGCCCTGCCGGTTTCTGTACTGTTTATGCTTTTTCTGGCCGCGCGTGGTCAGTCATCCGCGTGATTCTCGTACCAGATATCGATAAGCGCGTCGATTAGCTGGGCGATCTCCTGCGTCATGGCGCAGATCTCATCCATCTCATCAAGTGTGTTGTCACTGGTCAATGCCTGGATCCTGCTTTTGCCGGTATATCCTGGATTGAACACCAGTTCCACCAGGCCGAACAGAAGAGCGGAGATTGCCTCTGCGTTCTTCTCACACATGTCGCGCAGCTCTTCGTAGCCTTCAATCTGTGTTACTTCCGGGATGCACTGTTTCAGAATCGGTCCGGGAGGCACAATAAGCGCCATGCCGCGCAGCTTGAGCATGACAATATTCAGCATCTCAAGCAGCACGTCTGCCGTTTCATCCGGATCCTCACGCTTGGGCCCCCGCTTCGGGGCACTGCGGAAATTCATGACACGTTCCGTTATATGCCCGAGCAGGTCCGCGGCCTCGGTCGCCGTAACCGAGGAAAACTCAAGGAGTTCGGAGAGGATCGTGGCGCCTTCCTCGACATCAAAATCCATCTCCAGCTCGGTGCTCATCGGAGGTTCCGGTGCCGGAGTTCTCCGGGAAGGCCGTGTTGGTCCGCCGCCGGGGAAAGCCACCACATTGTCCGGCAGTCTGCTGCGGCTGTGCGTCTGCTTTGCCGTGCGCTTCGCCGCTGGTTTGTCTGCGGCTGACTTGCCTGCGGCTGCCTTGGTCTTTTTTGTCTCGGACGCCTTGGCCGTGCCCGTTTTGCCTGTGCTTTTGGAAGCTCCCGTGCTCTTGGAAGCAGCTTTTGCTGCGGTCTTCTTTTCCTTGTCGCCTGCCGCAGTGCCGGCAGCTTTCCGGCCCCGCGCAGCGGGCTTCTTACCGCTGTCTTTTCTTCCGTTATCGTCTTCGTTCACTGGCTGTCCTCCTAGGCGTCCGGAATGTTCTGCTCTTCGGCGTCGTGCGTCACCCAATCACAGCGATACATTCGATCTCCACCAGCGCATCCTTCGGCAGACGCGCCACTTCAACGCAGGATCTGGCTGGGTACGGCGCATCGAAGTATTTTGCATACACTTCATTGATCCGTGCAAAGTCATCCATATGACGAATAAAGACTGTCGTCTTGATCACACTGTCCATCGAAGCCCCGCCGGCCTCGACAACTGCTTTCAGGTTCTCAAGCGACTGCTCTGCCTGCTTGTCGACGCTGTCCGGCATCGATCCTGTCTCCGGATCTACCGGCAGCTGCCCCGATGTATAGAGCAGACCGCCTGTCTTGACTGCCTGTGAATAGGGTCCGATAGCACCTGGTGCCGCCTTGGTTTCAACAATCTCTTTCATGTCAATGGGCAGAATCAGCCCCGCCGGGGCTTTTGTCCGCTTCTGCCGCTCCTCCTGTTCTGTCTCGGATATTTGTTGGTGCCGGCGAAGACACCCTCTTCTATTTATCCATCGTTTGTACTGCCTGCAAACCGCGCGCAGGCAGAAAGGTCTGTATCTGCGGAGCCAGACGTCCTGCCACTTCTGCGGCACTGCAGTCACCGCTCCAGAGAAGAAGCGTCCGCGGGCTCCTGGTAAGCTGCTCCACTTCCTGCGGATCCATACTGCCCGCAGCCGCGGCCGGAATACCGGCACCGGAAAGCAGGCTGCCGGCTTCTGCCAGCATTGTCTCCGAACCGGGGCCGTCCAGGAGCAGATAATCAAGGTCCCGCAGGGCTGCAAGGTCTGCCGGTGTATCCACATCGAGAAGCTCGCGGCAGCATCCGGTCTCGCAGATCGTCAGCAGCTGCCCGTGGCGGCGGATCACAGTGCTTCCGCCCTGGTGATCCTTCAGCATCCTGAGTTCCGGGAGAAGCGCTGCCGGAAAGATAACCGGATTGCCGCGCCGGCCGTCAAAGCTCGCAGCCCGGATACCGCCTGCGTAGGTGCAGACCAGTTTCTCCAGACTGTGCCGCTGCAGCTCCGGCTGGTCACAGACACAGAACAGGACCGCGTCCACCGCCGGCATGTGCCCGAGGCCGAGCCGGACTGTCCGTCCGGGACCTGCTTCCGGATGCTCATTCAGAACGGGCTCGTATCCGCACTCCGCAGCTGCTTGCAGGATCTCCTCACTGCGGCTGACAACGACGATATGCGCGAGAATCTCTTTTGGCAGCACGGAAAGAGTGTGTGCATAGAGCGGCTGCCCCAGCCAGTCCGCCATCAGCTTGTCTGATCCAAAGCGCACTGCCTGGCCGGCTGCCATGACGACGCAGCCAATCCGCCGCTTATTTGAGCCAGAAGTCGCAGGCACCGCGGTGCACATACCGGCCCTGATTCTCCTTGGTGATTTCCCCGTCCCGGACTACCTCGCGGCCGCGCAGATAGACGCGCGCCGCCCGGCCCTGGATCCTCAGCCCGGCATACGGAGTATTATCCGCCGCAGTGTGCTGATTCTCATCTGTGATCGTGCCCTGCCAGTCCGGGTCCCAGATGACGATGTCGGCATCGCTGCCTTCCCGGAGCGTCCCCTTGCGCGGGAACATGCCAAACAGGCGGGCCGGATTTTCGCACAGCAGCCGGTACATGTGGGCCAGACTGATCCGTCCTGCATCAACGCCGTAGGTGTAAATCAGGGCCGGCCGCAGGTCCACGCCCGGTGCACCATTCGGTATCTGCGAAAAATTATTGCGTCCGAATTCCTTCTGTCTGAGGAAGAATGAGCAGTGGTCCGAGCCGATTGTCTCAATCTCGTCATGCTCAATAGCCTGCCACAGGGCTTCCTTATCTGCCTCCTTGCGCAGCGGCGGCGAAAGCACGTACCGGGCGCCTTCAAAATCCGGCTTCCCGTAATTCTCATCCGTCAGTAGCAGATACTGCGGGCAGGTCTCCACATAGACCTCCTGCCCGCGGCTGCGGGCATTCTCCACAATCTCCATGCCGCGCGCAGTGCTCAGATGCACAATGTTGACCGGAGCATCAGCCAGTTCCGCGATGCACAGGTAGCGGAAAATTGCTTCTGCCTCCACAACATCCGGACGGGAGAGGGGATGGCCTTCCGGTCCGGTCACTCCGCGGCCGAGCAGTTCCCGGGTCAGCACCTTGACAAGATCTCCGTTCTCGCAGTGCATACCGACGATGCCGCCGACTGCCTTGACGGCCTTCAGCACTTCATAAATGATATCATCTGCCACCCGCAGGTTGTCGTAGGCCATGTAAAGCTTGTAGGATGTGACGCCCTCCTGCTTCATACGGGTCAGCTCATCTGCGACGCGCGGCGTCCACTCGGTGATCGCCATATGGAACCCGTAGTCGCAGCAGCTCTTGCCGTCCGCCAGGACGCGCCAGTTCTGCAGCGCCTGCATCAGACTCTCCCCATGTTCCTGCGTGGCAAAATCAAGCACAGTCGTCGTGCCGCCGCAGACAGCCGCAGCCGAGCCGCTGTGAAAATCGTCTGCCGTGTGCATCGTGGCTGTATTCATGTCGAGGTGGGTATGCGTGTCGATGAACCCCGGAAATACCAGCTTGCCGGCTGCATCCACAATCTCCGCATCCGGCGCTGAAAGATCCCGGCCGACAGCAGATACATGATCATCCTCGATAAGGATGTCCTGCTTTACAGGACCATCTGGCCCAATCACTTCCCCGTTCTTTATCAGTATGGTCATACACAGATCTGCGGCTCTTGTACCGCAGCACTCCCTCCTGTCCGCTTCCCTTAAATCTGATGTTTTCCCCTGCACCCAAAACTATCACCTTCCCCCGGCCCGTGCAATTCCGCCCTGCGTCCGGATAGCCGTCCGTCCGGAGAAAAGAAAAGGCTGGCAGCCCCTGCCTTTTTTGCAGGCAGAAAGCTATCAGCCATGATTCTTTTCCGGTCCCGGCCGGGTCTCCTCTCTCTAGAAGCCGCCCCAGCCCGGATCCGTCATGAACAGTTCACCGCGGAGACCAAATCCGCAGCGGCCTGGATCGCGCCGGGGACGGCAGCCGTGGCCGTGTCCCGCTGCATGCCTCGGATGGCAGCCGTGATGCGGTCCCGGCCCAAAGCCGCCGCCCGGACCGCCCCAGCCGGGACCGTCCTGCGGCGGACGGTCCGGCGTCAGCTCCTCGAGCTGGCTGCACAGGCGTTCGAGGCAGTGGCGGAGCGAATCCTGCTCACTCTCATCGAGGCAGGAGAAAACTCTCTCCATCGGCGGTTTGGGCAGCTCGACTTCACTGCCCTTGTCAGTGAGCGACACCATGTAGCCGCGCTTGTCCTCTGCCGACTGCTCCCTGCAGATGTACTCGTTTTCTTCGAGCTTGCGCACCAGTTCGCCGAGTGATTGCGGGCGGATGCCCAGCAGGTAGGCCATGTCCCGCTGCGAGATCGGGCCCGTTTTTCTGAGCAGTGCCAGAATCCGGCCCTGACCCCGCTCCGGGTCAAAGGCCGCCGGCGTCAGACTGGCCACGTACCGGTGCATGAGACCTTCCGTCTCGCGGAAAAGCCGCGGCAGACTCATCTGTTCCCTGTTCATATGTTCCATTGCTGTTTCTCCGTTCGTCATGTTAAGGTACCTTCCGTGCATTAAGTATAAAGGCACCTTCATGATCCGTCAACAGGTACCTTCATATTTGGCAGCAGCTGCCCGCCGTCGTCTGCCACCGGCCTGACAGCAGCGGCCGCAGCATTGACAGCAGCCGCTGCTTGGGCCTATTGTCGGACCTTGGGAGGAGGAAGCCATGCGATACGGCTATACACTCAGGATGTTTGAGGATGAAAGCAAATTCTTCGGCCCCGGAGCAGCAGCGCTGCTTGAGCTGGTAGAGGAACACGGCTCACTGCGGGCAGCAGCAGGGCAGATGGGAATGGCCTACAGCAAGGCCTGGCGTATTCTGCGCAACGCGGAATCTGTGCTGGGTTTTCCACTGCTCGAATCGCGCACCGGCGGCCGCGGCGGCGGCGGTGCAGTCGTGTCCGCGCCTGCCCACCGGTTTCTGGAGCGCTACCGTACGTTTGAGAGGAGGCTCCGCGAGCAGGCGGATGCCCTGTTTGCCGAGCTTTTCAGTCAGGAGGAGAGAGAGACTTGAGTATGCAGCTCATTTTTGCCATCGTGACGATCACGCTGGCCCTTGTTTTCTACACCTGGGGCGTTTTCGGGGAACGACGCGCCGGACGGCTGACAAAGGGAAATCTGACGCTCTTCTGGCTCGGCTTCGCCTTTGATACAACCGGCACCACCATCATGAGCTTTATGGCCCGCAGCGGCAGCACGGGCGGCAGTATGCTCGGCTGGCACGGAATTACGGGCCTGATTGCCATTGTGCTGATGCTGGTGCATGCGGTCTGGGCAACGGTTGTGCTGACAAGAGGCAGCGAGAATATGCAGCGCAGCTTCCATAAATTCAGTCTGGTTGTCTGGGCTGTCTGGCTGGTTCCCTATGTCCTCGGAATGGTCATGGGAATGAGCGGCTGATCAGAAGAATCCGCCCGGGGATCCGAGAAGTGCGGCGCCGAGAAGCAGCATCAGAAGCAGTGCGAGGCAGGAGACGGCATTGACGGTCATACTGATGAGGGCAATGATCCGTCCTGCCTTATTGATGCCGTCCGGGGAGCTGCGGCGGGCCGTGCCCGCTGTGAGGAAGGCCGCAATGGCGCCAAGCAGACCGATGATGGGCCCCGGGTAGCCGAGCAGAAAGCAGAAGGCGAGTGAGCAGACGGCGAGGATAAGGGACAGCACAGAAAGCCTGCGGTCGTTGTCCATAGAGAAACCTCCTTCGGCGTGATGATCCGGTTTTCCGCAGCGGACAGTTTACGTTTTCTTGACATTCTAAACCGTTTGCGGCCCCTGCAGGTATGGTTATTTTAAGTCTGAACACAAAATAACCCGTTTGGCTGACCTGAGGAGGAACGACATGAACGCGAACAACATGACTGCAGAGATGGAACTCGACGCTATGCTGGACCGTGAAGCAGCAGAAGTCCGGAACATGGAGATTGCCGAAGGCGAAGCCCTTGCGGAACTGACATATCTGATCAGCGAGAATGCCCTGGCAGATCTCGACGCTCTGTTTGAAGAAGAGGAATGGCTCCTCGCTTCCTGAGAAATCTGGTAACCAAAGAGGGAAAGCTGCCCGCTTTCCATCTTTTTTATCGTCCAAAAAACACCCCCGGAAAAGACCGGAGGTGCTTTTACTGCCTTGCTTATTTCTGCGCTTCAACGGGCGGCTCTTCTTCCATATCCTCCTTTGTTTTCGGAAGAATCAGGTTGAGAAGCACGGAGACGATGGTGCTGTCGATAACGGCAGAACCAAAGACCGTCTGCACCCACTGGGGAGACTGCGCGAGGCAGTCCGGTGCCATCGAGATGCCCATACCGATGGCCACGCTGATGCCGACGATGCTCATGACCCGCGGCGTCAGTTTGGCGCTCGCAATCATCTTGATGCCGGTCATTGTGATCGAGGCAAAGACGGAGAGCGTCGCACCGCCGAGCACGCACTGCGGAATGGTCCGCAGCGCACCGCCAAAGAACGGGAAGAAGCTCGCGGCCAGGATCAGCAGCGCTGTGATCAGCAGCGTGAAGCGGCTGATGACCCTGGTGGTGATGACGATACCAACGTTCTGGCTGAACGTGGCGGTCGGCAGACCACCGAGGAAAGAACCGACAGCGCTGGCAAAGCCGTTGCCGATGATGCCGTCGCCGAGCTCCTTGTCCGTCGGCAGACGGTCCATGGCCCCGCTCGTTGTGGCCGAGAAGTCGCCGATGGCCTGCACGGAGTTCACGATAAACATGATGACCATCGTAATGACCGCCGATGCCTCAAACTTCATGCCGAACGGCAGGAAATTGGGTGCTGCCACGACCGCGGCGTTCTCGACCGGCGAGAAGTCCACCATGCCCATACACAGAGCCACAATGTAGCCCACAATAATGCCGAACAGGATCGATGCCAGCTTCATGACTCCGGTCGCAAAATTGTTCAGGTACAGAACCACGATCAGGGTAATGAAGGCGACCAGCCAGTTCTGCCACGAACCGTACTCCGGCGAGGACGTGCCGCCGGCCATGTAGTTGATGGCCACCGTGTACAGCGAGAGGCCGATGACGAAAACCACTGTGCCGGCCACAACCATCGGGAAGAAGCGGCGCAGTTTGGAGATAAAGATGCCGAACACGATCGCTGCAAGACCACCGCAGAACTGGGCGCCGAACAGCGTGGCAATATCGTAGCCGCCGGCAATGGAGATCAGGGTAGGCACGTAGGCGAAACTGACACCCATGATCATCGGCAGCCGGGCACCGATCCGCCCGAAAAGCGGGAAGAGCTGCAGGATCGTGGCGACACCGGCAATAAAGAGGCCGGACTGGATCAGCAGAATGGATTGCTCACCGTCCAGTCCCGCCACCCCGGCGATGATGATCGAGGGCGTGATGCAGCCAATGATCATCGCGACGAGGTGCTGCAGCGCCATCGGCAGGCTTTCCGCAAAGCTCGGCCGGCCGTTCAGCTCAAACAGCGCGCTCTGGGGCGGGGATGCTGTTTTGTTCATCTGATAAAACCCGCGGCAGGGATACCCCAGGCAGGGGAGGAATTACCGCCTGCTCCTTTCCGAAACTGTACCCCTTTGATTCCTCTCATGAGCGTTGTTCCAACCCACTGCCGTTCTCAGGCCGTGATGATCGTGCCCGTGCGGCCCTCAAGTCCGTCGCGGGCTTTCTCCAGCAGGGTAATCAGCGTCCTGCGTCCCGGTCCTGACTCAGCAAAAGCCACAGCTGCCTCCACCTTGGGCTGCATTGAGCCCGGTGCAAACTGCCCTTCGGCAAGATACTTGCGGGCTTCGTCTGCCGTCATGGAGTCGAGCCATTTCTGGTCAAGCTTACCATAATTGATCGCGACTTTCTCCACGGCCGTCAGGATGACGAGGAAATCCGCATCCAGTTCGGCCGCCGTGAGGGCTGCCGCGGCGTCCTTGTCGACCACGGCTGCGGTGCCGCGCAGATGATTGCCGTGCTCAATAACCGGAATCCCCCCGCCGCCGCCGGTGATAACAACCTGACCGGCCTCAAGGAGGGCCCGGATCGCCCCGATTTCGATGATCCGCTGCGGTTTCGGCGAAGCGACAACACGCCGCCAGCCGCGGCCGGTGTCCTCCACGACCGTGTGTCCAGCCTCCAGCTCCACCGCCGCTTCCTTATTGGTGAGGAAACGGCCGATCGGCTTGGACGGATTGTCGAACGCCGGGTCGTTGGCGTCAACCAGGATCTGGGTAATGATCGTCGAGACACTGTTTTTCAGGCCGCGGTCCCGGAGCTCCTCGCGCAGCGCATTCTGCAGATCGTAGCCGATGTAGCCCTGGCTCATGGCCACGCAGACCGAGAGAGGCGTCACCGTGTACTGTTCCGGATGATGGATCGCCAGCTCGTCCATAGCCAGCTTGAGCATCCCCACCTGTGGTCCGTTGCCGTGCCCAAGGACGACTTCGTAGCCCTGCTCAATCATGTCTGCAATGGCTGTGCAGGCCCGCTTGACCGCAATCATCTGCTCCGGGAGATTGGAACCGAGGGCATTGCCGCCGAGCGCGATGACGATTCGTTTGCTCATTCCCTTCTCCCTCAGTGACCGACCGGAGCCCCGAGAAGACGCGGCTTGGCGTTCACAGCAAGGTCTTGAAGCACAGCCGTCGGATCCTGTACTTTCGCCAGGAAGATCATGGCTGCAATGATGTAAGGCTTGTAGCTGGCCTCCTTGTAGAGCGGATCGCGGTAGCGGTCAAACACGCTGCCGTCCACCTCGCCGTGCTCGCAGCTGACGCCGGAGATGTCGGCCGGCAGGCAGTGCATGTAGAGTGCCTTGCCGTCCTTCGTCGTCTTCATGAGATCTTCCGTGCAGCTCCAGTCCTGATGCTGCGCGTTCTGCCGGAGCAGATCCTGCTCGAGCTCATCGATGCCCTTCTGATCGCCTTCGCCGTAGAGCTGCGTGCGTTTCTCCATAGCCTTGAACGGTGCCCAGCTCTTCGGGTAGACGATGTCAGCATCCGCAAACGCCTCAGCCATGTCGTTCGTCTTGGTGAACTTGCCGCCCGACTCCGCCGCATTCTTCTTCGCCACTTCCTCGACATCTGCCATGATCTCATAGCCTTCGGGATGGGCAAGAACAACATCCATGCCGAAGCGGGTCAGCAGACCGACGATACCCTGCGGCACCGAGAGCGGCTTGCCGTAGGAAGGGCTGTAAGCCCAGCTCATGGCGATCTTCTTGCCGCGCAGGTTGTCGAGGCCGCCGAACTCATGTATGAGATCGAGCGCATCGGCCATACACTGCGTCGGATGGTCAATGTCGCACTGAAGATCAACAAGCGTCGGCCGGTGGTCGAGCACGCCGTCCTTGTAACCCTGGTCGACAGCGTCAGCCACTTCATGCATATAGGCGTTGCCCTTGCCGATGTACATGTCGTCGCGGATGCCGATCACGTCAGCCATAAAGGAGATCATATTGGCCGTCTCGCGCACGGTCTCGCCATGCGCCACCTGGCTCTTGCCTTCGTCGAGGTCCTGGACAGCCAGGCCGAGCAGGTTGCAGGCCGAGGCAAACGAGAAGCGGGTGCGGGTCGAGTTGTCCCGGAACAGGGAAATGGCCAGGCCGCTGTCAAAAATCCGGGCGGAAATGTTGCTCTCGCGCAGGGCGCGCAGGGCATCAGCCACCAGGAATGTGGCATCAATCTCGTCCTTGGTCTTTTCCCAGGTCAGGAAAAAGTCATTGTTGAACATTTTGCTGAAGTCAAGAGCCCTCAGCGCCTCCACATACTTGTCCACTGCACTCATGTCTGCGTCCTTTCAGCCTTCACTTGCTGCGTCCTTGGCATACAGGGCGGGCACTGCCGCGTAGACAGCCGCGCACCGCACCAGGTCTTCTTTCCAGGTCTTTTCATTCGGGGCATGGGCCTGCGCTTCCTTGCCGGGACCGAAACCGATGCACGGAATGTCGAAGCGGCCCATAATGGAAACGGCATTCGTGGAGAAGGTCCACTTGTCCACTTTCGGCGTGCCGTACATGGCCTTGTAGGCGTCAACGACAGCCTCTGCCGCCGCATGGTTCTCCGGAAGCACCCAGGTCGGGAAAAAGCACTCGGTCGGGTACTCAAGACCCGTCCAGCTCGGCCGCGCGTACTTATACATGGAAACTTCCGCACCGTACTTCTTGACGGCCGGCAGCTCGCGGATCTCCTCGAGCGCGCTCTCCCATGTCTCGCCGTCCGTCAGGCGGCGGTCAATGGAGATGGCCGCCATATCAGCCACAGCGCAGCGCGACGGGGAGTTGAAGAAGATTTCACTCACAGCCAGGGTGCCCTTGCCGAGGAACGGATCATAGTGAAGCTTGTCGTTGAGATCCCGCACTTCCTGCAGGATGTCCGCCATTTTGTAAATGGCGTTGTCGCCGCGCTCCGGAGCGCTGCCGTGGCAGGAGACGCCTTTCACTTCGACGCGGATCTCCATACGGCCGCGCTGTCCGCGGTAGATATTCCCGTCTGTGGGTTCCGTGATCACCACAAACTCAGGACGGATCTTGTCCTCGTTGACAATATACTGCCAGCAGAGACCGTCGCAGTCTTCCTCCTGGACAGTACCGGTCACCAGCACGGTGATGCTGTCCGGGATCAGGCCCTGCTCTTTCATGATCTTGGCGCCGTACACGCCGGAGACGATGCCGCCCAGCTGGTCGCTCGCACCGCGCCCGCCGATTTCCTCGTCCGTCTCAAAGCCCTCATAGGGATCGAACGTCCAGTTGCTCATCTCACCGAGTCCGACCGTATCGATGTGGGCATCATAGCCAATGATTGTGTCGCCAGTACCCATGTAGCCGAGAATGTTGCCCATACCGTCAATCTCGACGCGGTCGAAGCCGACCTTTTTCATCTCTTCCTCGATGCGGCGGATGACACCCTCTTCCTGCGTACTCTCGCCGGGGATGCGGATCAGGTCACGCAGGAATCTGGTCATGTCGTCTTTGTAGCCCTCCGCTGCTTCCTTAATCTTCGCAAAATCCATTTTTTGTCTCCTCAGTTTTCTTCAGCTCTCTGAAAATGCCCCGTTCCACACGATGTCGCGGTAACGCTCGGGATCCGTATCTCCCTCCGTGGAGAAGAACAGCACGACAGAGTTCTCGTCCAGTCCAAGTGCCTCCTTGAGCGACGCGTACTCGGGATCGGTCATCACGACTTCCAGAAGGCCCGCACTGACCGCTCCGGACTCGCCGGAGATGATCTGCGGATCACCGGGAAGAGGCGCGCCGAGAACGCGCATGCCGCGGGCGGATACCCAGTCCGGGCAGGAAACAAAGAAACTGCTGTTGTTTTTCAGGATCTCCCAGGAAATGGTGTTGGGCTCACCGCAGGCAAGACCGGCCATGATGGTCTGCATATCCCCGTAGACCGCATGGGGACGGCCGTCGCCGGCTGCCGCGCTCTTGTAGAGACAGTCNGCCTGGTTGGCTTCCACTATGACGGTGGTCGGGCAGTTGTCCGGGAACAGGTTCGCAAAAAAGCCCTGCACCGCTCCGGCCAGGGAACCGACGCCGGCCTGGACAAAGATGTGCGTGGGCCGCCTGACGCCGGCCGCCTCGAGCTGCTCTGCGGCTTCCATCGCCATTGTGCCGTATCCCTGCATGATCCACGAAGGAATATCCTCGTAGCCTTCCCAGGCTGTGTCCTGCACAATGACGCCATTCGGCGTTTTCTCCGCTTCCGCAGCGGCAAGCCGCACGCACTCATCGTAATTCAGGTCCTGAATGCTGGCCTGCGCATTTTCCTTGCGGATATTCTCAAGGCGCGTCGGCGAGGAGCCCCGCGGCATGTACACAACCGCCTTCTGACCGAGCTTGTTTGCCGCCCAGGCAACGCCGCGGCCGTGATTGCCGTCCGTAGCCGTATAGAATACGGCACCTTCGAAATCTTTTTTGAGATCATCGCCGGTAAGCACATCGTAGCTTATTTCGTCGATGTCCCGTCCGGTCTGCTGCGCCACGAAGCGCCCGATAGCATAGCTGCCGCCGAGCACCTTGAACGCATTAAGGCCGAAGCGGTAGGATTCATCCTTGCAGAAGACATCCTTCAGCCCGAGAAATTCAGCAAGGTGACTCAGCTGCTGCAGCGGCGTAACGTCATACTGCGGGAAGCTCTGATGGAACTTCCGGGCCTTGCCGACTTCCTCAAGCGACATAACAGCGAGTTCTTCGTCCCCGCTTTCCGGCAGTTCATTCCGGATCCACTTGATTGTTTCCATATCCTTCCTTTCGGGTGGGGGTTGCTGGCAGATTGATTTCCCCGCGAAGCGCCGTCCTCAAAAAAACCAGGGCAGCCGGCGGCGGGGGAAGGAACTTTGCCGCGGGACATAACCGTACAGCAGGGCGATACCGTCCCACTATACTTGGGTTCATCTTAGAGACGTCGCGAAAGCAAGTCAACATTTACCATGCCGGGCCCGGAAGGTTTCCGCGGGAGGAGCAGGCAGGGAAACACCGGCCCGCAGGCCGCTGATCTGCTGACAGCCGGACAAGCTGCAGAAAACGATATTTGAGTGAACAGCCGATATGTTTCAGGCACTGAAATATCCGGAGACCCCGTCCCGCCCTGCCTCAGATGGGCCGCAGCGCCCGCAGTCCGTCCAGCGCAGCCGCGTCCCGTCCGCAGACAGGGGCAGATCTGTACGAAGAAAACAGATATCGCACAGATTTGCCCCTGCTGCACCTGATCTACAGAGAGAACTCCGAGGAAAGCCGCTTTTTTGTTCCTGCTGCCTGCCGGCGCCTGTCCTGTATGGCGAGCAGGCTTGCCATCATCTCTGTCGACTCTGATCCGGCCAGTTCACGCAGGGCGTTGTTCAGTCTCGCATTGTTTGTCAGCGAATAGAAAGGAAGGACAGACATGTCGCCCCGGCGCAGGCGGTTCAGCGCAGTCAGTTGATCGAGATGGTACAGTACGCGGTTCATGCGCCGCGACACTTTTCTGACGTGTATTTTCCCGAGATAGAATTCGCTCGCATACCTGCCCTGCATATAGTGCATCGAATTTCCGTCCGGGGTGCCNTCCTTCAGGAGCGCCATGGCCGTGAACATGAAGCTGCGGGATTCGTTGTCTGTGATAGTGGCAAGCGACACGTGCAGATGATCAAACCTGTCAGCGCGGATATCTGCCGCTTCGTAGCGGGGCTCTTCAAGCTGCCCGAACCTTGCCGTCCACTTGCGGAGCTCGAATGTGCGTCGCCACGCATCTGCGGCCTGCGGATCCATCTCCAGCACGTGAGCTACCTGGATACCTTCAAAGCTCCTGAGCGGAACCGCATTCCCGTCGGCATCCTCGGCCTGACCGCCATGAAAAACGAACAGTGAGCCGTTCTGCTCGAGAACCGTCCGCCCGAGAGCACGGCGGAGCACCGGATGATCACAGACCGCCTGAAGCCAGTCCTTATCAACAGGCTTACCAGACAGATAGGCATCAAACATCACTTCTGTCACCTGGCTGTCCACCTCACTGATGAAGGTGCGCCCGGCATCAAGAAGCCGCCCCAGGTCCTTTTTGTCCTGCGCGGCAATGGGAAGNTTCCGCGGCATCTGCTTCCAGGCCCGGCGGCTTTCTGTATCCCGGATTTCCAGGGTAAAATTCTCGTCGGCCGAAATTCTGAGCGACGCACCCGGGACAGTAAAATCACAGCCGCCGCCCGCGAGTCCGAGGGGATCGGCAGGCAGCAGGAGCGTCAGACCTGGGTGCAGCTCCCGGTAGCGCTGCGCCATACCCATCCATTTCGGAGCACTCAGAAACAGTTCTCTCGCTGCACTTGTGTCATTCAGGAGGGCGCCGGCCCGGACCAGATTCCTGGTTGGACCAGCATATTTCTCGTCCATGTAATGCCAGTTGCCGGCNCCCGTCTCATCGATCAGAGCCCGCAGCGAATCCTCTTCAGCATAACGCGCATAGGCATAGGCCAGCTGCGGAATCCCGGAATGCATAGCATGCAGCAGACCAATCACGGCGGCCAGGATCTCTTTATCCACCTTCCCGGCCTGCGACTCGGCCGCCGGAATAAATCTGGTTTGCGCTTTCGCAAGGAGCATGTCCGATGTGCTGATCCTGTCGGCCTGTACCATGTAGGGAACCAGCGCACTTTTCATAGCCAGCGCAGGCAGCTTTTTGGGCCGGCCCCTGCCGTCCGCCGGCCTCCGTTCAAGACTGAAGACAGCATGATGCGGATCGAGACCGTAGTTTTCCAGAAGAACATCCAGAATATCCTCGCGGTATGGGTGCCGTCCGGCTGCTGCAGGCGCATCTGCGCCGGCAAGGACGCTCTGCAGCCTGTCCTTCAGTCTGCCGGAAATCCGGTCCGCGTAGCGCGTGAAGAACTCCGCTGCCCGGACACGTGCGGTTTTCCGCGGCTTGTTTACCAGCACCTTCAGAATAAGTCCGGCCATCTTCTCGGGGCTTTCTGCCTGCTCCCCGGCCCAGTCCGCAATGGGAGCACGGCAGGTAAGAAAAAAGCGTGCCAGTGTTTCCGCAGAAATGCTGGCCCGCCACGGTCCCTGCATCAGGCTGAGCTCATACTGGGAGATATTGGAGCCCCGCCGGATAAAGCTGACCGGCAGTTCGGATTTCACATTGCGCATAAAGAGCGCATCGTTCTGTTCAATCCGCTTTAGTGAACGCGGCCAGCGGATCTCGATCGGCCTCGTTCTGCTGAGTCTGGCAAAAGCATTTTCGCCCACGACTTCGATTCCCTCCGGAATCTCCACAATATCCGCGCTGCCCCGGTACGTCAGGAGGCGGCCGCCGTCGCGCACGAATCCATCTGCGTCCGGCAGTCCGAAGTATCCGCGCCTGGAATCATCCACCTCGTCCGGCAGGCAGAGATGCATAGATGAGCGACAGCCTATAGCGACATCGTATCCGTACTTTGTCCGCGATGATCCATAAATGGCTTCCAGAGATGTGCAGTCAGCAAACGCATATACGTCGACACAGCGCAGCGCAGAGTCCAGCTCCACTTTCTGAAGGCTCCCGCAGCCGCGAAAGGCCTCTTTCCCCACCGTTTTCAGTGATTCCGGCATCCGCAGCACACCCGTTTCGCCGGGCGTATCAGCAAACTGAATGTGCTTAAGTGATCCGCAGCCCCGGAATGCGCTGTCCCCAATGTCCGTAAGATGTCCTTCAAACACGACTCCCTCAAGCGCCGCACAGCCGTCNAACAGTCCGGCTGGTACTTTGGTTATTCCGGCGGGCACGACAAGCCGCCGGAGCCCGGTCCTCTTGAACGCTGCCTCTCCAATACTCTGCACTCCAGGCGGCAGGACGATCTCTTTGAGCCGTAGAGCGCTCATAAAAGCCGAATGCCCGATCTCCCGGACCGAATCCGGGAGCACCACACGGCGCACAGGATTTCCGCTAAAGGCCATCCTGCCTATTGCTTCAATACCCGCCGGAACCACAACTGTCCCGTCCGCGTCCGGCTGCGGCGCCTTTGTCAGCATTTTGGGCCCGCGTTTGTTTTTCTTCACGATTGNTGATCTCCTCAAAAGAAAGCGGTTTGGGGCGCACCTGTTTTTCGTCTCGAACACCGAAACATGTGGCTCTGCTGCANCAGAAACCGCGGCGCAGTCAATGAAGAGTGCTGCTCAGCCTGTCTCATCGTCTCGGACTGCCTGCCATGCGCCAGCATCGCCGTCTACACTTTCGGCACCTTCCCGAGATCAGGACTTGTAACCGCTATATCTTCCCTGACTCCTGTCACCCCAGAAATCTCCGCCAGGACTGTGTTATGTGGGACGCACTGCTCGGTCATGGTCTGATCCATTGCAGCTGCGTTTCTCAGAGCGTTAATCCGCTGCGTTGCCGCTTTCAACAAATCGCGCAAGGAGTCCCCCGTCTTCAAGCGCNGAAGGCGGTAAGCGGGGGAGGAATTGCGCCTCTATAAAATGATCCAGTTCCGNTTGCTGCATATCTTTTGCGNNTCGGACAGCCTGAACTGCTTATGCTTCTTGCCGGGCTGTGTAATGTAATTGCCCTGCGCATCGCGGATGTAAACATTGCTTCCGGTGAAGCCTGTGATATAACCGGCCTTTCCGCAGGCGCGCACTCTGTCGCTGAGATGAAAACCGTTNTTCGACGGNGTGTTCTTCGCTTCGCGTTTCTGNGTTCTGTTTTTCTCCTTGCGTCCCTTGCGCGGGGTTGCTTCGTGAAGGGATCGCTTCTTCGTCCGCACCTGCAGTATGATCAAAGGAGCCTGCGGGACGTGCTCCAGTGAGTCAGTTCC
>JAAUYQ010000028.1 GCA_014805015.1 Clostridia bacterium | reverse complement strand
CATTTTCTCCAGTAGAGACTCAGATTTTATCAAGCCAGGGGGTGGCTTGATAAATGGCCTGATAAACGCGGACCAGGCGGGAGAAGCGGCGTCCATTGAGGCATTTTCTCCAGTAGAGACTCAGATTTTATCAAGCCAGGGGGTGGCTTGAAAAATGGCTTGATAAACGCGGACCAGGCGGGAGAACCGACATCCATTAACGCATTTTCTCCAGTAGAGACTCAGATTTTATCAAGCCAGGGGATGGCTTGATAAAACTGGACCATACGGGAGAACTGGTAGCCGTTGAAATTTTAGGGATACGGGCTCAGATTCTATCAAGCCGGGGATGAATTGATAAATGGCTCGATACATCTTGAAATCGGTATAGGCAACGGGACTGGAAACGAAGTACCAGTTGCATAATATGAAGGCTATGCGTCTGCGTCGACTGACGTCCCCACTAAAACCCGCCAGATTCGTTTCCGATTTGGTCCTTCCTTCCGCAACGCTCCCTTTCCCTCTAATACCTTGGTTGTTCTAATCAGCGTTCGCTGCGGCATATTAAGTGCACCTGCCACCTGCCCAATCGTAGCAGTCGGATTGTCGCGGACGTAGTCAAGCAAACGGCATTCATTTTCAGTCAGTGAAAAACTTAGAGACGTATCGGGAGTGGCTGGCGTAGGCACATCGACCGCTTGTTCAGAAGTGTTTGAAGCCTCCGGATGAATCAAGAGCGTCGTCGTGAAGAAGGTTCGCTCTTCATCCGTCTCGAATAAGGGGGGAGGCGAACCGTTCTGCTCCAAGGCACTCCGAATCTTGCGGAAACCTGTATTACGGCCCTCTGTTAGATGCAGTTCCTTCAGAAAATCTCCAATCCTGCGATTCCGGTAGCGCCGGTTGTGTGCGCGAAACTGTCGCAGATCGTCCTGCGTGATAGCAATGTCGGCGCCTGGATGGCTGACAATAATCATGCGGTCCGATTCAATTCGTACTTCTATCGGCTCGCGCTCGTCATACCCCTTGTGATAGACAGCGTTTGACAGTGCTTCCTCCACTGCGGCATACGGGTAGTTGAAGAAGCGCCTGGCTTCAGCCTTCTGATCATCCTTGATAACGTACTCAGTCAGGAATACATTGCGTATGTGCTGTAAAGCATCGCGCAGCTGCTGATGAAGTGGTCCTCGAAATGTACGTTCCTGAAGCAGCGAACCTGTATCATCGAGTGCAACCACGTCGATCTGTGCGTAGGGAAAGAAGCGATCCGGTTCCATAGAGAAGAACATCAGGCCAACGTTTTTTGGCTTCCTGTATCCTGGCTGATTGCTGATAATCTGCATATCGGCACACAGATCCACAAAATCTATTGTGTCTGCCGCAGCATACAGAGCGCTGCCAGTTTCTCGCAGGAAGCTCTTGATCAGTGTCAAATTCAGGTCACTGATTTCGGCCTCCTGATTCACGCGGTCGTCAAACGGGACGCGGTTTGCCAGGGTAAACAAGTCTCGCAGCTGATCAGGGGTTGGCTGGACAGTACTGGAAGCCTTGCGAATCCAGTAAATGCGAGGACTGCGCTTCTTGTTCTTTTTTGAATCTTTGTAGATATGCGCGGGCGACGAGTATGGTCGCGTGTCGCCACCGCTTGCCCACACTACGAGGAATAACTTTCCTTCGTATATCTCCGGGGAGATGATCGGCATGTAATCCGGCTGTATCAAGTGGCAGGATTGCAGGATCTCCCGCTGATAGCGATCGATCTTTTCTGGTGCGACACCGACGAGCTCATGGGTCTTATCTGTGACACCGATCACAATATAGCCGCCTCCCCAATTATCGAAGTCATTGGCAAACGCGCAGATTGTTTTGAGCGAAGCCTCTGGATCCCATGACTCCTTGAACTCGATACGGGGACTTTCTACTATGTTGCCTTTAAGCAATGTCTCGATGGGGATTTGAAGCGCCATCTGCATCTCTCCTCGTTTAGTTCTATACTTTTGCGCAGAATTCCGATTGTGCCCTGCGCGAACATACTTTACGATCTGGTGCCGGTGAGTGCAGCAGCCCCGCTCGGATCTCTTGTAAACGACATCGGTCAAGCCTCGGTCATCGGACAGTGGAACCGCGGCTCCCGCGTTATTTGTTCCCTTCGGAGCTCGTTTCATACCTGACCGGCCCAGCTGAAGCAGACCGTCTGAACAGATCGCGCGTCTCCGAACCCTGCTTTATTTCTTCCCGTCGCATTCGTGGGTCTGGTACTTGGCCTTCCAACGCGGGGTGTCTGACTTGCCGTCGAGCAGGTCATCCGCGATCTCCTCAATCACGGGTTCCAGTTCGAGGTTCTGCAGAAATCTGTCTGGAATAGCGTCCAGTCCGAGACGGGCTCCCATGAGGATACCGGCTACGCTGCCCGTGGAATCACTGTCGCCTTTGTGATTCACGGCCGCGATTACAGCTTTTTCGAAGCTGTCTTCATGACGGAGTGCACAGAACACAGCAATGGCAAGAGTTTCCTCAGCTACCCATCCTTCTCCGAGCGTATGGATAGCGTCGAGGTCTGAGACATCGGCCGTATCTGCGAGCTCTTCAGCGCGTCGGAGCAGCTGCAGCAGCTGATCGAGATGCCTGGCTGGGCGCGTTGGTGCGTAGCGAGAGTTTACGGCCGGTTCGTCGTCTTTTGGGGAAAACAGTGTCTGTGCTGCGCTCATCGCGTCATGCAGGGCATCGCGGACAGAGAAATCCCGGTACAGAATGTCCTGAAGCATGTGAACAAGGACAGCTGCTGGAATATAACCCAGCTCGTGCCCGTGGGTTATGGCAGCGGCTTCTGCCGCGACTAGATCAGCCTGCAGGCGCTCTTCGTCTGTGATGCTGTGGAAGTACAGGGCGACAGGCGCAACCCGCATGACGCCGCCGCAGCCTTTGCTGTCGTTTCTGGGCTCGCGCATGGAGCCCATGCTGCCTGGAGCGAGATAAGCCAGGCATGTTCCGCCCGGTGCCCGCCGTACATTGAGTTCCGGAAGGTTGTTCAGCCAGGACTTGAGACCGCCTTCCTGACCCTGCTGCGTACGCAGCCAGTCTGCGTATGCTTCAGAGATCCGTTCGCGCCAGCCATACCGGTCAAGGTCTTCGCGGGCATTATCCTCCTCCGCGAGCAGCAGCCCGTTGGCTGTGAAGAGCGTCATCTGGGTGTCGTCTGAGATGCGCGCTATGCCCTCATCCAGCTCATAATCCGTGATACCGTCTGCTCCGTATTTCTGCCGAATTGTGTCTTCGCTCCAGAACTTTACCGTGTAGCCCAGAGCGTCGCCGACAGCCCCGCCGAGCAGGCAAGCTCGGAATCTGTCACGCAGTGTTTCAGTTTTCTTATCCTCAGATGTTGTCTCTCTGTCTGTCGTGTCTGCGCTGCCAGTCTTTGCTGCGGCTCTTTTGCCTGGAAACGGCACGATGTTGTGCTTGTGCTTCTGGATCAGATCCAGCTGCTTTGGGAACGGCTCAAACTCCAGCGGTGTTACTCCGAGCGTCTGTCCATTCTCGAAGAGGGTAATGATGATCTTCAGAATGTTGGCTCCGCTGCTGTCGGTTCGGTAGAGGACCAGCCCGTTGTGCAGCGTCGACGTGAACTGGACGAGGCCGTGGCTCACCAGCCATTCCACGACATCCTGTGTAAGCTCCGCTGACTCCTCGAATCCCTCATCGATCATGCCAAGGTCCAGAATGCCGAAATCCTGTATCTCTCCTCTGGAATGCAGGCATGTTACCTTGTCAGTCTGTCCGGCTCCTGCTGGTCCTGTGTAGGATTCTTCCAGGCCATCCGCCTCAATGCTCGCATACGGTACGACAATTCCCAGGTTCAGCTGGCCGTAATCAGCGAAAAGCTCCGCTACAAACGGGACACCTTCCGGTGTGATCACACCTTTGCAGAATCCGAGATTCCGGTTGTCCGACTGTTCTGTATAGTTGCAGACCGGAAAGTCTGCGCACAGTTCCACGTACGAATCTGGTGCGCCTGACGGTCCATAGCCGTCTATGGCGTTTGGCGAAAAGTGCCGTTCAAAGTCCAGCAGCCGTAGTTTCAGCGGGTCCGGCAGGTATGCCTCTGCCGCCTTGCGCAGTTCAGGCGGTACACCGTAGAAGGCTTCAGCCACGGCGCCGGTCATGGTGGTAATGGTATCGCTGTCGCCGCCGATGGAGACAGCATTGCGAATGGCATCTTCAAAGCTGTCCGATTCGAAGAATGCCTGCAGCGCCTGCGGGACTGACCCTTGGCTCGTGGGGTCGAAAGTATAACGGCCGCGTATGTCATCGAGGGTAAAATCCAGGGGGTAGAACTGCTGCGTGATCCACAAGCGCAGCTCCTCCCGGTCTGCACCGTTTTGGGCCAGAAAGACAGCTGTGGCGATAGCTTCGGCGCCTTTGATGGCTTCGGGATGATCGTGCGTCACAGCAGTGACCATTTGGGACAGGCTCTGGACTTCGTGCAGCAGACCGCCGGCCCAGCCGCAGGCAGCTGCGCGAGCAGGACCGCCGTTGCCGAAGCTGTTGTATGGCTGAGGATCTGAGCTTGCAATCCAGGATGCCAGAGCAGGACTGTAGCCGCGGTCTGGGTTGCGGCGTCCGAACATCTGCAGGGATTCCTCCGTGAGCTTAGGCAGATCCTCAAATGCAGGAAAGGAACGTATCAGGGCATCACAGACGGCGAGTGTCATAACGGTATCTCCAGTGTACCCTGTACCGGGTCCGAACAGATCAAAATCCTTGGACAGATGGTTATTCTTCTCAAAACGGGAACCCGCTATGTTCCCGATAATGGCTCCAATCATACTACGCTCCTTGCTTATTTCAGTACGCTTCGAAAGCGCGCAACGACCATACTATAGCATAGCTGCCCGCGGTCTGTGCTCCAGACCGCAGAGCAGCACTGTATAAGCGGCAATCTGCCTCTGCAGACTGCCGCTCTGCCCGATAAGGCCGCTTATAGCACCGTATCTACTGCTCTGTGTGCGGCGGGTATTGCTGCTCGAAATCGTGCAGCACTTTCTTCAGCGGCTCCGACAGACGCGCTTCTGCTGCCTCGCGAAGATCCTGCGACACACCGTAGAAGGCTTCCGCCACTGCCCCAGCCATGCAGGCGATGGTGTCGCTGTCTCCGCCGGCAGAGACAGCATTGCGGATGGCATCCTCAAAGTCAGTGGATTCGAAGAAAGCTTCCAGCGCCTGCGGCACCGAGCCCTGACTTGAGACATCAAACGTGTAGGTGCCGCGGATCTCATCGAGCGTAAAGTCCAGCGGATAGTAGTTGCGGATCACCCATTCGCGAAGCTCGTCGCGGCTCGCACCATGGCGGGCCAGAAAGACAGTGGTCGCAACAGCTTCTGCACCCTTCAGTGCCTCAGGATGATTGTGTGTGACTTCGGTTACGGCTTTCGACAGGCGCTTTACTTCGTCCAGGGTGCTGCCGGCCCAGCCGCAGCCGGCGACGCGCATGGGACCGCCGTTCCCGTAACTGCCGTACGGCTGCGGCCGCGGCGACAGGAGCCACTGCAGAAAGTACCCGCCATAGCCGCGGCGAAGATTACGGCGGCCGTATTCCTGCATGGTTTTTACTGCATGGATACCGACTTCGCTGTAATCCGGGGCAGACTGCATGAGGGCATTGCAGATTGCGAGGGACATAACGGTATCGTCCGTATACGTTGCATCCCTGTGCCAGAGATCAAAGTCTTTCGACAGATGGTTATGTCTTTCGAAGCGGGAACCGGCCATGTCCCCGATAATTGGTCCGATCATTTTGATTCCCCAAATTAGCACGGCTTTGCTATAACGCCGCATGTGGTGAGAGAACTTACGTTTAGACCTGACGTCACACGACGACTCTACTGACTCGGGCTTCGAAATCAACGTCCATCGCGTATCTTAACCGCCAAACAATCGACATAGGCTTGCTTCCAGTTGAGCTCACGAATTCCGCGGGGCCCAGGAAAGTGTACGGCACCGGCCCAAACTGATCCTCTTTTGCTTCTCTGACAAACAGCAATACATGACTCCCATTGCTGGCCTGGTTTATATATCTTTGTCCGACCACACTTTCAGGCGACGTGCTGTTTTGTGATTGCCAGTGGAACGTGCGAGCATCGATAGCATAGTCGTCGTACATGGTATTTGGTCCAAACTGTGTATCGGTTTTTCGTACGGTAATAAGGAATACATCCGTGTTCAAGTCTGGGATCCACAGAACGCCAGTTTGCATACCGCGGGGGTTCGCGTACCGCATGGCAGCCAAGATCTGATTGCGCGTGTAGGTGCAGCGTATGTCGAGAGGACATGCGGTCCCTATATCAAGGGGTATACTCATCGTTGCTACGTTCTGAGCCGAATATGTTAGGAGGGTCTTCATTTCCGCTAGCAGACGAGGACTCCGCTCGAACTCTTCAAAGCGTACTTTCGCCTCCTCGCTGTTCATCGCGGGGATTGCATCGTTAGGCCAGATCGTTGTGAACAACATGCGCAGCATGAGGTCGTCATCCGCTGTGAGGGGTGCGGCAAGCACCTGTTCGAGCTCATCCAGGAGTTCTGCTACACGTCGCAACCACCGAAATGAGTCAATGTACGACAAACGTAACATGCCCTTTCTGCGTAGAGGCTCTGCGAGAGGCTCTGGAGCTCCATCAATGTAGCCGGCCTTTCGCAGAATCGCATCGAAGGTACTGACCTTGTAGACTTGCTGCGGTTTTAGATTATAAAACGCAAGAAACTCAGCAACATTTGGAACAACTCCCTGCTCTGCGACATACTCTTGGACGCGTGCGATCAGGTCCCGCTCGTTGCTAAAACCACGTGCGATCGATTCAAGTACGATCTGCATGGGTTTTTCTGCGAGCTCGATGTAGCATCCGCGTGGAAGATGAATGAATCGATCCTTCACTGCACGTCCAACGGACTGGTTGGCTGGAAGCAATGCTGAGAATTTTTCTTCAAACCGGTAGTTTCTGTTGGCAGCACCAATAAAGTCCAGCACCAGTAGGTTGTCTTTTCCTTTATATAGACGAAGGCCACGCCCAAGTTGTTGGACAAAAATTGTCAAAGATTCTGTGGGACGCAGAAGCAGGACTGTGTTTATACAAGGAATGTCTATACCCTCGTTGAATACATCAACACAGAAAATGACATTGATTTCGCCATTTTCAAGTTTTCTGCGCCGCTCGCGTCGTTCCTCTGCATTTGTGTTGCCAGTTATCGTGGCAGAGCTTACACCGTGATCATTAAAGAACTTTGCCATGAATTCCGCGTGCGCGATACTAACGCAGAAGCCCAAACCGTGTACATCATTCACATTGCCCACATGCTTCAGAAATTCTTCAAGTACGTGAGAAGCACGTCGCTCGGCTACGATTGCGTCCATGACATAGATGTTTTCAAGAGCGTGCGTATCGTAACCACCGCGCGTCCACTTCACTTGGTCAAGGTCCACAGTGTCTGGGAGGCCAAAATAACGGAATGGACATAAGAGCCCTTCATCAATGGCCTGCGGTAGTCGTATTTCCGCTGCGATGAGTCCATCGAAGTAATCGTCAAGAATAGACTGACCATCGTGGCGTTCAGGCGTGGCAGTGAGTCCTAGCAAGATATGCGGCTGGAAATAGGCGAGAAACCTCTTGTATGATGGCGCTGCTGAATGGTGCATTTCATCGACGACAATGTAGTCGTAATAGTCTGGGTTCAGAATTTCCCAGAATTTCATCGAATTTAGCGATTGGATAGACACGAATAGGTGATCGAATTCATCATCTGCCGTATGCTCCCCGACCTGAAGAGCACCGAAATCCGGTTCCCCAAGTACATCCCGGAAAGTCTGACGAGCCTGCTCGAGGATCTCCTGCCGATGAGCAACGAATAACAATCGAGCGCGGTGTCTAGATTCCCTGTAGCGCTTGTAATCAAATGCGGCAATTACTGTTTTGCCAGTCCCTGTCGCAGCTACAACCAGATTGCGATAGCGACCATGCAGGACTCGCTCAACTTCAAGACGCTCCAGAATTGCTTCCTGATAACGATATGGTGCAACCTCGCCTAACGTCATTGCCGCTGCACTGTTAGGCAGACTCTGCTGACCCGCATTGAGCGCAGCAGCAAGTCGATCACGCATAGTTTCATTGTAAATCTCGAATTGTTCATCATGACGATACGCGTCGCATGTTGCGAGAATGGTCTCAAAAAGCTGCGGGGATGCCATCGCCGCGATTTTGACATTCCACTCCAGTCCATCTGTGAGTGCTGGATTCGTCAGGTTGGATGAACCAATATAGCATGTGTGCGCTCCAGAGGCTCGCAAAAAGACATATGCCTTGGCGTGTAGACGAGTAAATCGGGCGTCGAATGAAATCCGGATGTCCGCATTATTAAGCCTCATAAGCCGGTCAATTGCAGCGAGCTGAGTAGCTCCCATATAAGTCGTGGTCAGGACGTGAAGTGCTCCGCCACGTCGATCAAACTCATGCAGGGCGCTCCAGAGAATGTCTAGCCCACTTTGACGAATAAAGGAAACCAGGAAATAAATCTCATCCGACGTCGATATCTCTTTCACAAGCTGAGGACCGAGCGCCAGTTGATTCATGCCCGCAGTGAAAATCGCGTTTTCTGAGATCGGCGTATCAGGTCGAAGGACATCGAATGCGTTTTCGTTCCTGGCATGCGATACGGCACGCAAAACTTGACCGGTCAGCTCGTAGTCGTGCTGGAAGTTCTGATCCTCATTGGCGAGGATTGAGCTAACAACGCGATTGACAAGATGGACTTTCTGCTCCACGTTACCAACAGATTTGAGGCGATCCCTAAGCATTCTTTCAACATACTGGCTTATGAGACCAATATCGTCTGTAGCTAGAACCTCTGTGATGGCATGGAGATCAGGCGGCAAAGCGGCAATAACATGCTGCTGCGTGTGATTGATGAGATGATCGTAAATCCCTGGTGGTAGGGCGTTATTAGGATCGAATTCCACTCGGCGTCTCTCCTATCATTACTTTGTATCCTGTATCTCAGTGTAGGGTATTGCGTGTTACCCTGCAATGGTGCGCCAAAAAAGGCCGATCCGTTCTGTATTGCCTGGAACATCGCACGGCATAATGCTAAAATGCCGACAAACGAGCGAATTACGCCCGATTGATGGCGCACACTTTCGGCGTAATGCGATGATGAATGGCGGCATGATGATGAATGGCGGCATTATGTGGGTCCTATACTAGTCGATGCTTTTTGATTAGATTATAGCTGAAACATAAAGTGTCAGCCCCACATACATGGGAGTAGANCGAATTCAATCAATCTGCCAACACGTGGTTCAGCGTCAGCCCCACAGACGTGGGGGTAAACCGCGAAGCTGACGAGATCCTGGTTGAATGCATACCGTCAGCCCTACAAACGTAGAGGATACNCGACCGATTGCTTTTTCGGGCGATAGGCCTCCGACTTCAGACGCAAAAAACGTGAAGCGAAGTTTTTGAAACGAAGGGAAGGGAGGAAAACGATGGACCCGAANAACGGCATTCTTATGGGAATCTGGGTTGGAACAGGTCACGATTCTATTGCAGACATCGCTGCAGCCAGCATGGCCTTCGCTTTGGATGACGAGGCGAAAAGGAAAGCCGAGCAGGAGGAGCAGCTGAACAACGGCTCCGATCCCACAAAATATCCATGGGAAAAGTAGGTGGCTGATCGATGTTCNTGCTGATGNCGTNCNAGANAANGGCGCCCGCNAGGTCCANATGAGTANACAGGGCATTACNGACGTNGTAGCTGCCCTTNTTTGGCAGNACGGNTCTTTTNTNGCCTGNCANCGNCCNGCNGANAAGAANCGTGCNCTNCTGTGGGAATTCCCCGGNGGCAAGGTAGAACCGGGAGAGACNGGTCCCCAGGCCTTGCGGCGCGAGATCCAGGAAGAACTGGGCACAGAAGTAGATGTCCTGGACGAGGTCTGGCAGACAGAGCATGCCTACCCGGACATTCACGTTCGCTTGCATCTGTACAACTGCAGATTGACAGGTCGCGAGCCGCAGCGTCTGGAGCATGCTGCGTTCAGATGGCTGCGACNGGACGAGACGGGAGATCTGGAATTCTGCCCAGCGGATCAGGAGATTCTTGCGCAGCTCAGGACAGGCTCGATTGCGCCACCGATGGAGCATAAGTAGTGAAGATTTTTCTGGCCGAGGACGAGGAGCGCATGCGGCTTGAGCTCCAGGAACTGCTAAGGAAAAATGGTTTTAATTGCGAGGCTGCAACAGAGTTTCATGATCTGCCGGGGCAGATTGTGACAAGCGGCGCAGATCTTATTCTGCTGGACCTTAACCTGCCGGAACTGGATGGTCTGTCGGTACTGAAAATGGTTCGAAGTCAGAGCGATGTCCCCGTCCTTATCCTGACCAGCAGAGACAGCGAAATCGACGAGCTTATGGGGATGCATCTTGGAGCAGATGACTTCATGACCAAGCCGTTTAATTCGCAGATTCTGATTGCACGCATCGAATCGATCCTGCGGCGCACAGCTCGTAAGAGTGATGAAGGCGCGATTCTGAGCGGTGCTGGGCTGACGCTGGATCTGCTGCGGGGCACGGTCAGCGGGCCCGCCGGCAGTGTCGAGCTGAGCAAGAACGAGCAGACAATTCTGGGACTGCTGCTCAGGCGCTGCGGAGAAATTGTCACGCGTGAGGATCTCATAGACGCGCTCTGGCAGAGTGATACGTTTGTGGACGATAACACACTTTCAGTGAATGTCGCCCGCCTCCGTCAGCAGCTGAAGGAAGTAGGTGCAGCAGACGTAGTGAAGACGCGGCGCGGACAGGGTTACCAGCTGTGAGTATCTGGAGCTATCTGCGGGATCATGCCGTGTACATCTGCTGCTGGATCGGCTGCGCGTGGGGAAGCGGCCTTTTTCTGAGCGGCCTTGCGCTCGCATCGGACGCGGTTTCATTTGTTGTCGTTCTTATTGCAGCGGCCGGCAGTGTACCACTTCTCATAGACTTTCTGCGGCGCACTTCGTGGTACCGGCAGACACAGAAGCAGCTCGAGGACCTGGACCGTGCATATCTGCTGCACGCGGTCGTCGAGGAGCCNGGATTCGCAGACGGACAGATCTGCTGCCGCTGGCTCGACGATGTAGCGCAGGANATGAANGAGCGGATCGCCGCCAGTGAACGCTCTATGAGTGATTACCGCGAGTACCTGGAGCGCTGGGTGCACGAAATCAAGATGCCCATTGCTACGGCGCTGCTCACTGCCGAAAATCACCCGTCACCAGAAATGCGCTCGATACAGCAGGATCTGCAGCGCATTGAATCGTACGTCATGCAGGTGCTCTACTATGCCCGCAGCTCGTCTCTTCAGGACGATTACATCATTTCTGCCTGCACGCTTGAATCTATTGTAGATGCCGCGCTTAAGCGAAATGCACGGCAGCTCATCCGGTCCGGCTTCTCTATAGACAAGGACAGCCTGGATGCCATAGTACGGACCGACAGCAAGTGGATGGGCTTCGTACTCGATCAGATCATTCAGAATTCTATCAAGTATCGCAAAGAGGACAGCGCCTCTCTACGTTTTGCACAGGTCTGTGCCGGTGAGTCCTGTGAACTGCTGATAGAGGACACCGGCGTGGGTGTTCCAGATTCCGATCTTCCGCGTTTGTTTCAGAAGGGCTTTACCGGAGAAAACGGTCGCCGCTTCACGAAAGCAACTGGCATGGGTCTGTACATCTCCCGCAGTCTCCTGGAGAAGATGAACCTGTCGATTCGAGCTGAGCGGGGTTCTAGAGGTGGACTCCTTATCCGAATTGGTTTCCCGCGCAGCACCATGCATACCTTTGCCTGACAGACCATGAACGCTCCAAGGACACGTGTAGCAGCCAGCACACATTACAGGGACCAGCTTTGTCATGAATCCAAGTCTGTCTGCGCCCAACCGCCGGGTTTTGTGCCGTGCGGCGAGGGCCCTAAGCGAATCCTCGTTTATGCGGTATACAATTCGTGCCTATTCACCTCGGTGTTGAAGCAGTACTGCTTCTGTGCGCAGATGCATCCAACAGTATTCGATTTAGGGGTTATTCTCGCATGACCAGATCAGATTGGCTGAGCAGTTGTTTGAAGACGTTTCTCCATGTGGGCAGTATTCAAGGGCGTGTGCGCCGACGGTATTGAAGTGTCGGCTTGACCCTTTCGTTGCCGTTCGCAATCCGAAGGTGTTAACATATAATTAACCGCATTTTGGGATGTCTGAGGTACCCATTCGGCTGGAGCCGGATTGGATGCTTCATATCTGAAGTCGACACGCATGCAGCATCAGCAGTGACGCTGGCGGATCCAAGTGGACCCGCTGCTCGCTGCGTCAGCAGTGACATGTTGCAGCGCAATGAATCTTTGGAAGCGTGGAGGCGGCATGCAGCACCGGGAATCCGTGCCGGCCGCGAACCGGCTCCCGATACCTGGCGTATAAGCAGTCAGCACAAGGCTGCAACGACCAGCGACATGCGCATGCGGGGAACTGACTTTTTCGCCTGGAGCCTGGCCAGGCAAGTTACGTCTGAAAGGAGTCCATATGTCCGCATTTCCTGCACTTGCCAGCCCGTTCAAGATTGGCAGCGTCACTCTGAAGAACCGTTTCTGCATGGCGCCCATGGGCGGCCTCACACACTATCTGCCGGACGGCTCGTTTAAGCCGGAAGCGATCGAGTACTACATTGCCCGCGCGAAAGGCGGATTTGCTCTCATTTTCACTGGTGCAATGGGCACGGATGCCAAGGTGGATCCGTACGATGCACTCGGAACGATCGTCGGCAAGAATCCGGGTGCGTTCAAAACAGCAGCTATGGAAATGAATGGACGCGCGGAGAGCTACGGCTGCCACATGTTCGGTCAGATCTCCATGGGACTTGGCCGCAACTACGCGGGCCTCTATTCGGTTTCTAAGAATCCCGTCTGGGGTACGACAGACGTCATGAGTCCCGAGCTCACCAAAGAGCAGATCAAACAGAAGGTTGAGCAGATGGTGGAAGCAGCCAAAATTGTCCAGGAAAGCGGCTTCTCCGGCTGTGAAGTGCACGCTATTCATTGGGGATATCTGCTGGATCAGTTTGCTATGAGCCTCACCAACCATCGTGAGGACGAATACGGCGGCAGCCTGGAAAACCGGATGCGGGTCTGCAAGGAGATCGTTGAAGGGATCAAGCAGACCTGCGGCGACAAGTTCCCGGTGTCCATCCGTTTCGGTCTGAAGACCTTCATCAAAAACTGGAATGAGGCTAGTCTGGACGGTTCCGAAGAGGCCGGCCGCACGATTGAAGAAGGCGTCAAGATCGCGAAGCTGCTCGAAGGCTACGGCTATGATGCACTCAGCACCGACGTTGGCACCTACGATTCCTTCTACTATGCATGCCCGCCAATGTACATGCCGAAGGGCTTCTTCAATTCCTTTGCCGCTCAGGCCAAGGAAGCTGTCTCGATCCCGATCCTGGCCGCCGGCCGTATGAACGACTGGGAACTGGACGAAAAAGGGATCGAGGAGGGCATGTTCGATGCAATCGTGCTGGCTCGTCCGGCCCTTGCTGACCCGGATCTGCCGAATAAGATTCTCTCTGGTCATCCGGAAGAAGTACGCCCGTGCCTGG
This sequence comes from Clostridia bacterium, assembly GCA_014805015.1. Taxonomy (GTDB): domain Bacteria; phylum Bacillota; class Clostridia; order Christensenellales; family Christensenellaceae; genus JAAUYQ01. Next base: position 7,255 of record JAAUYQ010000028.1, on the reverse strand, counting down.
CCTGCAACCAGGGCTGCCTGCTGCACCTGTTCACCGGCGAGCAGCCGAGCTGTGCCGTGAATCCGACCGCGCAGCGCGAAGTGCGCTGGGCACTCAAGCCAGCTGTAGATAAGAAGAAAGTCGTCATCGTCGGCGGCGGTGCTGCCGGCATGGAAGCAGCCCGCGTTCTGGGTCTGCGCGGTCACGAAGTAGACCTGTACGAAAAGAGCGGCGAGCTTGGCGGCATGCTGATACCAAGCGGCAACCACGACTTCAAGCAGGAAGTGCACCTTCTCAACGACTGGTATCGTCTCCAGCTTGATAAGCTGCCGGTGAACGTACATCTCAACACGGAAGTTACTCCGGAAGAGATAAACAATATGGATGCTGACGTAGTTATCCTCGCTGTTGGTTCGTCTCCGGTCCGTTTCGACCTGCCGGGCATGGACGATCCAATGGTAAAGGATGCACTGGAAGTTCTTGCTAACCCAGACGAGGTTGGCGACAGCGTCATCGTGCTCGGCGGCGGCTTGACGGGCTGCGAGCTGGCACTTGATTTCGCACAGCATGGCAAGGACGTGACGATTGTCGAAGCGCTGCTGGACATCCTCAGTAGTGGTGGACCGCAGCCGGTGCCGAACGTGCAGATGCTGCGTGACTTGCTGGCCAAACACGAAGTGAAGATCCTGACAGATGCGCGGCTGGCAAAGGTAGAGGACGGTAAAGCAGTAGTAAAGACAGCAGACGGTGAGAAGGACATCGCCGCCGACACGCTGGTCGTGGCAGTAGGCTTCCGCCCCGTTAAGTCAATGCGCGACGAAATTGCCGAGGGCCCAGTTATCTTTGAGATTGGCGATGCCCAGGAAGTAGCAACAATCTTGCACGCAATCTGGCAGGGTTATGAAGTAGGCAACAATATCTGAATCAGACGCGGCCGAAGAGACGCAGCCCCTATTTCTGCACCGCCAACCGGGCTTGCAGGAATTTCGGGGCAATATCGAAACTGAAGACAGAGCTTGCGAAGGACCGGCCAATGCGGCCGGTCCTTCGTTGTCATTGGGGATCCTGTGGCGCTGGCCTCTATATTTATAGTAGACGTTGAGCGGATATCTGTCTCCTGCTTCCTGCTCGCCCGATACGCCGATGTCCCATGCGGATGGGAATCCTCCCGGCCAGGCATACTCTTCGAACTCATGTAGAAGCAGACACATAAACAGTACGATCATTACGCGTCGCATTGGATCAACAGAGCTTCCGAACAGGCCCAGCAGCAGAGCCAGGACGAAGAAAATGATACCCCCACGTAATACCGGTTATTCATATAGGCACCTAGTAACTTCAAGTGAATCTCGACGGAGTAAAGATACGTATCTTGACTCGGCCGTGAATCTCCAACCGTTAGACATGTGTATAGCAATCAGTGTATGCTCGGACAAGAGCCGGATCAATTTGCATTATCGGCGCAAGTGTCGAACGATAGGAGTCTTGTCGATGAACAAGCAGCCCGAGGTTACGGAGGCGACGCGCATGAACCTTATCGAAGCCTTCTGCGCGCTTTATGTGGACAGGCCGATCGAGAAAATCACGGTGCGTGAGGTGGCAGCAAAGGCAGGATACAGCCGTGCCACCTTCTATAGCTATTTCGCGGATCCGTATGATCTTATAGACAGCGTTGAGGAGGCTCTCGTCGCTGAAGTCCTCTCGCGCCTCGGCGGAGTGCAGACATCTGACGACTTCTCAGCGACTTTCATCCATGCTTTCGCCGACGTCGTGAGATCTAATGAAGTCTACATGAAAATCTTTTTGAGCCCGACCGGATCCGCGCGTCTCGCGGGCAGGCTGAAAACGAGATTCCTACCATTGATCGCGGATGCTCTCAATGCGAACCTCAGTGCTCTGCCGACGAGACTCGCGCTCAACTTCTACATCGCCGGCATAGTTTCTCTTATGGGAGCTTGGCTCAGCTCGGATGACAAAGCAAGCGCTCCCGAAGTTGCGGCCATAGTCAGCGGGATTCTCCAGGCAGGAGTCCTGTCTCAGATCTGCTGATCCGCATATCAGTCGTCTGGGAGCGCTCTGAATGCCGCCGCACCGGATGCTGTTTTTGAAGTGTTTCCTGGAGCCTCAGACAGCGCCCCTGCAATCTTACAAAACTGTTAGACTCCTGCAACGTTGATCGATGGAGACGCCGCCCCCGGAAGCGTATGCTTGAAAGCAGAAAGAGGGTGAGCGCAATGAGCGATATTCTGACTGTAACCAATCTGGAAAAATATTTCGGCTCCAAGGGCAACGTGACCAAAGCACTGGACGGTATCAGCTTCAGTGTCGGCAAGGGAGAATTTACCGGGATCATGGGTCCCTCGGGAAGCGGCAAGAGCACACTGCTGAACTGCATTGCCACGATAGATACCGTCACCAGCGGCCAGATTGTGGTGGGTGGTGAGCACATCACGACCATGAAGTCGCAGCAGCTCGCGGAGTTCCGGCGGGACAAGCTCGGGTTCATCTTCCAGGACTTCAATCTCCTCGACACCTTGACAGCCTTTGAGAATATTGCTCTGTCACTCTCTATTCAGAATCGGCCGCCGCGGCAGATCAAGACTCTGGTACAGGAGATCGCCCGGCAGCTCAACATTACGCAGGAGCTCTACCGGTACCCGTATCAGATGAGCGGCGGGCAGAAGCAGCGGGTCGCGGCAGCGCGCGCTATCGTGACAGACCCGCACCTTATTCTGGCGGACGAACCGACGGGTGCGCTGGATTCAAAGTCGGCCCGGATGCTGCTTGATGCCCTCACAGCCATGAACCGGGACCTTGAGGCCACGATCCTCATGGTTACCCACGACGCCTTCACGGCGAGCTACTGCCACCGGATCCTGTTTATCAAGGACGGCCGCCTGTTTACCGAACTGCAGCGCGGCGCCGACAGCCGCAAGCAGTTCTTCGACCGCATTATCGACGTGGTCACGCTGCTTGGCGGAGATGACGCGGATGTCATTTAGACTCGCGCTGAAGAATGTGCGGCGCAGCATCAGGGACTACCTGGTATACTTTGTCACCCTGACGCTGAGCGTGTGCATCTTCTACATGTTCAACTCTCTCGACGCACAGATCGTTATGCTGGATATCGCCGAGTACGCCTACGCCACCACGATTCTCTCGATCATCCGCGTGGTGTCTGTTCTGGTCGCGGTGGTGCTGGCGTTCCTGATCCTTTATGCGAACGGCTTTATCCTGCGGCGGCGCAAACGGGAGATTGGACTGTACATGCTGCTCGGGCTGTCTGCAAGGCGCACGGCCGGTGTCCTGATGCTGGAGACGCTCATGCTGGGGCTGCTGGCGCTCGGGGCGGGATTGGCAGCAGGCTATCTGGCCTCGCAGGGCATGAGCGTACTCACGGCCGGCATGCTCGGCGTCACGGTCAGCGACTACCACTTTGTCTTTTCGCCGCCGGCCATGACAAGTACCTGCATCTACTTTGGCATCACGTTCCTGATTGTCATGCTTTTCAACGCCCGCAGCGTTTCCCGGCAGCCGCTTTCGGAGCTGCTGCGGGGTGGACAGGTGAACGAGCGGCTCAAGATTCGCCGCCGCTGGGTGGCCGCGCTGCTGACGGGTCTGGGTGTTTTCGTTGTCGCCATCAGCTACTGGGCAGTCTTCTACTTCGGAATCGGAGAGTTTGCGGTCCTGTTCGGACCCGCTATCCTGGTGAACTTTGCCGGCACGCTGCTACTCTTCTACGGTCTGTCCGGCTTTATGCTGACGGACCGGGGACGCACCTGGAATCGGCAGCTTCGCGGTCTGCGGCTGTTTGCGGAGCGTCAGCTCCTGAGCCGCGTGAACACGAACGCAGTCTCCATGACCTTTATCTGTACCATGGTCTTCATGACGCTCGTCATCGTCTCGACGGTATCGTCAGTGAATACCGCCATAGAGCGGGAAGACGGAGCTTCTTCCCCCGCTGATGTGAGTCTGACAGCGTACCAGGCGGATACGCAGCTTGAAGCTGGGCTGCTCAGGGAGCACCTTGAGGCGAGCGGTGTTCCAATAGATATGTTCGCGGCATGGGCGGAGTTCCTGGTGTACGAGACAGAAGTGCCGCAGGGCGAGCTTGCGGATGCATCGAAGTACTCTGTGGACCGGGATGCTCAGGAACGGTTTGCGCTTGAGCAGGTTGGGGCGATATCTGTGTCGGCCTTCAATCAGGCAGCGCAGATGCAGGGACGGGAGCCGATCTCGCTTCCGGACGGTACCTATGCGCTGGACGCACCGCTTGAACGGATCCGGGCTATCCTCACTGCAGTTCCAGGCGGTACGCCCATTCAGGCGGGCGGCAGGGAGCTTGTCTGCTGGGACGGTCCAGTGCAGGCCATTGGTCTTTGGACGACTGCCCAGTCTACGGACAGAGTCTGGCTGATTCTGCCTGACGATGTGACAGAAACACTCCCCGTCTACGTGGACGTGTTCAGCGGCAACTTTGCAGTGCCGCTCGAGACAGGCCTGGAGATCATGCAGCGGAATCCGGAGATCACGAACAGCGGGGACGACGGGGCAGGGGAAGCCTTCCCTATGTACCTCATGGCTGTTGCAGCCTATCAGAAAGCAGCCACCCGTTCAGGTGACGCGGCCGTGGTGTTTGTAGGCCTCTACGTAGGCATGATTTTCCTGGTGGCCGGAGCTGCAATTCTGGCTCTGCAGCAGCTTTCCGGGGCAGCAGACGACCGTCCCGGCTACGCCCTGCTCAGCAAACTCGGAGCAGACAGGCGGATGATTGAGAAGGCTCTGCTCTGGCAGATGGCGGCATACTTTTTCCTCCCACTTGGCGTCGGGGCTGTGCACAGCATCTTCGGCATTGCTTTCGTGACCCGGGCCGCCGGTGTTTTGGGCTATGGAGATATAGCCACGGGAGCAGCAACAGCAGCGCTCTTCATCCTGGCGATTTATGGAGCTTATTTCGCCGCGGCTTATGCCGGAGCGTGCCGAATCGTCCGCGCGCGGCATCTGCGGCAGGAATAGAGGCTTTGGCAGCAACTTGAGAGAGTCCTGTGTCAGCTGTCAGGAATCAAGCAGGGCAAGATGAGCGCAGCACCCCATCAGGACAGCTCGTGTTCTGCAGTGCTTCCGGTGACAGGATGCCAAAGGATACAAAAGGAAGGCAGCCTTGCGGCTAAGTGGGGCTCTTTCCAAGGATGGTTGACGAACGCTGGTGACTGCGCGCTGTTGAGCAGTTCCTTGAGCGTAGTGTGAGTAGTAGCTGCAGACCATCAACTGAATCAGGAAAGAGCCCTAAGTGGTTGACAGGGGTGCACGTCAAAACTGCCAGCAGTGCGGCTTGCGGAAAGGAAACAGACAATGACAATACATTCACGCCGGGACGATACCGACCGGATAAGCAGAGAGGCAGCTGCAATGCAGCAGTCGGCCTCTATGCTGCAGGATCTGGCAGACACAATGAGCCGCGGGCAGATGGATACAGTAGATGTGCCAACGCAGCTTAGGCGGATAGCTGCTTCGCTCGAGGGCGGTGCGGCTGCCATGCGCCGTGTGTGCGATCTCAGCAGCGCCTGCTCCTGGCAGGGCAGCTTTCTGCTGTATTTCCGTAACGAAGTGCACCGCATGCGGATGCAGCTCCATCACAAGCTTCGTGACGAGCACGATGAGGAGCGGCTGACATGGCCGCCAGAGTACAGTGCGAAACTGTCTGAGATGGAGGATCTTCTGCGGGTTCTTTTTGAGATCTGCGGCGAATTGGCAGACTCGGACTACCTGGAAGCGGGCGGATCTGCCAAACGTCACTCCCATATGGCGGTGCTTGGCAGTGTATCTGCCGCACCACAATACAGCTAATTCCTTTTGCGGCCTGCCAGCCCTCCAACATTTCGGTAGGCCGCTTCCGATACAGTGCGGCAGCCGCCAGGCTGTCTGCGTGGGCACAGAGCCGGGAACGCCGAACGCCTCCGGCTCTGTGCTTTTTGAACTTCGGATCGCCGCGAAGTGCAGGAGGAAGCAGGTCTGCCGGTTCCAGAACGCAGAGCCACAGACATATCTCTGCAGGAATCTATGGCCCATCGTCGCAGTGCGGAGTATCTGTGCTGCCTGCCAATCAGGCTTTTTGCCGGCAGCATGACGAGCGGCGCCGGCCGCAGGGAGCAGACTGCGGAAGATGGCGTTCAGCCGTCTTCTCTGATTTTCAGCGGCCGCATGTCAGGGATTCCCCCATAGCGTCCAAGGAGATAGTTTTTCATGTAGCCCGCATCCTTCCGCACGTTCTCTTTGTTCTCTAGCTTAAACTCTGCCAGAGAATACAGGGATGACGCGCCGTCATGCTTTTCTGCCGTCCAGATCTCATTCCGACGCAGAATCTCCGCGTTCAGAATCCAGCTGTCGTGGGAAGTGAACAAAAGTTGTGCGTGAAGTGAATTGCGTGCTGGATCCAGGAAGATCTGTATCACTCCGTGGACCAGGAGAGGATGCAGACTTGCGTTCAGTCCATCTATAAGCAGGAGGCCGCCTGCATTAAGCACATGCTGCAGATGAGGATACAGTGCCAGCGTCTTCAGCGTTCCCCCGCCCAAGCGGCAGCCGGAACTCGCTGCCCTCCGCTGTCCTGTGCTGGGCGTACACGGCAACGAAACCATCCCCGGTCTCCTCAGCAAGCGGCCCACCACGTCAAAACCCGTGATTGTTGAGCCGAACGCAGACAGGAAATGCACCACGTCCTGCTGTACATCCATGTTGTCCGCGAAACCAGCCGGCAGCATCCTGATTGGGAAACGGTTCATGTGCGGAACCTCGAAATCAGTGATTGAAGTGCATGTGGAGAACCACGTGCAGACATCTTTAAGGACCGGGATCTTCAGCACAGCACCCAGCGATACCAGGAGCTGCTGCGCTCCTGATGCCGCGCGCAGAACTGCGTGATGCTGCCGCGGAATTCCTGGAAGCTCAACTACCTGTCCATTGCGGTAGAGCATTTCCCGGCTTGTCTGACTGATTCGGGCGCGTACATTCAGCCGTTCCTCATGTACGTTGCTGTCTGTCAGAGTGAATCCGTAATTCCACACGCGCTGACGCTCATCGGCTGGATCTTTGAACAACCCCCTCCTAACGTCGATGTGAAATCACATCTCCGTTTGAGGAGGTGGATTCCACATCGGCCCGGGGAAGCTTTGCAGAAAATACGGGTCAGACGATCCGTATTCTTGCCGGCGTGTCCAGAACGCCTCTACACAGTCGGGCACATTTAGGGATGCTGCCGTCCTGCTTACTTTTCCGT
>JAAUYQ010000027.1 GCA_014805015.1 Clostridia bacterium | reverse complement strand
TGGAAGAGCCGCTATTGGCTTCACAGTGTCGACAAGGAAAAAGATCCGGAAGGCTACGCCCAAAAAGTGAACGAGATCTGCGAAACCTACCGCCAGGCTGGACAGACGGAGGGACGTCATACGGTATGTATAGATGAGATGACCGGAATTCAGGCTTTGGAGCGGAAATATCCAGACAAACCTGTTCGGCCGGGGTCGCCCTGCCTGCGCGAATTTGAATACATCCGCCATGGAACTGTCACGTTGATTGGCGGGTTCGATGTCACGACAGGCAGTGTGTTTTCGCCCTTCCTCAATAAGACTCGCAAAGAAGAAGATTTCGTGAACGCGATTTCTCAAATGGTTGAGACAGATCCAGATGGAGAGTGGGTGTTCGTCCTGGATGGACTCAACATTCACAAGTCAGAGGCGTTGGTACGATTTGTAGCAGAGCACTGCGGAATTGAAGACGATCTGGGCGTCAAAGGGAGGAGAGGTGTCCTGCAGAATATGCGAACACGAGAGGCTTTTCTTCATAGTTTAGAGCATAGAATTCGCTTTATATACACGCCTTGCCACTGCAGTTGGATGAACCAGATAGAGATTTGGTTCAGTAAACTGTCCCGGCGACTTCTGGCTAAATCGAGCTTTTGCTCGGTCTCATGCCTGATGGACAGCATTCGTAGTTTTGTTGATCAGCATAATGCAACCGCGAAGCCGTTCAGGTGGACATACTCCGGGGTTCCGCTGGCAGCCTAATTCGTACGCGAACTTACGAAACGTTGTACTAGAGGCATCGGCCCGCATTTCCATTACTGGCAAGGTCATCTCCGGAACAGCCAAAACGACTGCCAGCGCGAAATGCGCGAGAATTACATCGGTATTCACCCTGAAAGTAAGATAATACTAACTCAAAACGCTTGAATAGATCGATTATAATCCATACTCGTTGTCTAGATCTACTCAACCAAGCGATATTTCAGTTTGACAGATATTGAGTGACTATGCAATTATAATAGTAACTCAATACCTGGAGAACGTGAAATGCCCCGAAAAGCATCTGGAGAGGTCAAAACTCGCAGAGTAGAGGTCAAACAAAAGAACGGTGACGTCTATGTCTACGAGCGTAAAATTCTGTACAATCCGGAGAAGAAGTACAATGAGACCTTAGAATCCCAACTGATTGGCAAAATTCAGGCAGGAACAAAGGAGCTGGTTCCAACCAGGCCAAAANGTACTGGNGNTGTTNCCAGAGCAGACGTTTCAGCNGTGCGGAAACGAACCGGTATGATGNNGATACTGGANTATGTCGGGAGGNCTTCCGGGATCGATNATCTGCTATACCGCTGCACNGACAAGGGAACGGCTCAGAAGATTATCTCGCTGGCCCGCTACATTGTGGCGANGAACGGACAGCCTNTGCCTCTGATNGATGTCTTTCAGNCTACGCACCCGCTTCCNTACGAGGATGGGCTGTCTGAGGCNGTCTATCATGACCTGTTCCGGAGGATCGGCNGGGATGCAGACCTGGANCAGAGGTTCTTTCATGGACGCTGCGANGNGCTGGGAACCCATCCTGCCATTGCCTANGATTCCACAACCATNCCCACGTACTCCAGACAGCAGATCGAAGCGNGNCACGGCAGNCCGAAAAAAGGNGACAGCGGGNTAAANCAGATCAAGTTNCTGGTCCTGTACGAAGCNGTGACATGNCAGCCNNTTGCCTTCCGAAAGCTGCCNGGCAACATCAGTGACGTAACAACCATNGCCAACGCNATCGCGCANCTCAAAGTACTNGGCATAAACGGAGCAGAGCTTATNACGGACAATGGCTACTGCTCATCNCCGAACATTGCAAANCTCCTGCNGGCTGGATTTCGGTTTATCACGCGCATAAAGACGTCAGAAAAGTGGGTGAAGCGGGCTATTGATGAGAATCTCGATCTGGCGGACGATCCGGCAACGTCAGTTCCTTTTGATCCCGACATTCATGCGGTCTGTATCGCGGGAATGCGGGAGTTCGAGAAGCCCCGCGTCTACGGCAGCAAAAAGAAGGACCTGAAAGCCGGAGACATTGAATACTTCCGCAGGCGTATCTACCTGCAGCTCTACTGCAACGANGTAGTCCGTCTCGAACGGTCACGTGCCTTTGACGAGAAGCTGCGGGCTATCCGAGATCTGCTCGAAGCAGGAACACCGCTGACGCTTCTTACCAAGACGCAGCAGAAACTGGCAGCTAAGTATCTGCATGTCAAAGAGCGCGGCGGGAAAACAACTGTGACTTTCAAGGTTGAATCCTGCCGGCAGGCAAAGCGCCGCTTCGGTTTCTTTGCTCTGATCTCAAACAGGCGAAAGGATCCTTTTGACTGCCTGCGGACCTACCGACGCCGGACTCTCATCGAGCTGTGCTTCGAAGATTACAAAGACAAGACCGGAGGGAGCAGGCCGCGCGTCTGGTCTGCGGACGCGCTCCAGGGCCGCATGTTCGTTCAGTTTGTCGCACTTTGCTATCTGGAGTTCTTTGCTGAAAAGGTNCAGATGCTCAAAGANTCCCTAGGACAGGAGAACGGCGACGAAACGCATGACACAAAGAAGCAGCTTGACGACGAGAAGAAACTCAGAACGTGGCTCGAAAACACTTCGCTGCATCATGTACTCCAATGGTTCGATACTGTTGAGTCTACGGAGGTCTCTACTAAACAACGCAGACGTCGCTGGAACACCGAAACAACTATTCGTGACCGGCTCTTTTTGACCAGGTTGGGCATCGAATGACGTTTTGAGTTCGTATTATCTAACTTTCAGGATTCACGCTACAGAAATGGAACGGCTCCGCTTGGCTAGACCACAAGACAGCATCTAAAAATAGGCAGGAGTCAGCAATAAGCGTTGAGACTGTTGCCTTCTCGGCTGTTGCTAGCGGCTCCTACCGACTGAAGGTCAGCCACAGAATCTACTCAGGATCAGTGCTGAAAGACTCCAGAACAAGCTATACGAACAGTGTGACCGTACCGTAGTTACTGAACCCTAGAAAGGATAGAATCCGCATATAGGATTTAATATATTAAATGCATAGTGAAGCCAGTCCGTGGGACGATCTCTAAGCTGTCGTCTCCTGCGATGATCGCTGCGAACTCAGACGGGTGTTATACTGACGAGCCGTAACATCTGCCAAACTGTCTAGCTTCTTTTGTAGACAAATTCAAGGCTGCACGATTCGAAGGCAAATCTTGTTGTCCGCCAGTATAGTACCTCGCAACATGAGTTCGTCCGTAGCAGCTCATGCGGCTAACGTCACACCCGTTCAGGCCATCTGTATGGTTTTGCGGTTAGAGCAAACAGTTTGACGAATCCCCGGATACCAGTATCGAGACCTTTCACGGACACAGAACCACGATCTCTGAGAAAACCGCCTCGAAAACGTTCCGAGACAAATCTCGATCTGGTTGCCCCCGAGCAGAAATTCGGAATTCCAGATCTTTTCTCATGGACAATACAGGTTTGCCGGTCACCTGCCTGGAATTTCCTGCAAAGCACGCGAGGCTGGCTGTCATGAGACAGAGGAACTGTATACTGAACAGCTTCCCCCGGTTGTGCAGGTAAGCTCGCATTTCCAGCGCGAATGTGCCTCGGAGCACTCCTGGTTCAGCAGCACTACGACGTTTCGGACCGNGCAGCTGTGCGAATGATCCCGGAAAAACCGCATCTGCAGTACTTCTGCGGCATAACCAAGTATGATTCAGAGCTGCTGACGTTCGATCCCTCAGCACTGGTTCACTTCCAGAACCGACTTGAGCTCACCCGTCATCAACGAGCTGATCAGCAGACATTGCCAGAAGTGTCTGCTCGCTCTGTAGGATATGCCGGAAAACGAATCAGACGTGCTGCACTGTCCGTCTCCATAAGTGCTCATCCTTCAAGTTCTGCTCCACTGTGAGGCTTCTTCTTATACGCAGTCGCAACGGCTACCTTCATCTTTGAGCCAATATAAGTTATTTTTGAGCTACGCGCTGCCTAACACCGGGGCCTCGCGTCGATCGGGCGAGATTTACATAGAGTTGTATTTTATAGAATTCTATGATAATGTGAGTCCATGAACGATTACAATGCTATCTGCCATTTGACCTTGAGCGAGCGCCAAGCGCGAGTCTGCCACCGTACTGAGGAGCTTAGAAACTGCTACTGGCCCGATGCCACCATCAAGACCAGCTGGTCGAGTGGGGGTGTGGCGACCTTCATCGGCCAGGGCGAATCCAAGTCGCAACGCGCCGAGGCATCAGCTGATGAAGTGATTATCAACCGCAGTTGTGCTCCTGTCGTGCATCGAGGCACCAATGCGAATCGCGCCTACGTGGAACTTCCAACTACATCAAAGCATTGGATTGAAGTTCATGGTATTCCAGCGGTATGGACGTCGCATATGCGCCTTATCTTTAAGTGTGAGAAGCGCGATGGCGTTTGGAAAATCCTCATGATGACGTCAGTGTTCGAGATGGATGAGCTTGCGCCGGTCGTACCGGGGACAGACCTCAGGATCGACTTGTCTGTCTTGAAAGGATTCCGCTGTAGCTACCAGTGGCTCTCATACGTGCGCACCGCAGCAGGGGGCACAGTGAATGATGACGAGTTCGGCATCGACCGACCAGATGAGGTGCAGAAGCTCTACGATGAATATGAACAGTGGGTTAGCGCACAGTGAAGGGAGAGTTCATGACAAATAACGATACAGCCAACGGTAAGTTCATCGAAGTGGATGGGGATTCGCCTCTGTTGCCAGATGGCGGGTGAAGATGCGGCAAGGAATGCTCCGATGGTATTTGTGCATGGTCTTGGTTTCTCCAAGGAGAATATGAATCCGCTCTTCGACTATTACAGAATTCTGCACTATGTGATGAGCTATGACGTGCGGGGGCATGGCCGCTCGGATAAGCCTGCATCCTGGACGCTTGACGACGATGTCGAAGATTTTCGAGGCATCATAGAAGCCCTGGATCTGGAGAAACTGGTGGCCGTCGGGTTCTCAATGGGCTCGTATATCGCGCTGGCAGCTGCCGAGAAGTACCCAGATCTTTTCTCAAAGGTGGTGCTCATCGGGACAAAGGGCGGCGGTGCGTCCTCCACACAGGCGATAGCTGCTGGCGGCACGGACTCATCTGGTGAGAGTGCCGTGATGAAGAGTGTGTTTGCACCGCAGGACACTCCTGGGCAGATATCAGCCTTTGCCGCAAGTATTGCCTCTCCCGTACGGCTCACCGAATGTGCAGCGCGCTGCGATCTACAGATCGCTTGATGGCTTTGACAACCTGACGAACGCATGCAGGGCGAAGATGCCCGTGCTTGGCCTCACGGGCCAATACGACGGCGTTAACCCACCTGCTGAAGGCGCTGCTGTCGCATCTGCGTTGCCCAATGGGACGTTCTACATAGTCCCGGGAGCAGGGCACATCACTTTCTTCGAGAACTTCAATCACACCGTGGAATGCATAGACGAATTTCTGCCGCAGTAGACGAATATGTTGGTATGGACAAGTCGTATGAGTCGCTCTTCTCACGCCTAAGTACACGGGGACACCTTTGCAGCCAAACATCCTTGAACTGTCTCCGCGGCGAAGCATAAAACCGAGTCGGACAACCCGTATTCTCAAGAGGTTAGATTCCCAGGCTCGACCAAAGAATCCTCTGTGTCCCAACACTTTGGCGAGATATAAGTCTGATAGTTCGTGAGTTGTGCTTTGTACTGTACCGCTGACCTGTCCGGACGTTCGACTTTGACAGTTCGTGCCTATTCATGCTGCGTCTGCAGAACTGAAAAAGATCCTCCCGGCACAAACTGGAAGGATCTCTGCAGTTTCTGGTCTGACTGTTACGGACGCTGGCCCATACCGCCTTCAAGCGTGAGCGTTTCGCCACTCATATACTTGAAATCTGGTCCCGCGATCTGTACGCAGACGCGCCCGATGTCCGCTTCCGCATCCCCAAAATGACCCATGGGGATTGCGTGCAGATTCTTTTCATACGCCTCCGGGTAATTGTCCCGGAAAGCTTCAAGTTGAGATGTCATGGCGAGCGGACAGACAATGTTCACATTAATGTTGTCCTTCCCCCACTCAGTGGCAGCTACACGGCTGAGACCGCGTATTCCCTCTTTTGCTGCTCCATAGGAAGCCTGACCAGCGTTGCCGAACAGGCCGGCGCCGGAAGCAAAGTTGATGATGCTGCCCTGTGTCTCTTTAAGATACGGATAGCAGGCCTTCATATAATAGAAGACAGCATACAGCCCGCTGTAGATGGCGAGATCAAACTGCTCACGGGTCTGCTCAGCGAGCGGCACACCCGAAGCCGATGCCTGGGCGTTGTTGATCAGGACGTCAATGCGGCCGAATGTTTCGATGGTCCTGGCGACTGCATCGTTCACATGCTGCTCGGAATCCGGATTCGTGTTGACATCGCACTGAATCGGCAGGACCTGAATACCATACAGGCGTTCGAGTTCTTCCTTTGCATCGTCCAGCTTCTGTACATTCCGACCGGTGATCATCAGGTTGGCACCTTCTTTTGCGAAAGCTGTGCAGATACCGTAACCAATCGATTTTGCTTTACCGCCGCCGGTGACAATAACAGTTTTTCCATCATACATGCCCATAGTTCTGTCCTCCTCATGTTGAAGCGCGAAAAGACGCTGCCTTTCACGAAAAGTATAGCAGAACGGCGCCTGCGAGAACACGCCGGGCAAAGTGCGCGCCTTTACCGCCGGCAGTTTTCTGTAGCAAAATGCTGGTCAGAAAAACGTGTGATCAGTCGAGACCCACAGCGTTTCTGTGGGGTGCGCAGGTCAGTCTGGTCTGAGCCTCTACGGCAGACATACCTCGGCTGGTTTGCGATCTGAGCGGCATACGGCTGTTGCAGCGCATCCATAATGATGCCTGCAGTCCGCAGAGCAATACACCTTTTGCAATATCTGCCCTAAGAAGACCATGTTCCGGCGTGAGAAAATCGGCTGCTGCCTTGCCCGGCCGCGGGGCTTATCAGCCCGTCTCTATCTGTTATGATGTCTGCGCTCACGTTTCGGGGAAAGAAGAAACAGCAGCCACACGCTTGCTCCGATTACGCTGATCGCAATAAATGCCAGTGCAGTCGGATCAGTGGCAAGATCTGGGAACAGCTTCAGGATAATCGACTGATGACTCATGATATTTCTCTCCTTTCCTGTTATCCGGTGGCTTTGACGAGTGGAACGGTATGCCTTGTTCCGTATGGACTGGAGACCGTATGAGCGCTGTTTATTGTGAGGCGTGAAAATCTGTAGGATAATGACGTCATTAACTGAACAGACGGTTTATCGAACTTCGCAGAGGATTCCCGGCGGGGAAAGAAAGTCCGCACAGCGTCAGCACGAGGATCAGGCCAGCGTATTCTTTCGCGGAAGTTTTCCTGCAATAATTCAGGGCTGATGGACTGTCCGGGAATGACGCGGATATGCTGGGAGTGTCTGCGCGGCGGTCTGGTCATATAGTTATGATTCTTGCAGCTTGAAGTCTGAAAGATTCTGTTGCGAATGGCAGTTTTGCGGGGTACGTGAATAAACTGATCTAGCGACCGTCAGGCCGTACCAGGCTGTTACGCGGGTCTTGTACGGCCTGACAATCTGGAGCGTGCGCGCGGACAAACGGACAGATGACGTGTGCATGCAGCATGAACCGAAAAAAAGGATACGATATGTCAGCTCTGCTTGTATTGGGACTTGTCTTTTTTGTTATTGGAGCCGTCGGCAACGGCTTCAGGGGCGCACTGCACATTCTGACGTCCGCCTTCAGAACTCCCGCCCGGAGGCGGCGCTCCAGATCTGCCGGGCAGCCGAACCTGCAGCTTACCGCTGTGATCTTCATCATTCTCGGTGCGTTCGGTGCTTTTGGTACGATTCTCAGTCAGAATGCCGGAGCCGCCACGTTTGCGGCCATTATGCTCGGCATCGGGGTGCCGATGCTGGTTATCTGCATATACCGCGGTATTGGGATTCAGCAGCCTCCGCTGTATGCGTGGCTTCTGGTGGCAGGGATTATCATCAGCCCCTACGGTCTGCTTGCCTGGTATGCAGCCGTCATTGCAGCGGAGATTATTGCAGCCGGACTGCTTCTTCTGTGGTTTGACCGCAAAGACAAGATCCTGGATACACTTGAACCGCAGCGGAGCGATCCGGCGCAGGAGCAGTACGCAAGACTCAGACGAACCACCATAGTTCTGATTGTGCTTGCTTGCACCGTTGTCTTTACTGCCTTCAGTGCAAGATTCGTCTGGCTGTGGTTCATCGCCATCGGTCTGGCAGCCGGTTATTACATGATGCGCAAGCTCAAAGCGATGCGTCAGGCCAAGGCAGAAGAGGAAGCGGCCCGCGACGAAGAAGTAGAAAGGATTCTGAATACCAAAGTTCCAGGGCTGGATGATGAGGATGATGCGCTGCTGGAAAAATACCTGCGTACAACAAAGATACCGCTGCGCAAGGGTGAGCGGCGTTCGCTCGCAGCAGACAATCTCGAAGTCCGTCTGACGGGAGCTGCACCGGGCGGCGATCTTGACTGCTACGTGTTTCTGCTTGATAAGAACTCCCGGGTACAGAATGACTGCGATCTGATTTTTTTTGGCCAGAATACCTCCCCGGACGGCTCTGTCCGCGTCGTGGACGGAGCCTCCGGCCCTGGAGCTGACATTTTCCTCGGACGTGTCCCGCAAAACCTGGACGGTATTGCTGTGGCATTTGCCCTCGGGATCGATGCACCACCCGAAGCTACCTGGAAAGGCGGAACTGTGCTCGTGGAGGACGGGGACGATACCTTCACCTACCCAGTGCCGGCAGACGGTAAGACGCGCTCGGTAAACGCACTGCGGCTCTACCGCCATAACGGCGGCTGGAGAATCTGGGTTACCGACTATCGCAGCATACGCGGAATCTCTGAGCTCTGTGATGAATACGGTGTGGACGTGGCGTAGAAAGGCAGCACTGTCTTTCAGACAGGCAGACGTGGCGAAGAGAAGACATGCCGCCGGGTACTGCCTGCTGCTTCAGCAGCAGCCCGGAGCTTCCTGTCGTCAGAATCTACGACAACCACGATTTTGCCGTCTGTTCTGTGATTGTCTATATCGACAAGAGCCTGCCTGATATCATCAAAATCATATATGGCACCGATCCTGGGCTCCACAGCGTGATCGCTCTGAAAACGGAAGATACTGTCCATGGTTTCCTGCGTCGGGTAGTTGGAAAAGAAACCGGTCAGATAGACTCCGTTTGGGATTTCTTTGATTGGGTCAAACTGATTCAGTCCGTACACTCCGCCAAGTATTCCCGTATGGCAGACAATGCCGCCTCTCTCAGGAATCTGCAGGGAGTCCCGGAGCGTCTTTGCTCCAATCAGTTCCAGTACCTTGGACACGCCGGCAAGGGAGCCCTGCAGCGTTCCTGTGTCCAGTACCGCCTGGTCAGCGCCTTCAAGGAGCGGCAGTTTCTCTTCACGATGCGTTGTCGCAATAACCGTTGCGCCGGCTGCTTTGGCGATCTGCATGGCTGCATAGCCGAGCGCGCAGGTCGCTCCACGAATCAGCAGTGTGTCAATCGCTTCAAGCTGCAGACCTTCGAAGAGTGACCCCCAGGCGGTGAACCAGGTTTCCGGTACAGCTGCCAGTTCAGCCCAGGAAAGGCCGGTGTCCGCTGCAAACACGTGATCGGCCGGCAGCAGCGCATACTCTGCGTAGCTGCCATTGAAACTGCGTCCCATGCCGCCCATCAGAGCCACAACTTTCTGCCCTTTATGGAAAGCGCTGTCCGATGGATCGGCAATTTCCCCGGCGCATTCGATACCGGGAATGATTGGTTTGGGAATATAGTCGTAGCTGATCTCGTCAAGCCGCAGAACCTGTTCGGAATGATTGAGGCCAAAAGCCCGGACCTTAACGAGCACCCAGCCGGGCTGTACCTTCGGAACCGGGCAGTCAGTAAGCTCGATCCGTTCAGCAGCTGTGGGACCTGATAACAAGACACATTTCACTTGCTTAATCCTCCTGGAATGCCGCAGAGCCTGCGGACGGGACTGTTCCTGCCGGCGGCAGTTCCTTCCAGCACTGGGGATCGGCAGCATAGAAGTTTCCATTCCCGGCACCGGCAACAGCCGGACAGCCGCGGCACCAGGCGAGAAGTTCACACTTTGAGCACTTCTCGAACTGCTCATATTCTCTGTACGCCTCAAGCTCGCGGATCCAGAGATCTGAGAGTCTGTCAGTGCAGGCAGATCCTACCCGACTCCCGGCTGCACGGCGGCAGGCCATGACGTCCCCGGAAGCGGTGATCGTGAGATGGCAGTTGCCGCAGTTGCAGCCGCCGTAAATCATGCCCGCCCGCGCACCGTCCGGAATTCTGAAACTGCCCTGTTCGTAGGCGTACAGTGTCCAGAGATGATCCTTTCTGTCAAAATACGTCTGGCAGCCGGCTTCTTCCAATGCCCGGAAGCGATTGTCGCACTCTGTCAGAAAACTTCGGTAGCGGTACGGTTCTATTTCTTCGTCTATGCCGAAACCGGTCGGAACGAATCTGGCAAAGGAAAACACATCGGCGCCGGCAGAAGCGGCTGCTTCGATGACGTCGGGAATCTCGTCTATATTGACTGCAGACACAGTACTCATGATGACAGCACGGATGCCGGCTCGCTTCAGAGTTTCGATCTTCTCAAGCGTAAGGTCAAAAGAGCCGGGTTTGCGGAACCAGTCATGTGTGTCGCGCATACCGTCCAGCGACAGCTGATACTTCTGGCACCCATAATCCCGAAGCTTCCGGCAGACAGCATCGTTTAAGTGAAATGGATTACCGAGAATCGCAAAGGGAATCTCCCGAGTCTTGAGCTTTGCAAGAAGCTTCCAGAAATCCGGATGCAGCAGTGGGTCTCCGCCTGTTATGTAGAAGTATGGAAGACGTTGAAAGACCTGGCAGAAGTCTTCACAGTTCGAAAGAATCTTCTGCATCTGCTGCCACGACTGGGTCTCCACCTGATGGTGCGCATCCCCAGCATAGATATAGCAGTGCTTGCAGCGCTGATCGCAGGAATCCGTAATGTGCCACTGAAAGGCAAAGTATTCTCTCACGTTGTCTCCCCCGTGGATAACACGTCCTTGAGCAGAACAGGCCCTGGCGGCCGCCAATAAAACTTCCGCGCCAGGGCCTGACTGTATAAACGAAAAACTTTCAGCTGCCGGAGCCGCAGGCGGCCGGCTTGTCCGCTGCACCGCAGGCGGCCGGCTTGTCCGCTGCACCGCA
>JAAUYQ010000026.1:12650-22474 GCA_014805015.1 Clostridia bacterium | reverse complement strand
TCAGAAGTGGATTCTTCCGAGATTGGAGTGTAGATGTAACCACAGAACTGCTAAGATATAAAGGGACGGGTTCAAGGTCTCCCTAGGTAGAAACAGTGCCAGAATATGAAAGAGGCCCCAGAGTCCGAGGTCTCTAAGGGTAATTGAGGATAAAAGACAGGGTGTATTTGGCTTTGTTGTGCGGTTTTGGCTACCGATCCTACGTCGACAGCCGGACCACTAGATACGTGTAGGATCTGAGACTATCTTGGATCCTTTTTGTTCGCCAACGTTGTTTTTGTAGTGGACAGCAACGTCATTCAACTGTGATTTGCAACACAGCGGGTAAAGGCGCTCTCCGAGATGGAGTCGCTCAGGACCCGACTTGAGGTGCGGACTGCAAGATAGATCACTACCGCAGGTGGGGAGAAAGACGAATGGAGCTGCGAATAAATGCAGGAGCTGATCAGGAGGCGCAACACAGATGAGTGAGAAAAAGGTTTGGCTGATTACGGGTGAGGCTGTCCCAAAACTCTGATGCGATTTCTTGAAGTGGTTGCTGTGACAGTAATGCTGGCCCGAATAATCTGTGTTGTGGCGCCATAAGTCCTCGATTTGGAACAATTTGCAGCAAAGTGGTGCGATATTCGATGCGATCTGTTGTTTTGAGACAGTCTGGGGGGCGTCCAAGGGTATGGGCGGGGCACTCGTTACTGAGCTGATCAGCCGCGGCTATCCAGTAGCGGCTGCCAGCCGCAGCCGCGAAAGGCTCGAACATGTTTTCGGCTCCGAAACGGAAAATTTCCTGCCGCTCGAGTTGGACGTGACTGATGAGGCTGACGTGAAGAAAGCGCTGAAGGAGGTGCTCGCGAAATTTGGCCGTATGGATGTGCTCGTGAATAATGGAGGATATACATCTGGCGACGGCGGAGGAGATGAGCGATGCGGACGCGGGGGCAGTGTTTGCTGTCAACGTCTTTGGATTGCTGAACATGACATGGAATGTGCTTCCAGTCATGCACCGGCAGCAGTCCGGTCACGTATTCAACGTCAGTAGTCTCGGAGCCTGCAACGCGGGACCGCTCCCTGGTATTTACTGTGCCACAAAGCATGCCATCAAAGCGCTGGCTGAAACGCTTGCCCAGGAGACGAAGGATTTTGGCATCCGTGTGACAGATGTGAAACCCGGTTTTTTCTGCACGGAGTTTCTTTGGATCGTCCCACAAGACAACGGCACCGGCAGATTCGGCCTATGGGTCGCTCTATGACGATAACATGACCTTCTACACGGGCTAGAACGGCCACCAGGCCGGAGATCCGCACAAGGCTGCGCAGCTTTATTATGAGGTGGCCGAAATGGACGATCCGTATGAGTCGCTGCCGATGAGGACGGACAGCTGCGACGGAATCCGCGACATCGGCGCAGGCACGGCTGCACTGATGGATAAGATGCGGCTGGTCGCGGTCGAACGGGTTTCTGAGAGCGCACTTTGCTCTCGTTTCAACTGGGCCTGGGAGGTTTATTTCTAGTGCGTGCGAAGGAGGTTTTCGTCATGAGTGACATCGCAAAGGAAAGAGCTGAACAGGCGAACCCAGGTGATTTCGACAAGGATCCGACCATCATGAACGATGATGTGACCGGAGACAATACGACAAACGGAATCAGCGCCAGCATGGTACGCTTCGGTGACATGGACGGCATCAAATATGCAGACGAAATGGATCAGCTTTCGGAGGAATTTGAAGGCAATCCGTGATTGACACAGATGAGAATTCTTTATGCTGGATTCGGCGCCAAGAGTGGGCGATTCCGGACTTCAGCATGCATGAGATTGAGATAAAGAGGCGCAATGCTGTCGAGACAGATTTTGTGCCTTTTTTTGATTCCTGTGAATGTGGCGTTTCACTCGCTGCGGGTGCGCAGGCCCGATTGGATCTCGAGTCTGTTCGGATCTGTTTGCTCAAAGAACCCACAGTTTATTCTTAAGGCATACAAGGAGGTACTGCTATGAGTGACATCGAAAAAGAAAGGGCCGAGCAGGCCAATCCAGGAGATTACGATATCAACGCGACGATCATGAACAATGACGTTACTGGAGACAACACCACGAACGGAATCAGCGCCAGTATGATTCGTTTTGGGGACATGGACGGCATCAAGTACGCTGAGGAGATGGATGAGCTTTCGGAAGAATTTGAAGGCAATCCGTGATGAGCAGCAGGAAAAGTGGATAGATGACGAAAAGGCCCGCCCGGCCTTTTTTGTTGCCGCCGCCCCAATGCGCTGGCTATGCTGGGTGATAGCGTGCCGTCTAGCCCAGACAGAATGACAGGCGTGAGCATGGCAGACAGATTTTGTTCCGGCCGTTGCTACGCAGGACCTATAGAAGCAGCCTTGCAGCTTCCATTGACGGAGCGGTCGCATGCCGAGTTTGCTTCGCGAGCCGCAGGTGCTGCGAAGGCGTCCGAGGTGGAATGCTGGAGAAAGATGCTGATCTTTCAAAGAACACGGGAATTGACTGCTCGAAATTATGTTTTGCTGATGCTTCCTTAAGTGTCTCGCCCAAACGGGTTCACGTGCAGATCTGGATTATTTCTGCAGCGGACGTTGACCTGGAGCTCTCAGCGGGAGCTTCGCTGCACGATGACGTGCAAGAAGACCGATTGTCTTTATAAAGAGAACGGTCTGCAGCGCCCAGCCGTCCAACCGAAGATTGCCGCCGGAAATGAACTGGGCTGCGAGGAAAGAACGAACTGAATTCCCGTCGGATACTTCGATGCGGCCTGGAATGCGGGAATTCGCCTGAAGTGGAGGAATAGCAGTGGAATACGATTTCGAGACCTGGCAGAACCGCGCTTCCCAGGGTAGCGCCAAGTGGAATGCAATGCTGGAGCTCAAACCGGACGTCTCTCCGGATACTGTCCCGCTGAGCGTAGCAGACATGGAATTTCTGCTCGCGCCGGAAATCCGGGACGGTCTGTGCGAGCATCTGGGAACGGCAGTTCTCGGCTATACGCAGCCGACCCCATACTATTTCGAATGTATTCAGCAGTGGCTCGCCCGCCGGCAGGACCTGCAGATCGAGACAGAGTGGATTGTGCCTACGCCCGGTGTGGTGAACGGAATCGGACTGGCTCTGACGGCCTGCACAAATCCGGGCGACGGCATCATCGTAATGACTCCTGTCTACTACCCATTCTACAAACTGATCGAGTACACGGGCAGGCGCCAGATCAGCCTGCCCCTGACGGATACCGATGGGTACTACACGATTGACGTGCAGAAGCTCGATGAGCTGGCTTCAGACGCCGCTGCCATTCTGCTCTGCAGCCCTCACAACCCGGTCGGACGGGTGTGGACAAAGCAGGAACTGGAAGATATCGGAGAAATTGCCTCGAAGTATGGACTGCTGATTATTTCTGATGAAATTCACGGCGATCTCGTGATGCCGGGATACCGGCACATACCGTTTCTCAACGCCTGCCCGGACATGAAGGAACGGACGGTCCTTTTCACAGCACCATCCAAGACCTTTAATCTGGCTGGCATGCAGGCGTCAAGTGCAATTATTCCAAACAAGGAACTGCGGGCGGCTTTTGAGGACGCCAAAATGCGCAGCGGTCAGTTTGCGCTGAATGCGCTCGCCTACACATCGACTGAACTCGCCTATACCCGCTGCGACGGCTGGTACAAGGAAATGATCGAAGTGATCGATGGCAACCGGCAGCTGGCCATAGATTTCATTCAGCGCGAGATCCCGCAGGCCGTCGTATCGCCGCTCCAGGGAACCTATCTGCTGTGGGTGGACCTACGTTATCTCGGGCTTGATCCAACGGAACTCGAGAAACGTATGATTGCGCAGGATCTTTTTTTCGACGAGGGTTACGTGTTCGGGAACGAAGGAGCCGGTTTTGAGCGAATCAACCTTGCTGTGCCGCGTGCCGTGCTCGTCTCAGCGCTCGACCGCCTGAAGGCGGCAGTGGATCAGTAGAATTCAGAACTGACCCGTGGAGCCGAAGCCGCCGCTGCCGCGCTCCGTTTCCGAGAGGGACTCTGCCTCGACATAAACGGCAGCAGCAACCGGCATAATCACCATCTGCGCGAGGCGCTGCCCCGGCTCGACCGTGCGGATCGTGTCGGAATGGTTGTGCAGCTGCAAAATCAGCTCGCCGCGGTAGTCGCTGTCGATCAGCCCAACTTTATTAGCCGGTGCGATTCCCTGCGAGACAGCGAGGCCGCTGCGGGCAAAGATGAGGCCGGCGTAGCCTTCTGGGATTTCAACGGCAAGGCCGGTCGGAATCGCGACCGTTTCGCCTGAAGGGATGCCCACCGTGTCCTCAATGCAGGCACAGAGATCAGCACCGGCAGCACCAGCGCTGTAGAGCTTGGGGAGAACCGCGCCTGGCCGCAGTTTCTTAGTTCGAATTTCTATCATAGTGTCTCCTTGCATTCTGCCTTGCTAAGTAGATTGTACTGTACAGCGCAGCCCTGTCCAAGGAAGGGCGGACCGAGGCACGCACATACGTGCTGTTGGACGAAGCAGGAGGAGATCGGAGCAGCGCGTCCAAAGATCTTAAGCTGCGCGCGAAGCTGGGACGTACGGTGGCAGACTGCGTCCTGCTGCGAGTGCTGTTGTGCAGAACCGGCTAGATAGGGCGCAGAACTCGCCGGCGCTGGCTTTCTGGCTCCGAGTAGGACTGGAGCGAGCGGGACAGAAACGGACGGCGAGCAGGACCGGAAGTCAGTTCTGGCATAGCCTCGGCAGCAGATTCGATAGTTTGGCAGACCGGTGTCCTCATAAAGCCAAAGGCCGGGAGATCCGACTGATCAGTCAGATCTCCCGGCCTGTTTGCCTGCTTTACGGCCTGTCTGCGTGAGGCGCTCGGCCAAGAGGAGGAGGCCTTGGGTGGGATGACTGCTGGCAGAACCTAGGCGATCTGCATGTTCGGCGGAGCGTGCAGGAAGAACCTGCGCCAGTCAGCCAGACAGTTTCCTTCAGTGTGGAAGTTTTCTGAAGGACGGCCGCACTGCGGAAGGCAGCTGACGATCATTGCAACTCACAGGTCCCAGGAATGGTGAGTGTTCAGCACCGAGCATCAGACAGGTATCTGCAGCCGTGATGCTTGCAGAGCTGCTGGAAAAAACTGTGGGCGTGAAGCAGCGGCTGCATTTGCAGAGGGCACAGGCCTCTGCAGATGCAGCTTTCAGCTGGCAAAGGCAGGCAGGATCTGCGTCTGCCCAGAAAACACCTTGGCGCAGATTCGGACTGGATGGAAGCCGGACCTGAAAGCTTCACTGCAGCTGCACCTGCCATGGCTGGAATGCAGGTCCAGTTCTGGGGAAACCTCCAGGGGCAGACGCAGCAGCACAGTCCCAGATATGGCTTCTGCCGCGATCTGTTTGAGATCCGGTCCCTCTGGCACCGTCAGATCCAGCATGCCGCTAACTGCTTTCAGATCAGCGGTCTCTAAGTCGCCAACCGTCAGATGCTGCGCTCCGGACTTGCTGTCCGTTTCGAGTCTTGGCGCAGTTCCCTGGAAACGCAGACCGCCGCTGCACGCCTCCAGACGGCAGAGGTGTCCGGCGTGCACGCTGCGAAGATCCTGCCGCCCGGAGCGCGTACTGCAGACAAACGTTCCGCATACGATATGCTCGCACGCAACGCTGCCTGAGGCGCTCGACAGACTGAGCGTCTGCGCTTCCGTTTCCGTAATCGTGAGCTGGCCGCTTTTCGCTGAGGCCGTCAGCTCGCACGCTACCTGGCACTGATCAATCCGGATCTGCGCAGAGTGTGCGCTGCAGTCGAGATCCCGCGGCCTCAGGCCGCGGATGGAGGCGCTACCGGAATTTAACTCTACAGTAAGACGCCCAGCGTAGGCTGCCGGAACGAGGAGGACGATCTGTGTCCGGCACCACGACCATACCGGTCGCGGTAGCGATCCAACGACGAGCCGGCCGTCGCGGATTTCTGTGGTAAGCCGATCGCCGCATCCATCCGTCTGGCGAACGCTGATGTGTCTGCCCTCTGCTGCTTCCACCAGGAGCTCCGCATCGCCCAGGTGGCATTCGATGTGCCGAATACCGTCAGCGTCTGCCTGAAAGTGCGCACCGCCTGTAGCTGCGGTTGTGTGTAGATGACTCATACTGAACCTCCGCGTTCGATATATTGCTTTAGACAGGGAACATCATATGCGCTAATACTTCGCCTGTCAATGTATCGTAACTGGCAGAAGCTGCCGCGTTTTGCAAGCTGGAGCACTTCTGAGCCCATTGCTCGCTGTGCCGCCGGAAGCCGGTTGCTCCAGGATACGTTGGTCCGGCCGCGCTGGCCCTGCACGCGCGTGATCGCGCGGCCGCATCAGATTGACCCCTTTTTGAAAGGACCATACAATTGTGGAGACAGCGAACGGGCCGGATGCTGCGCCCGCTGGCCGTTGCTGCGGCGAACAGAGAACATCAGATCTGTGTCACAGTCGGGCAGCGTCCGGCAGCCGGACACAGCCGGCGGGGACTGCTTTGGCGGCGGAAGGACGTGGAATGAGAAGTAGGAAACGAGAGACTCACACAGCGCTCAGAATAACCGGCAACTTCTTTGCCAGATCGGTCTACAGCGGAGTCATCCTTTCCGTGGCCGGCATTATCAACCTGCTCAGCGAGAGCAGACTGGCAGGCGCGCTGATGTTTACGATCGGCCTCACGAGCATCTTTCTCCTGCAGGCCTTTCTCTATACTGGTGCCGTCGGCAATACAGTTGTAGAACACAAAAACGGGTGGTGGAGCTGGCTGCTAATGATGCTGCTGGGCAATCTGCTTGGCTGTCTCATCGGTGCTCTGCTGACGCCGTTACTCTATCAGGGCCCGGAGCTTATGGAGGCCGCACAGGCTTCCTGGGACCTGAAGGTGGAGCAGGGTACTGCCCGTCAGCTGGTTTCGTCATCATTCTGCGGTTGTCTGGTCTATGTCGCCTGGAAGGCCAACACCAAGGGGTCCCAGCGGCCGCTGCTCTCCTGGTTCGTCATTGTCCTCAGCATCATGGTTTTCGTTCTGGCCCGCTTCGATCACTCGATTGCCAGTGCGTACCTTATGTTTGCCTCCGGCTCGTACGACCTGGCCAGCTGGCTCTGCCTGCTGATGCTTCTGGCCGGCAATACGATCGGATCGGTCCTTCCAGCGGCGGTTTTCCGGGAAGAATGAGGTCCCGGCCGCCCGATACGGTAGACGCCAGGCGGAGCGAAAAAGGACAGAAAAAAGCGCGCAGTGCGTTTTCGTGCTGCGCGCTGTTTGTTTGCGGCCTGAAGATCAGACGCTGAAAAGAATATCGCCGTAGGTCGGCCACGGCCAGACTTTCTTGGAGACCATGGTTTCCATGGTGTCGGAGAGCCCGCGCATCTCCTGCATCGCCTGAAAGATCTCATCGCGGTAGAAATGGGCTGCTTCTTCGAGGTCGGTGATCCGGCCCGCTTCAATCAGCTTGTCATCGAGCGTTTCCACCGCCTTGTAGAAGGACCCGAGGAGGTTGGACAGCTCACGCAGCAGAGATGTCTCGGTGTCCACATTGACATCCGCGACAGCCTGCTTTTTGCGGTTGATTGTGTCCGCCAGTTCGCTTGTGTATTCCGCGACCGCCGGAATAATGCTCTTCTTGGCCATCTGCAGCATGGTGGTGGCCTCAATCTGCAGTGTCTTGCAGTACTCTTCGAGCAGAATCTCCAGACGTGAACGCATCTCGGCTTCCGAGAAGACGCCGTGGCGCTCAAAAAGGGCAATGTTCTCCGGCCGCACGAAATAGGGAAGCGCATCAGCCGTGGACTTGAGGTTCAGCAGACCGCGCTCCTCCGCTTCGGCCACCCATTCGTCCGAATAGTTGTTGCCGTTGAAGATGATGCGCTTGTGATTCCGGTAGGCTTCGCGGATGATGCGCAGCACTTCGGCGTCGAAGCGTTCCGCCTTCTCCAGGCGGTCCGCATACTCCCGGAACTGGTCTGCGAGAATGGTGTTGAGAACGACGTTCGGTCCGGCGACGGAGAGCGAACTGCCGAGCATCCGGAACTCGAATTTGTTGCCGGTGAAGGCGAAGGGGGAAGTCCGGTTGCGGTCCGTGTTGTCCTTCTGGAAATTCGGCAGGACCTGCACGCCTGTCTCAAGTTCCTCGCGGTCCTCGCTGCTGTAGTCTGCGTAGCTTTCAACAGCCTCGAGCACGCCTGTAAGCACGTCGCCGAGATAGATGGAAATGATGGCCGGCGGTGCCTCGTTAGCCCCGAGACGGTGGTCGTTGCCCGCGGAGGCCACCGAGAGCCGCAGCAGATCCTGGTGCTTGTCCACGGCCTCAATCACGGCTGCCAGTACCAGCAGGAACTGCAGGTTCTCCTCCGGTTTGGACGTCGGTTCCATGAGATTCTCGCCGGTATCTGTCTGCACGGACCAGTTGTTGTGCTTGCCGCTGCCGTTGATGCCGGCGAAGGGTTTCTCGTGCAGCAGACAGACAAGGTCGTGCTTGAGGGCAATCCGCTTCATCATTTCCATCGTGACCTGGTTGTGATCGGTGGCCACATTGGTCTGCCCGTAGATCGGCGCCAGCTCGTGCTGGGCCGGGGCCACCTCGTTGTGCTTGGTCTTAGCGAGAATGCCCAGTTTCCACAGTTCGCGGTCCAGCTCCGCCATAAACTCCGAGACGCGCGGCCGGAGCGCTCCGAAATAGTGATCGTCGAGCTCCTGCCCTTTGGGCGGTTTGGCGCCGAAAAGTGTCCGGTTCGTGTACTTGAGGTCCCGCCGCTGCTCGTACATGCTGCGGTCAATCAGGAAGTACTCCTGCTCCGGACCGACGGTCGAGACGACCCGGCTGGCTTCTGTGTTGCCAAACAGGCGCAGCAGACGGATGGCCTCTTTGTCGAGGGCTTGCATGGAGCGAAGAAGCGGGGTCTTCTTGTCGAGCGCCTCACCGCTGTAGGAGGCAAAGGCTGTGGGAATGCAGAGGATCCCGTCCTTGATAAACGCGTAGCTTGTCGGATCCCAGGCTGTGTAGCCGCGGGCCTCGAAGGTAGCGCGCAGCCCGCCGGACGGGAAGCTCGAAGCATCCGGCTCGCCCTTGACGAGCTCCTTGCCGGAAAACTCCATGATGATCCCGCCTTCCGGCGTGGGGGAGATGAAGCTGTCATGTTTTTCCGCCGTGACCCCGGTCATCGGCTGGAACCAGTGCGTGAAGTGGGTCACGCCCTGCTCCGTCGCCCAGTCCTTCATGGCATTAGCGACGACATTGGCAATCGACAGGTCAAGGTCGCTGCCCTCGTCGATGGTTTTTTTCAATGCCCGGTAGGTGTCTTTTGGCAGGCGTTCGCGCATCACCTCGTCATTGAAGACGAGGCTGCCGAAGTCTGTGGTCACGTCATTCATGTATGCCTCCTTTGCATGCAGCGCACAGTAAAAATAAAAAGACGCCGACACTGTCAGCCCGAGGACAGGAAGACAGCGTGCGGCGCCTTTGCCGTTCACTTCTATCACCCGCGCAAGATTGGCGGGCGATGCTACGAGTATAGGGGTAAGAACCGGGCTCTGTCAACTGCCGGCTGCAGCCAAATGAAACAAAGAACTGTCTTCGTTTCACGTGCTGACGAAGGAATGCGGATTCTGACTGTATACGGCTGCAAATTTTGAAATGGAACGGGGACCGCGTTTCANNCGGCGTTGACAGTCACTTCGGGAATGCTACAATAGGACACTGGGAGATTTTGGCAGACTCAGAAGCAGGGAGACAAACGTCTTCTTCTGGAAAGGGCAGAAAAAGCATGCTGGCAAAAGAAGGACAGATCAGAATTCCTNNCGGCTGCGCGATTTCCGGCATTTTNNT
>JAAUYQ010000026.1:0-12644 GCA_014805015.1 Clostridia bacterium | reverse complement strand
TNNNTCGCGCATCAGTGGCCGGNACATTATCACTTCCATCGCCACGATGCATGACCGCTCCAACGGACTCGGAGGCGGCTTTGCGGCGTACGGCATCTATCCGGAATACAGGGATGCCTATGCACTGCACGTCTTTTATGATGATGNCGAGGCCAAAAAGGATCTCGAGAAATTTCTCGACCGGCATTTTGAGATCGATAATCTTTCCAAGATTCCGACTCGGCAGGTGAAGGGCATTGCAGATTCACCGCTCATCTGGCGNTACTTTGTCAGACCGAACCGGCACCGGCTNGCCGACTCGCAGCTTTCGGAAGAGGAATTCGTCGCGCGCTGCGTCATCCGCGTGAACTCCGAGTTTGAGGGTTCATANATCTTCTCTTCGGGGAAGAACATGGGTGCTTTCAAGGGCGTCGGCTACCCGGAGGATATCGGAGAATTCTACAGGCTGNACGAGTACGAGGGNCACTGCTTCCTCGCACACGGCCGCTACCCGACCAACACGCCCGGCTGGTGGGGCGGAGCGCATCCNTTCTCGATGCTGAACTATGCTGTCGTACACAATGGAGAGATCAGTTCCTACGACGCGAACCGCCGCTTTATTGAAATGTTCGGCTACCGGTGCTCACTTCTGACCGACACCGAGGTCATTGCCTATATGGTNGACTATCTCAACCGCAGAATTGGCCTTGAGATGCCGGAAATTGCCCAGGTGTTCGCTGCGNCGTTCTGGTCCACCATCCGCCGGCTGGGGCCNCGTGAGGCAGCACAGGCCGCTTATNTGCGGCAGGCTTTTCCCAGTATGCTCATGACAGGTCCGTTTTCGATCCTGGTCGGTTTNGAAGACGGCATGATGGCTCTCAACGACCGTCTGAAGCTGCGGAGCATGGTGACAGCGGAAAAAGGCAGCGCTGTATACGTGGCCAGCGAGGAGTGTGCTATCCGGGCAGTTGCGCCCGACGCGGAGAATCTGTACGCGCCGGCGGGCGGCGAGCCCTTTATCGTGCGGCTCGATTCAGCGCGGGTGCCTGCTGCAGAAAGAGGAGCCTGACGATATGCCCAGGGATTTTATCTATCCGGAATACGAAGTGCACCGCCGGGAAGAGCGCTGCACGAGCTGCCGGATCTGTGAGCATCAGTGTGCCAACGAAGTGCACTCCTATGTGCCTGAGACAGGAAAAATGCGCAGTGATGACGCCCGGTGCGTGGACTGCCAGCGGTGCGTGGCCCTCTGCCCGGAGCGGGCGCTCAAGATTGTCAGGACAGACAATACGTTNAGGGAAAACGACAACTGGAAGGAACCAGCCATCCGGCAGGTGTACCAGCAGGCCGGCTCGGGCGGAGTGCTGCTGGCTTCCATGGGAAATCCGACGCCGCAGCCCGGNTACTNNGACCGNATNCTGCTCAANGCNTCNCAGGTCACCAATCCGCCCATTGNCCCNCTGCGCGAGCCGATGGAGACGCGCGTTTTCCTCGGGAAAAAGCCGGGATGGATTGAGCGGGGGCCGGACGGCAGGCTCATGAACAATCTGAGACCGCAGCTTGAGCTGGCTGTGCCCATCCTGTTTTCCGCCATGAGCTACGGGTCTATCAGCTATAATGCGCATGCGGCACTGGCGAGGGCGGCCCGGGCGCTCGGGACACTGTACAACACCGGTGAAGGCGGCCTGCACGAGGATTTCTTTGAATACGGCCCCAATACTGTCGTGCAGGTGGCATCCGGACGCTTCGGTGTGCACAAGGACTATCTGAATGCCGGGGCGGCCATCGAGATCAAGATGGGACAGGGTGCCAAGCCGGGCATTGGCGGTCATCTGCCGGGAACAAAAGTCGGGGAGGATATCTCCAAGACGAGGATGATTCCGCTCGGCTCAGACGCCATCTCACCAGCGCCGCATCATGACATCTACTCGATCGAGGATCTGCGTCAGCTGGTGGATTCCCTGAAAGAAGCGACGGAGTATAAAAGGCCCATTATCGTCAAGGTGGCCGCGGTACACAATGTGGCGGCGATCGCTTCGGGGATTGCCCGCAGCGGCGCGGATATTATTGCCATCGACGGCTACCGCGGCGGTACGGGCGCAGCTCCGGCCCGTATCCGGGACAACGTGGGCATCCCGATCGAGCTGGCGCTTGCGAGTGTGGATCAGCGGCTGCGGGACGAGGGAATCCGCAGCGAAGTGTCGGTGATTGCCGGCGGCAGCATCCGCAGCAGTGCAGATGTGGTCAAGGCGATCGCCCTTGGCGCGGATGCTGTCTACATTGCGACAGGAGCGCTTTTGGCCCTTGGCTGTCATCTGTGCCGGGCGTGTCACCTCGGTAAGTGCAACTGGGGCATTGCGACGCAGCGGCCGGACCTGGTGCGCCGGCTGGACCCGGAGCGGGGCGCCGAGCGGCTGGTGAATCTGGTGAACGCCTGGAACCATGAGATCATGGANATGATGGGCGGCATGGGTATCAAT
The DNA here is from genome assembly GCA_014805015.1 of Clostridia bacterium. Taxonomy (GTDB): domain Bacteria; phylum Bacillota; class Clostridia; order Christensenellales; family Christensenellaceae; genus JAAUYQ01. The sequence continues at coordinate 10,185 of JAAUYQ010000026.1, read as the reverse complement.
TCGATTGAAGCGCTGCGGGGCAACCGTCTCATGCTGCGCGGCGTGGGTCTGAACGAGAAAGAACTGGAAATCCTGGGAATCAAATATGCAGGTGAGTAGGAGGAACGCGGATGCTGACAGCTGTCGTTGGAATTAACTGGGGAGATGAGGGCAAAGGACGGATGGTCGACCTGCTCTCCGCGGACTGCGACGCTGTCGTGCGCTACCAGGGCGGCAATAACGCCGGCCACACGGTGAAGAACGACCAGGGCACGTTCATCCTGCACCTGCTGCCGTCGGGAATTCTGCGCGAGGGCGTGGTGAACGTCATGGGACCAGGCATGGTCATTGACCTCGAGGCGCTGTGCGNTGAAATCNATGCGCTTGAGCAGGCAGGGGTCTCCGTGACGCCGGAGAATCTGCGCATTTCGGACCGCGCAGTGATCGTGCTGCCGTATCACGTGCGCCAGGACGTGCTCGAGGAGACCCGCCTCGGGGACCGCGCCTACGGGTCCACCCGCCGTGGCATTGCGCCTGTATACGGGGACAAGTATCTGAAGAAGGCGCTGCACATGAATGACCTGCTGTTTCCGAANACCCTGAAGGAAAAAGTGGACGACATCCTGGACTGGAAAAACCTGACGCTGGAAGGTGTTTACGGCGACAGCCGGATGGAGGTCGATGAAGTGCTCAGCTGGCTGCACAAATGGGGCGACCGGCTGCGGCCGTACATCTGCGACACGNGCGTGTTCCTGGAGCAGGAGGACGCCAAGGGTGGCGGTATTCTCTTCGAGGCGCAGCTTGGAGCGCTGCGGGATATCGACTATGGGATTTACCCGTACACATCATCGTCCAACACACTGGCCGCGTTTGCACCCATTGGATCCGGNCTTCCCGGACGGCATCTAGATCACGTGCTCGGGATTGTGAAGGCGTACTCGACATGCGTCGGGGAGGGACCGTTTACCGTGGAGCTGTCTGGAGACGAGGCGGAAAAGCTGCGGCAGGCGGGCGGTGAATACGGCGCCTCCACTGGACGGCCGCGGCGCGTCGGTCCGTTCGATGCGGTTGCCACCAGGTACGGAGTCCGGATGCAGGGTGCCGATGAGCTTGCCCTGACCAAACTGGACGTGCTGAGTGGCTTTGAGACGATTCCGGTCTGCACGGCGTATGAGATCGACGGCGTGGAGACGGAAGACTTCCCGTTCGGCGACCGGCTTGAGAAAGCAAAGCCGGTCATCACGCAGCTGCCTGGATGGCTCGAGGACATTTCCGCCGTGCGCCGCTACGAGGACCTGCCGGCCAGTGCGCGTCGGTATGTTGAATTTCTCGAAGAAGCGATTGGGGCTCCATTCAGGTATATTTCAGTTGGACCGGACCGCGACGCATACATTGAGAAAAGTGCCGCGTGAGAGGAGTGCGCGGCCGCGCAGGAAGGAGCCGGCATGATCATTGACGCCAGGAATATGGACCAGCAGGTGCTCAACGAGGCTGTCCGCCTCTGTGAAGACAGGTATATTGAACTGCGGCATGTCAACGGTCAGCGCTACCTTGGGGACTGTCTTGCCGACAAGGAAATTCACGTATATGGCACAGCCGGGAACGCGGCCGGCGCCTACCTGAACGGCGCGCAGATCACCGTGCATGGGAACGTGCAGGACGCAGCTGGGGACACGATGAACGATGGAACGATCACCGTGTTCGGCTCGGCTGGTGACACGGCCGGCTACGGCATGCGCGGCGGCTGCATTCTCGTGGAGGGAAACATTGGCTACCGTGCCGGGATCCATATGAAAGAATACGAGGGCCGCAGCCCGCTCATTCTGGCGGGTGGAACGGCCGGCAGCTTTCTCGGCGAGTATCTGGCAGGCGGCACGATTGTCATTCTTGGAATCGGCAAAACGCAGGAGATGCCGGTCGGGAATTTCTGCGGCACCGGCATGCACGGCGGCCAGATCATTCTGCAGTGCAGCCGGGCAGACGATCTGCCGCCCCAGGTGCGGGCAGAGCCCGCCGACATGCGCCTGGTGGAGCCGTATATTGAGCTCTACTGCCGGACGTTTGGTTCCAAGATGCGTGAGGAACTCCTCTCCCGTCCGTACATGCGGCTTATACCGAACACCAGCAATCCATACAGACAGCTCTACATCTACATCTGACAGGTGACCGTGGAGAATCGAGACAGGCAGCTCATAGAACGTGCCAAGAAAGTCCTGATGCGGTATCTTGGTATGAGTGAACCGCAGGCGCACCGTTTCCTGGAGCGCAATGCGATGAATCTGCGTATGCGGAAAACGGAGCTCGCCAAGGCAGTGCTCAAAATGTACGATCTGGGAGATGTGTGATGACAAAATATGTGTTTGTGACCGGCGGGGTAGTATCCGGGCTCGGCAAGGGGATCACGGCGGCTTCACTCGGCCGGCTCCTCAAGGCCCGCGGCCTCAAGGTGGCAGCGCAGAAGCTTGACCCGTACATCAACATGGATCCGGGCACGATGAGCCCGCTGCAGCACGGGGAGGTCTTCGTGACCGAAGACGGAGCCGAGACGGATCTCGACCTCGGGCACTACGAACGGTTCATCGACGAGGATCTCAGCCGCTATTCCAATCTCACGACCGGCAAAGTCTACTGGAACGTGCTCTCGAAGGAGCGGCGGGGTGATTACCTCGGGCAGACAATCCAGGTTATCCCGCACATCACCAACGAAATCAAGGACTTCATCTACACGGTCGGCGACAGCACCGGTGCGGATGTCGTCATCACCGAGATCGGCGGCACAACAGGGGACATCGAAAGCCAGCCTTTTCTGGAGGCGATCCGGCAGATCGGTCTTGAGAAAGGGCGCGGCAACTGCTGCTATATCCACGTCACCCTGGTCCCTTATATCCGCAGCAGCGGCGAACACAAGTCAAAGCCGACGCAGCACAGTGCCAAGGAGCTGCAGGCGATCGGCATTGTTCCCAATATCATTGTCACCCGCTGTGACGAACCCCTGGAACCAGAGATCAAGCGCAAGATCGCCATGTTCTGCAACGTCCGTGAGCAGTGTGTCATTGAAAACGGTACTGTGGATGTCCTCTACGAAGCACCTCTCATGCTGGAGAAGAACGGCCTTGCGGACACAGTGGCTGAGGAGCTCGGCCTTGCGTGCGGCGCACCGGATCTGTCCGGCTGGGAAGAGATGGTCAGGCGCATCCACGCGGAGCACGGCCGCACGGAAATCGCCCTGGTAGGCAAGTACGTGGCGCTGCATGATGCCTATCTGTCGGTCGTGGAAGCGCTCAGACATGCCGGTTACGAAAACGACACGGAAGTCGACATCCGCTGGATCGACGCCGAAGAGGTGACAGAGGAGAACGCTGCACAGCTGCTTGGAGGAGCCGGCGGCATTCTGGTCCCGGGCGGTTTCGGCGAGCGCGGTATTGAAGGCATGATCGCAGCGGCCCGCTATGCCCGCGAGCAGGATGTACCGTACCTCGGAATCTGTCTGGGGCTGCACACGGCGGCCATTGAATTTGCCCGGAACGTGCTGGGTCACGCGGACGCGAACTCACGCGAGTTTGCTCCGGAATCTGAGCATCTGATCATTGACCTGATGCCCGAGCAGCGGGAACTGAAGACGAAGGGCGGCACGATGCGCCTCGGGGCTTATCCCTGCGCCGTGCGTCCGGGCTCACTAATGGAGCGGGCCTACGCGGCGGAAACCGTCCGCGAGCGGCACCGGCACCGCTTTGAGTTCAACAATGACTACCGCGAGGAGTTCGAGCGTGCAGGCATGCAGGTGACGGGCACTTCGCCGGACAATACGCTCGTGGAAACGATGGAAATTCCGGAAAACGGTTTCTTTCTGGGTGTGCAGTTCCATCCGGAGTTTAAGAGCCGGCCCAACAAAACGCATCCAGTTTTCCGCGAATTTGTAGCCGCGGCCCAGGGCAGCACAGGTGAGAATGCATGATTGCGGAACTGCAGGAAGCCGGCAAATCGTTCGGCGAGCAGGAGATCTTTCGCGGCGCGACAGCGCGCATTCATGAGGGGGACCGCATTGGTCTTGTCGGCCCGAATGGGACCGGGAAATCCACGCTTCTTTCCGTCCTGCTTGGCGACCTTGAGGCTGATGACGGCACAGTCAGCCGGCGCTCCGGCGTGCGCATCGGCTACCTGAAGCAGAACACTGGTCTCGAAGCGCAGAGCACCATTATCGATGAGATGCGCTCGGTTTTCAGCGACGCGCTCAAAGCCCAGGAGCGCATGAATGAGCTGACGGCTCAGATGGAGCGTGAACCGGAAAACACAGCGCTGCAGAAGGCCTACGACGCGCAGATGGCTGTATTCCTGGCTGCCGACGGGTACCAGATTGACGTGAAGATCCGCCGCATTCTGGCCGGCATGGGTTTTGCCGGCACGGATGAGAAGACGCAGATTGCCACAATGAGCGGCGGCGAGAAGACGCGGCTCGCGCTCGCGAAGCTGCTTTTGACGGAGCCGGAGCTGCTGGTTCTTGACGAGCCCACCAACCATCTGGATATGGAGACGCTGGCCTGGCTCGAAGAGTATCTGGGAAACTACCGCGGGGCGATTCTGGTCGTTTCCCACGACCGTTTTTTCCTGGACCGCGTGGTGACGCGTATCTGGGAGCTCGACAGTACGCAGCTTTATACCTACAGGGGAAACTACACCAAGTACAAGACCCTGAGGCAGGAGCGCCTGGAGACGCAGGCAAAGGAATACGAGAAGCAGCAGAACCAGATCCAGTCGCTCCAGGACTACGTGGATCGCAATTCCGTGCGGGCGTCGACCGCGCAGATGGCAAAAAGCCGGGAACAGCAGCTGGAAAAGCTGGTGCTGATCGATAAGCCGAAGCTGAACCGGCGTCCGCCGCATTTTGCTTTCCAGGCAGGACGCCGCGCCGGGCAGGAGGTTCTGGACGTGTCCGCTCTGCGCCTGAGTGTGGACGGCGGGCGCCGGGAGCTTGTGGCAGATCTGAATCTGAACGTGCGGCGGGGTGACTTTCTGGCCGTGATTGGCGCGAACGGGACGGGCAAGTCCACGCTGCTGAAGAGTCTGCTCGCGGCGTCCGGACACCCGGATCCGGCGATTGCCTGGGGCCGGAATGTCAGCATCGGTTATTATGACCAGGAAAACCGTGATCTGCGCCCTGAAGCGTCTGTTGTCTCTGAGCTCATGCGGCACTGCCCGGGCATGCTCGAATCCCAGGCCCGTTCCCTGCTCGGCAGTGTGCGGCTCACCGGGGATGATGTCTTTAAGAACGTCGGCGATCTCTCCGGCGGCGAACGGGCGAAACTGGGGCTTGCCGTGCTGATGGCCGGGGATGCGAACGTTCTGCTTCTGGACGAGCCGACGAATCATCTGGATCTCGAAGCGCGCGAGGCGCTGGAAGAGGCCCTGAAGGCATACGAGGGCACGCTGATTTTCGTGTCTCATGACCGGTACTTCATTAACGCGCTGGCAGAGCGGGTGCTGGCTTTCAGCGGCGGCCAGACAGACATCACCGAAGGAAACTACGACGATTACCGTGCGGCCCATCAGCCGGCAGAGGAGAAGCCGCTGCAGGCGAACGCGGCCGCCGCGTCCAAGGGCTCAATGCAGAAAGCAGCTCGCCGGCGGCAGGCAGAGCAGCGGCAGGCGCTTTATGAAGCGGAGCAGCGCATCAGTGCGCTGGAGAAGGAAATAGCGGCTCTGAACGAGACAATTGCGGCCTCGTCCGACGACTATGAGACGCTGCAGGAGGCCTGCGGGCGTCTTGAGGAAGTAACGGCGCTGCACGATGAGGCTCTCGAAGAGTGGATGATGCTCGACGACGCGCGCGGGCAGGACAACGGTGCTTCTTGACTGCGCATGGGAGGAAAGGCCCGCTGCGTGCCGTGCTCGGTCAGTTTTCACGGCACGTCGGATCCAGCTGAGATTTCAGACGGTCCCAGTTCTCGATCAGCCAGAGGGCCATGCGCCTGTTTGTTTCCAGCATCCAGGTGTTCCTTTTCTGCTCTGAACACCAGACTGTGCACTCCAGCTGATGCGCCGCGATTATGTAGGGAAGTGCGGCCCATTCCACTTGCGTGTGCTTCGCTGCACAGTCGTAGCCCCTGAGAATATTGCGGCAGATTTCCAGTCGCAGGGAGAGTCTCGCCTGGTCGGATCCGGCGAAGCTCTCGCTTAAGATCGCAAGAGCCGTGTAACATGGATCGTAGATGCGCACATTGAGCTCGGAAAGCTCGAAGTCGATGAAGCCCCATCCGTCCGCTGATGCGATCACATTCGCCGGGTTTGGGTCCCGGTGGATGATCTGCCTGGGCAGCCTGGTGCTGAAGTTTTCCAGAGTGCAGAGAAATTCCCGGCACCACTGTTCAGAAAGCGGCAGATCCAGGTCTGCCGGCTCTGAGCGTGTCAGGCTTGCACTGCGCTGCGCCTTTTGCCAGCGCAAAAATTCTCTTGACATCTCTGACTGTAAACATCTATCCTTGTCTTATTCGGGTGACCGTCCTAAGCGTTTAAACCGGGGCGGGACACATTTCCAGTTAGACCGGTCGGTCTGTATTTCCGTGGTTGTGGTGTTTTTATTCTTTTCATCATTTCTTTTTCTGCATGCCTTGGCCTGAACGCCGGGACGTCTTTTTTCACCCTTCTGAAACTGACTGACAGCGCTTAGCTGCGCTGTACTTATGCAGCATACATGCTGCGACTTTCTCACAACACGAGGTTAAAAATGACACACGTAAAGGTTATCTGCGGCGGCCGCTCGGATGGCTCAGCTGCAGATCGGGCAGCTGCGGAATATGACCGGCAGCCTGCCGAAAAGAACAAGGCAAAAACTCCCTCTCTGCGGCCTCTGCGCCCGCAGTGGTTTGACGTCTGGAATGAGGAGCCGGAGTGCGAACCTGACGCGGAAGCAGAAGACTGCTGCAGCTTCAGCAGTGTCCGGAATCTTTTAACAACGTCTCTGTGTGACCGGGAGCGCAACGCCGCGTTCCTGCGCGGCAAACCCTGGCGGCCGCTTGGATCCTGGGCACTGTTCTACGCCCTTGGCTTTGACCTCCAGGGCAGCCGTTACGTCCTCGTGCCCGTGTCGGATGCGATGATGCGCGACTGGGACGTGGATGCGGATCAGCTGCATCAGGAAGCCGTCGCCAACGCCCGGCTGCTCAGCCCCGCCTGGCTTGAGCGCGCTGACAGCGGGCCGCGCGAGAAGGAGATCCCACGGTGCAACCTGCTTGAAGCCGGCCTGCCGGGCGGCACGGCCGCCGGTCCCTTCCGGCTCTCGAACCGCAGCGGCACAAACGGTGCCAGCGTGATCGGCTGGGAGGGCATTCTGGAGAAGACCAGCGAAGTGCTCGGCGGCGATTTTGTGATCGTCCCGTTCTCGGTACACGAGGTGCTGGTGCTGCCGGCGGCGGATGAGGAACTGGATCTGAACGTCTGGCGTTCGGGACTGCATCTGTTCAATGCCAGTCCGCAGGTGATGCCGCCGGAGGACGTGCTCTCGGACAATCTGCAGCTTTATGAGCAGGCAACCGGTCTGCTTCGGGCTGTGTAGGTGGCAGCTGTGCGCATGAGCTATTACTGGCACGAAGGCAGGCAGTACTGCAGAAGTGGGGGAATTCACGGAGCTGTGCGATCGCTCAGATCTTCGATGATCCTGCTTGAGGCGGCACTGAACAGCGCGAATCAGTCGCACCGCGGCTTAAGGGGTTCATCAACCAGCCGCGGGCCTTCTGTGAGGAAACAGGGAAATGACGAACGAAGAATTCATTGACTACGTGGAGACGCATATCTGCGAGTATCTGCCGCCGGAGTGCCAGGACGGCGAGCTCGGCACCAGGGTTTACCTGCGTCCCAACGACGAGAAGAACACCGGGCTGTACCTGATGCGTCCAGGTTTAAGCGGCAGTCCCAACGTCCGGCTGGAGCTTTACGCCGAAGACTGCCGCAACGGCCGTGATCTCGGGGAAGTGATGCAGGAGATTGCGGACACGCTCAGCAGCTGCGGGGGACTTGTGCCGCAGCCTGAGGCGATCGACCTGGATTTCGAGAAGGTGCGCGGCAAGCTGACGACCAAACTGTGCGATCCGTCGGACAGCCGCGATTATCTGAAGGATAAGCCCTGGACGCCTGTCGGGGAGTGGGGACTCCTCTACCGGCTGCAGCTTCTGACGGACGGCGACCTCGTCGGTTCGTCGCCCATCACTTATGAGATCATGAACAGCTGGGGCATGGACTCCAAAACCCTGCACCGTCTGGCTGTCGAGAATGAATCGACCAAGGATCCGGCGTGGATGAGCCCGATCATGGAAGTGGCCATGCACGGACAGACAATAGCAGGTCCCAACCTGCTTGAGCGAGGGCGTCCGCTGAATCCGAGCCGGAACGACACGTACGTACTCTCAAACAGGAGCCGTTTCAACGGCGCCTGTGTGGTCGGCTGGGACGGCATCCTTGACCGCGTTGGCGCGGTACTTGGGCGGAACTTTTTTATCCTGCCGTCTTCGATCCATGAGGTGCTGATCATTCCGGACTTCGAACGGCGCAGTGTCGAGGCGCTGGAGCTCGCCGTCCGGCAGGGGAATGCGAATCCGATGGTGGTACAGAAAGATGATATTCTTTCGAACCGGATTCAGTACTTTGACCGCCGCAGGTGCCGCCTGGGCAGCCCGAAGAGACTGCGCCGGCGCACCAACTGACCTGATCTGAATAATCTAAATAATCTAAGCGGCTCTGCTTTCTGGGGTAAGCAGAGCCGTTTTTATTCGCGCTCGCTTGTGTTGACACAATCAAACAATAAGTCTATTATGTTAGACGATGGATCGAAGATCGCGAGACGATACCGGTGCGAGCCGGTGGTGCGCTGCGAGAGCAGAGGCCTTGTGCCTGTAAAAGGCAGGAAGTCTGCCCGCGAAAAACGACAGAACGGATCGAAAGGAGGGCGCGGGAATCTTTTCCTGGACAGATTCCCGCTAGATAAGATGAAAGATTCGCTTTCAAAGCAGCAGTGGCTGATCATGGAAGCTTTGTGGAACCGGAGTCCGATGTTTCTTTCCGAGCTCATGGAAGAAATGGCAGGCAGAGGCAAATGGGCGCATACAACGCTGCTGACTCATCTGAAGAAGCTGGTGGAGGAGGGTCTGGTCACATACGAGACCGTGCGCGGCAGCCGGCTGTATTCAGCAGCTGTGAGCCGGGAAGAGGGAGTGCGAAATGAGAGCCGTTCGCTGCTCTCCAGGCTCACAGAAAGCAGCGCTGCTCTGCTCGTCTCCAACATGATCAGGGAGGGCAGTCTCAGCCAGTCGGAGCGCGACGAACTGCGGGACCTGATCGATCAGCTTGCAGAGCAGGATAAGGAGAACGGCGAATGAACGATACTGCGGCAATGCTGCTTCAGATCCTCCTTTCTTCCGGAGTTATCTGGGCGGCGATCATGCTCTTCAAACGGTGTTTTCGCAGCAGACTGTCCCCAAGAGCGCATCTGGCGCTCTGGCTGATCCTGGTGGTCAGACTGGTTGTGCCGTTCACGCTGGACACCGGCGTTCACCTCATTACTGTTCCGGCTGCGGTAAGCGAAACGGTGCCGGCAGCCGCAGTTCCGGCCGCTGCGCAGCCGCGAATCCCCATTCGCGCTGAAGCGCAGCAGGCTGGAGGGGCGTCTGTGCCGGCTGAAGTCCGGCAGTCCGCAGCCGCGCCTGTCTCTGGGCAGGAAAGTGCGGCAGGCAGCGCAGTGCAGCGGCAGGTCAGTCCCTCTGAGATTGCAGTGGCAGTCTGGATTGCGGGAATTCTGGCGGGAGCTACGCTCTCTGTGCGCGGTTACCGGCAGATGCGCCGCGCAGTGCGCAGACGTCTTGTACCGGGCGCGGAAGTGCTGCACCTGCTGTTCCAGGAGTGTATGAGCGAACTTGGTATCCGGAGGCGTGTGGTGCTGGCCGTACAGAAGCGGCTGGCCGGTCCGGCCCTGATGTTCCCCAATGTGGTGCTGATGCCGGAGGATCTGGGGGGGATGGATCGTGAGCAGATCAAGATGGCGCTGCGGCATGAACTGATGCACTTTGTGCGCGGAGATCAAATCCGTTCAGCGGGCCTGAACCTGCTGCGGATCGTCTGGTGGTTCAGTCCGTTTGTCTGGCTGGCAGTCAGGGAAATCCGCGAAGACATTGAGACGGCCTGCGATGCAGACGTGGTGCGGCAGCTCGGGGACGGCGGCCG
>JAAUYQ010000025.1 GCA_014805015.1 Clostridia bacterium | reverse complement strand
TTCATTTGCTTGCGGGATGGATACTCGTGACTTCAGTCATGAGAGGAAATCCCGCACCTCCTTGACTTGCAGATATCCTCTTGGTTCCTCCAGGAGTCTGAGTTTCTTGCACGTGACACCATCTGTGGACTTTCTTCCACCCGAATGTCTTCAGAGCGAACGAGCCTGTCGCGCGCCGCCCTGAAACGAAGCAGTCCAGGCCGTTATAGCGCACCTTGTCAAAGAGCCGGAATCCCTTTACCAGGTATGGAGTCTGATTGGCCTTGCGTTTCCCGCCTTTACAGATATTGAGCTTGTGAAGCTGACGGTTGTGTCTGCGCACCTTCTTCTGCTTCAGCACTGTTTCAAGCGGATTTGCCTGCAGGTTCCCGGCAATGCAGTACGCGTCGTTCACGTGCGACTTTTCGAGGCCAAGCCGGATCCTTGTATTCTTCGTGATGTACCCGAAGGTCATAGAAACGTTCCGGTACATCTCTTTCAGCTTGCCGTACAATGCCCAGCGCATGATGCCCATGAAAGTCGCATCCCGGAGCGATGGTGCCCGCTTCGGCAGCTTCCACTTCGCCTGCTGTTTCTCAGTGAGCGAATGGTACTTTTTGTGACATGCCTCACACAACGTGATCAGATTGGACGGACTGTTTCCACCTGTCTTCCGGCTTTCCAGATGATGTACGTTCAGAGGCACGTCTTCTTTCCCGCAGTGGAAACATTTGTGACCGTCCCGGAACAGTACATACTCACGCACGTTCCAGAAGTCCATCTGATCGCCCTGCTGGTACTCTTTCCCAGAGATATCCGGATTCTTCAGTTTCTGTGTGTCGAAGGCTGCGCATTCTATCACGATCTTCGAGACCGGCAGGATCGTGTGCACAAAGGCGATGCGGTTCAGGTGACAGTCTACCTTGTGCTGCACCGACGGCGCCAGCCAGCCTTTGGAGCGCTTCCGGTTGTCGAAGCGCGGTTTTCTGTGCCGTGTCTTGCGTCCTCTGCGGGCACGCCGTGCTTCCCTGCGGGTGCTCAGTTTCTCTGTGACATCGGTCCGCGGCTGCACGTCACCTGCATAAAGTTCTTTCTTTGCCGTGGATGCTGAAAGTCCGATATGCTTCGAGCCGGCGTCTACGCCCAGCGTTATGGGCTGCGCATATTCTGTTGTTCCGTACAGAAGCTGGATCGTGAACGGCTCCCTGCGAATAACCTTCGCCTGGCCGTCCCGAAGCATCCTTCTGACCTTCCCGTGCCGTTCTGTCGGCATGAGAGGCTTTCTGTCTTTGTTCAGTACATAGACCATGTAAGTAANTCTCCTCGCGGAGTAGTGCAGNCGTCGCCAAGGNTATTCCGGGGTTTGGCGCATACAGCACTGTCCCTACCCATCAGGACTGTTTAACCATATGCCGTAGAGCTTCGGACTCGGCTTAGATCCAAAGGTACCTATTTCCCGGATAACGTAGCCAGCTCGCCGTGACTAATCACGTACCGGCTGACTGAGGCTAGTCAAGCAGGGGNTTTTTCAAGCCCGCGACTTTACCCGCGACTTTAGTCGTGGGTTCTTGACNTGCCGGGCAGCTTTGGTTTCCGAGCAAGGCAAAACCGCGTCTGCCGTACNTCCTCCGTGCGCAGATAGAACGCCTCTNTCCAGGGGCCTGGCTTCTGCCGGCAGGCCCNATAATCAGACGTCTTCGCAAATAGTATCATCTCCCTGCAGGCCCCGCAATGCGGCTTCTGCCTGGGCCGGACCGGTCCAGGCAGTGCAGGAAATGCCCCGGGGAATCTCGGCGGCGCAGCGGGACTGCCGCGGCGTCCAAGGCCGGCAGCGGATTGCCCTTGAGACATCGGATGTGCATAATATACGTGGAACCAAGGAGACAACTTCCCATAAGATTTTTTGTATGAAAGTAACTGTTCTGAGCATCACGGTCGGGCAGGGACACAACGCCGCCAGCCGTGCGCTGAAAAAGTACATGGAGACCAGAGGCCATGACGTGACTGTGCTGGATACGTACAAGTACGTCAATCCGGCCATTGGCCTCGGTATGGACAAAGGATACGTATTTCTTGGCCGGTTCTGGCCGAAACTGAACGAACGTATATATGCCAACGCTGAACGGCACAACGGCCGCGCGGACATGCGCAGCTGTTTCCCGTGGGTCTTTGCGGACCTCACAAAAACAAGGCTGCTGAAGTATCTGCAGGAGGAGAAACCGGACGTCGTCGTATCGCCGATCGTGATGACGGCCATGATGATCACTTCGCTGCGTGAAAGCGGCCTGCTCGGACCCGAGCTCAAGGCGGTCGGCATCGTGACAGACTATGCCATGCATCCGTTCTGGGAATACACTGGCATGGACTATTACGTGTGCGCCAATGAACTGATGATCCCGGCCATGAAGGCACGGGGCATTCCGGAGTCGCAGATTCTGCCGACGGGTATCCCGGTGGATCCCCGCTTTGCAGTGAGCCGCAGCACGCAGGAGGCGCGCTCTGAGCTCGGCCTCGACCAGGACCGTCATACAGTCCTCATGTCGGCCGGCGGTATGGGTTTTACTGGTCTTACACAGGCAGTCAAGGAAATTGATGCGCTGCCGGACGTGCAGATGGTAGCGGTATGCGGCACGAACCAGATGCTGCTCAAGAAGCTGCAGGGCGAGACGTTCCGTAATCCCATGCACGCAGTGGGATTCGTCGACAATATGGATCTTTATGTGGACGCAGCCGACGTCGTGGTGAGCAAGCCGGGCGGACTGACAACCAGTGAGACAATTGCCAAGGCGAAACCGCTGCTGCTCACGGATCCGATGCCGGGTGTCGAGAATATGAATCACGCGTTTCTGCTGAACAATTCCCTGGCCGTGCATGCCAACGAGTANCAGCCGCTCGGCGAGGTGATCATGCAGCTGCGCCTCAATGACCTGAAACGCGAGGAGATGTACCGGGCCCAGAAGCGCTGGGGGCGCAAGGACAGTGCGGAGCAGCTGGGGAAATTCCTGGAAGGCCTGCATGACGGCTATGCCGCCGCCATGTGGGAAAAGATGGAAGCGGAAGTGGAAACGGACGGGTTAGAGAGGCAGACAGATGGATATGTGCAGGAAATTCGAGGGCAAGGTGGCGGCGATCACGGGCGGAGCCCAGGGGCTCGGGAGAGCACTGGCGGAACGCTGCGCCCGGGAGGGCGCCAGNGTCGTCATTGGCGATTTGAACTATGAGGGTGCCAAGGAAACGGCGGCCTCCCTGCCGGATGCCGTGGCCGTACCGCTCGATGTGACGAAGTACGATCAGTGCGAGGAATTTGCGCGCCGGGCCGTGGAGGCATACGGGCAGGCAGATATCCTGATTGCCAACGCTGCGGTTGTCATTTCCGGGGCCGTTGCGGACTTCGATCCGGAAAAATGGAAGTTTGTGATCGACGTCAATCTTTGCGGGGCCTTCAACACGATCAAGGCTTTTATTCCGCAGTTCCGCGCCCAGGGCGGCGGTGTGGTTGTTGAGATCAACTCGAAAAGCGGCAAGAAAGGCTCGGCCAAAAACAGCGCCTATGCGGCCTCCAAGTTCGGCGGCATCGGTCTGATTGAGTCACTGGCGCTTGAGCTTGCCCAGGAGAATATCCGGCTCAATGCGATCTGCCCCGGCAATCTGCTCGACAGTCCGCTGTGGGTAAACAGTCTGTTCAAGCAGTATGCCCGCAACCAGGGCATCACGGAAGAGCAGGTGCGGCAGAAATACATCGATCAGGTGCCGATGCGCCGCAGCTGCCAGTATGATGACATTGCAAACTGCATGGTCTTCCTGGCCAGCGACGATTCTTCCTATATGACCGGTCAGGCCATCAACGTGACCGGCGGTCAGCAGATGCTGCCGTAGCGAGCATGCCCAGATAAACAAAAAGCCCCATTCCGGACCGTGAGGATCCGGAATGGGGCTTTTTCCTGCGCTCCCTACTGGAAGCTCTTGACCCAGGTGATCAGCGAGTCGTGATACACATTGTCCGTGACGTCTTTGCGCATCTGATCGGTGACCGGACCATATTTTTCCATGATCGCAATAATGGCTTCCTGCAGACCGGCAATCCGGCCGCTTTCAAAGGCCTGAGCCAGCTCCGGCGACGTACCGGAGAGAACGTCAGGTGTCTGCGCTGCAGCCGGCGGCGCGGCCTCAGGAGCGCTTTCCTCGGCGGCCGCTGTGGGCATTTCGGCGGCCGCTTCTGGCTCTTCGGCCGGAGACGACACTTCTTCGGGCATTTCCGGCGCCGCTTCCACGGGCGTGAACTCCGGGACGCGGCTTTCATCCCAGATATCTGCCGGCATCCAGACCTCGCCGGAATTCGCAGGTATGCTGACTGTAATGTGGCCGTTGTCCGCCTGCACCTTGCGGCCGGAGAGCACGCCGACATATTCGCCGCCGTTCCCGCACGGTACGGTCATCGTGTAGTCGTTGTCGTCGTTGTTGACCGTCACGACCACACTTTCACCTTCGAAGTTGCGGCTGAAGGCGTACTGCCGGTTCATCAGCTGCAGTTCCCGGTAGTCGCCGTAATTGAGCGCCTTGGACTGCTGGCGGGCGCGGCCGAGCTTGGCAATGGCCGCGGTCAGCGGATTGGAGCTGATTGCACCTCTGAAATCCTCGTAGCGCAGCGCCGGGCGCAGGGAGTCATCCGAGAAATTCTCCTTGCGGCCCTCAATCCCGAATTCCGAGCCGTAATAGAGACCGGGAATGCCAGGCAGGGTATAGAGCAGCACATGAGCCGGAATAAAGTGCGCCTTGTTGTTGAGTTTGGTGTGGATGCGTTCCACATCATGATTGTCGACAAAGTTGTAGAGCTTGAAGCGGTTGGTGTTGCAGCCGCCCATGTCGTAGAGCCGCTTCACCGTGTGGGCGATCTCAAAATAATTGTGATCGTTGTGTCCGGAGAAAAGTGCCTTGTGCAGGTGGTAGTTGGTGACCGAATGGAGCGTCCACTCGTTGACCCAGCGGATGTAGTCGCCGTGAATCACTTCACCCATGAGCCAGAATTCCGGCTTGACCTCGTCTGCTGTCTGCCGGAGCATCTTCATGAAGTCAAAATCGAGCACATCTGCGGCGTCCAGGCGGATGCCGTCCACATCGAACTCGTCCACCCAGAAATGAATCACGTCACGGATGTAGTTCTGTACTTCGGGATTGCGCTGATTCAGCTTGACCAGCAGGTTGTAACCGCCCCAGTTGTCGTAGGAGAACCCGTCATTATACTCATTGTTGCCCCAGAAATTGACATTGCAGTACCAGTCTTTGTAGGGCGAGCCCTGCCGTTTTTCCTGAATGTCCCTAAACGCGAAGAAGTCGCGTCCAGTGTGATTGAAGACGCCGTCGAAAATGACGTGGATTCCCTTCGCGTGGCAGGCGGCCACAAAGTCTTTCAGGTCCTGATTGTCGCCGAGACGGCTGTCGAGCTTCTTGTAGTCGGTGGTCTCATAGCCGTGACCGACCGATTCAAAGAGAGGACCGATATAGAGGGTATTGCAGCCGAGATCCTTGATGTGATCGATCCAGGGGTGCAGGTTCTGCAGCCGGTGTACCGGCTCACCGTAGTCATTCTGCTTCGGTGCGTCTGCGAGTCCCAGGGGGTAGATGTGATACAATACTGCTTCGTCGTACCAAGCCATTTTGAGTACTGCGCAAAGCTTCCGCCGGCCGCATTCCGCGGGTACCGGAAGTCCTTGTGCACTCCTTTCTACGCTGAAGGATGATTGGAATAGCAGCGGTGTTCAGAGACAGCCGCTGCAGGCCGGATCGAGGTACTTTTCGAGGTCGACGCAGCCGTCCTCGACGCGGATCCCTTCGGCTTCAAGCAGATCCTTTTGTGCGTCCAGTCCACCGAAGGCAAAGCTGCCGCTCAGCCGGCCGCTGCGGGCCACGATCCTGTGGCAGGGAATGATTCCCGGCTGCGGATTGTGGTGCAGGATCTGCCCGACGGCGCGGGCCGCACGCGGGGAGCCTGCAGCGGCGGCAATGAGGCCGTAGGTGCTGACTTTGCCTAACGGCACAGCCCTGACAGCCTCGAGCACCCGGTCCCGGAAGCTCATTTGGCTAGCACGGGTTCCGGCACGGGGCAACGGTTGCCGGCCGCCTCATAAGCCCGCTTGATCTGCTCATACTGACTGTCGATTGCTCGCTCGCCGTCCTTGGGCGGTATTTTTTTGTACACACCATCGCCGACCTGATGGCGCGCCTTGACGTTGTCTGAGAGCATAAGACTCATAATATTCTTGAGTTCCTGCTTACTGTGTTCGTCTGTGACGGGGATACCGACTTCCACGCGCCGTTCTGTATTGCGGCTCATGAAGTCTGCCGACGCAATATAGACGCGTTCGCGCTCGCCCTCGCCGAAAATATAGATCCGTGAATGCTCAAGAAAACGGCCGACGATGCTCGAAATCTCGATATTGCGGGTCTTGCCTGTTTCTTCCACGTTCAGGCAGCAGATACCGCGGATCAGCATCTTAATCTTGACTCCCGCATCCGAAGCCTCAATGAGCTTATCGATGATGTCCATGTCATTGAGCGAGTTGAGCTTGAACTGCAGGGAGGCCGGACGGCCTGCCTTGGCCTCGGCAATCTCCTCATCGATCATGCTCATGACCGTCTGCTTCAGCGTCAGCGGCGAAACCAGCAGTTCTTTCGATTCCTCCACCAGGCTGCCCATGCTGAGGTTCTTGAACACGTCGAGGGCATTGAGCCCGATATCGTGGTCACTCGTGATGTAGCTGAGATCTGTATAGAAACGGGAGGTGATCTCATTATAGTTGCCGGTTCCGACCTGCGTGATGAAACGCACATCATTGTCGTGCTTGAGCGTGATGACCGCGAGCTTTGAATGCACTTTATAGTGTTCAATGCCGTAGATCAGGGACACGCCGGCCTCCTGCAGACGTTTTGACCAGTCGATATTGTTTTCCTCGTCGAACCGGGCGCGGAGCTCCACGACCGCGGTGACTTCCTTGCCGTTCTCGGCTGCCCGGATCAGGGCGTCGACGATGCGGCTGTTGCGGGCCACACGGTAGAGTGTGATCTTGATCGAGACGACGTCCGGATCTTCGGCGGCCTCGTCAAGCAGCTTGACGAAATCGCGGATATCCTCGTAGGGATAGGAAAGCAGCACATCTTTCTCGAGCAGCTGCGGAATCAGCGGTTCATGGTGATTGAGGGCGTGTGCCGGCTGCGGCCGCACGGGCGTGTAGAACAGGTCATCGTGACCGCCGGCTTTCTGCACCGCATTCTTGAGCGCACTCACGAAACCGAGCTGGACAGGCATCTCATTGTAGAAGACCTGATCGCTCTTCAGATTGAGGTGCTTCATCAGCTGTTTCTTGATCTCCTCGCTGTTGTTGCGGACCATGTCAAGCCGGATCGGCTCAAGACGTGTGCGCTTTTTGACCATGATCTCCATGATGTCACGGTAGCTCATATCGTGATCGAAGAAGGCTTCATCCGGATCAATGTCGGCATTGCGCACGACGGAGAAGATCGTCTTGTCGATCACCTTGTGCTTCGGGAAAACCTTGTCAGCAAAACGGTAGATGAGGTTTTCGATCAGCGTGAACTTGATGTATTTGCTTGGCAGCTGCAGGAATCTCTCGAAGTAGCCGGAGGCCGGGATGATCCCGAGACGAGTCGAGCCATTCTTCGTCTTGAGCAGAACCGCGACGTAGACGCTGTCGTTCTGCAGAAACGGGAACGGATGATGCTTGTCGATGATGTGCGGCGAAAGCAGAGGCAGGACGCTGCGCTCAAAATAGCGTTCCAGAAAGCGCAGTTCGTATTTGGTGAAATGCTTGCCGCTGCGATAGATGATGCCGTGATCTTCGAGCTTGGACAGAATGTCAAGCAGCGCCTTGTTTTTTCGCGGCGAGAGGCGGTTGATCTCTTTGTTGACTGCCTTGAGCTGCTGGGCAACTGTCATGCCGCTTCTGGGATCGATCTCGTTCTCATTCAGAAGCAGCCGGTCGTACATACTGCCGACGCGGACCCGCTGAAACTCATTAAGGTTGCTGTGATAAATGGAGATGAAGTTGAGGCGCTCAAAGAGCGGATTGGTGGGGTCCTCAGCTTCCTCCAGCACGCGCTCGTTGAACTTCATCCAACTGAGATCGCGGTTGATGTAGTGCTTATATTTGTTGTCGCTCATATCCTCTCCAAACCTGACGGTGCAGCTTAGCACCCGCTATCCCTTGAATTATACGCGGGTGGTATGTTGAACACAATAAGAGAGGTAAGGGCTTCCTGTGCCGCTGAAAACCCGATGCAAACTCCGGAGTGCTTTCAGAGAGAGCGGCCACGTCGGCGAAAAGCGCGGCAGAAGAGCAGACCGGCCAGATCGGCAAGACCCCAGCCGATGGGAACAGACCACCAGATGCCATCCGGTCCGAAGGGAATGCTCAGAATATAAGCAAGCGCGACACGGGAACCGAGGGAAATGATCGTGAGAACCAGCGAGATTCCAGGCCGGGCCAGTGCCCGGAACAGCCCGTAGAAGAGGAAAAGGCAGGCAATACCGGGATAAAAGGCACCTTCGGTGCGCAGATAAGCGCAGCCGGCCCGGACAATTGCCGTCTGTGATGCGGAGACGAAGAGCTCCATCAGCGGCCGGGCAAATACGAAGACCAGAAGGGAAACCAGTGCCGAAAAAACGGCGGCCACCAGCACGGCGCCGCGCAGGCCGGCGCGAATCCGCTGCTCTTTGCCGGCACCGTAATTCTGAGCGATGAACGTGGAGAAGGCGTTGCCGAAGTCCTGACAGGGAGCGTAGGCGAAGGCATCGATCTTCACACCGGCGGCGAAGGCTGCCATCGTCACAGCGCCGAAGCTGTTCACCAGGCCCTGCACGGTGAGGATACCGAGGTTCATCACCGACTGCTGCGCGCAGGTGAGCAGGGAGTATGCGGCAACTTCCCGGTAGCGGCGCGCAGCCGGCCGGCCCCTAAACAGACGGAGCAGGGGAAAGCGCCGCACGGTCCACAGGCAGATGGAAACGCCGGCAGCATACTGCGCAGCCGCGGTTGCGAGGGCCGTACTCCAGACCCCGAGCCGCAGGTGCATGACGAAGAAAAGGTCCAGCACGACATTGATCACGGCTGCAGCTGCCAGAAACCAGAGTGGCGTGATCGAATTGCCGGCAGAGCGCAGAGCGGACGCATAATAATTGTAAAGAGAGACAGCCGGGATGCCGGCGAAAATGTAAAGCAGATAGCTGCGCATATCTGGCCAGACCGAATCAGGCACCCGCAGCCACCGGCCGAGGACTCCGAGCAGTCCGTACGAGACGACCGTCAGGAGCACTGTACTTGCGGCAGTCAGGAGAAACGAGGCCGTCAGACTTTCCCTGAGAGCCGCGTCGTCTTTTTCGCCGATGCGGATCGCAAAAAGAGCACCACTTCCCATGCAGAGTCCGAGAATAATGGATGTCAGGAACGTCATCAGGGAAAAGGCAGAGCCCACCGCGGCGAGGGCATCCTGGCCGAGCAGCCGGCCGACGATAAGCGTATCGGCAATGTTGTAGCACTGCTGGAGCAGGTTGCCGGCAATCAGGGGCCAGGCGAAGACCAGCATCGAGCGGATGACGGGTCCGCGGGTAAGATCGAGGGTTTGGTTGTTCTGTTTCTGCATGGCTTTCTTCACGGGCACTGTCTGCAGGCATCGCCTGCACTCTATCGTCCGGATGGCCGGGATTCCAGGCCTTGCTTGTGACGTTACGTCATCAGGTATGCTGAAAGCAAGAGGGGGCAAAATGAAAAAAGAAGAGTATTTCACGGTAGGCGAGATGGCACGCCGGATGAAAGTCAGCGTGCGCACGCTGCAGTATTACGACCGGGAGGGTCTGCTTGAACCCTCAGCGCTCAGCGAAGGCGGCCGCCGTCTCTACACGTACCGGGACATGGTGCTGCTGCACCAGATTTTGTCGCTCAAGCACCTTGGATTCTCGCTTGCAGAGATCCGTGAGAAGCTTCTTCCGCTGAAGAGTCCGGAGGAAGTTGCTCAGGTTCTCAGCAGCCAGGCTGCGGCTGTCCGTTCGCAGATGGCGAACCTGCAGCAGATGCTCAGCAATATTGAAAGGCTCCGTGATGAAGTTCTCAGCATGCACGAAGTGGACTTTCAGTGCTACGCGGACATTGTCGTGAACCTCGAGATGCATAACGACCTGTACTGGGCCCTGAAGTTTCTGGAGCCTGAAGCCCGAAACCGGATCCGGGAACAGTTTGACCACGAGCGGGGCCGCGCCTTTCTGCATGAGTTTGAGGCAGTGCTCGCGCAGGCAGCTCTGCAGAGCGGACAGGGCCAGGCCCCGGCAGGTCCGGAAGCGCAGCAGACCGCGGCACAGTTCTGGCAGCTGGTGCAGGCATTCACCGGCGGCGATGCGGATGTGCTGAATGCCCTGATGTCCATGCGCGAAGTCCCTGAATTTGCTGCTGCATGGAAGGACCAGACCGCAGCTGCGTTTCTCGAGTCTGCACTTGGAATTTATCTGGAAACGCTCGGGCTTTCTGGCCGGGAGGAGGATGGGAATGACGGAACAGTGTCTGACTGTGAGCGGCCTTGAGAAATCGTATGACGGCCGCAGCGTACTCAATGGTCTCGACTTCGAAGTGAACAGAGGCGAGATCGTGGCACTTCTCGGCGTCAATGGAGCTGGCAAAACAACCACGCTCGAATGCGTCATGGGACTGCGCCGGCCGGATGCGGGGTCGGTCCGGGTGGACGGAACGCTGGCAGCGCAGCTGCAGACGGGTTCTCTGCCGGATTATCTCCGCGGCCGGGAACTTCTGGAACTGTTTTCGCGATGGAACGGGCGGCCTGTAGATCCGGCTTTGGCAGCGCGCCTTGGCGCGGAGGGCTTTCTTGAGCGGCAGTACCGGACCATGTCTGTCGGGCAGAAGCGCCGCCTGCAGCTGATGCTGGCACTGATGCGTGAACCGGCTCTGCTGCTGCTCGATGAGCCGACCGCGGGTCTGGATATCGAGGGACGGATTGCTGTTCACCAGGAGATTCTGGCCAAGCGCGATCAGGGCGCGGCCATTCTGCTCAGCACCCACGATCTCACGGAAGCGAAAGATGTCTGCGACCGACTGATTCTTCTGCGCGACGGGCAGATCGCCTTTGCCGGCACTCCGGCAGAGTTTGCCGACGCTGCGGGCAGACCAGCCTCAGTATGCGTCCGCACGCCACAGGGAAAAGAGTGCCTTCCTGCAGCTGACATTGCCCACGCGCTCGCAGAGCTCCTGCAGCGTTTGAGTGGCCGGAACGTACCGGTCCTGGATGTCTGGGTGGAACGCGGCACGTTGGAAGAACAGTTTATCGAGCTGACGAAAGGAGCCTGAAATGTCTGCATTCCTGTACGGGACGTGCCTGCAGTGGAAAGCTGCACTGCGAAGCCGGAATGTGCTTGTGGTCTTCTATGTTGTCCCGCTGCTGTACTTTGCCGTCTTCAGCAGCGTCTTCACGTCCGTGCTGCCGGACGGCGAGACGGTGCTGCTGCCGATGATGAGCGTCTTTGCTGTCTCCATGGCAGCCCTGATCGGGGTGCCGCCTGCAGTGCAGGAGCTGTATCGATCGGATGTGCGCGGCATATTTGCTGTGAACGGTGTGCCGCTCTGGCAGGGACTTGTGCAGATACTGCTGGCCGATTTCCTGCACCTGCTGATTCTGTCTGTGCTCATTGGGATTCTGGCCCCTGTCTGCTTTGATGCTGCCATGCCGCAAAACTTTGCCGCCTATGCTGCCGGCCTGCTGCTGCTTATCGCCGCTTCGCTCAGCATTGCCGGCGTGATTGGTCTGGCTGTCCGGAACGAGGCTACGGCATCCGCGTTCAGCATTGCCTTTTTTCTTCCTTCCATTCTTCTGTCCGGCATTATGTTTCCGGCTGCCATGCTCCCGGAAGGGCTGGTCGATATCGGCGGTATCTTTCCGGCAACGTGGTCTTTCCAGCTCATGTGCAGCTCGGCGATTGTATGGGCAGATGTCTGGCCGCTTCTGCTCATTCTCGCTGCGAGTGCTGCTGCGTCGGTGCTGCTGCTCTGGCGGCTGCGCCGGCGCTAGTAGAGCGGCCTGGGCTGCAAAGTCTGTCTGTCTTCCTGATCATTGGATGGCGCCGGAATGCGCATATTCAGCAGGATATATCTGCGCATCTAAAGGCATGCTGTACGGCTGGGGACATGGTTCACTACACGGCGCAAGGCAGACAGGACAGAAGTAAATGGGTCAGCCATGAGTAGGTACTCGTTCCTGATGCGCTTGCGGCTGCATCGGGCGGTGTGAAATGTAGTGTACATGGTTCACTACATCCAGACGGGTTGTCGGCAGACCTGGAAGGGGCAGGTTGCTCTATGGCGGACGCTGCAGTACTGAATGAGCTGAGCAGTCGGCAACGGAGGTGAGGCCTGACGGATACGCAGCGCTGTACCCGCGCTGTCTGTGCAGCGCATTTCAGCACCTGACCCGAGAACGGTGAGACAGCTTGAACCACTGGACGTCCGGGGGCANTTCGGATGCGCCCGCAAGCATATATCNGGGAACGGGAAATGACAGGGGCGGGCGCNGCAGAGAGGCACAGCGCTGGCAGCATTTCTCTGAAAGGCTCTNNTCTGCCNACCTCCGGGGACGAAGACCGAAACAAGTGCAGAGCACACCTTGCTGCANCTGGACGGACGGATCCGGGCTCAGGCAATAGCAGGAACGATCAGGGCGCAGCGGCGCACGCTGTCTGTCAGAAGCTGTTCTTCGNCGGCGGTGAGCTGCCGNGTCCGGCCGCTCCTGGTAGTGACGACAAANTCCTCAGNGGGACTTCCCGTGATTTTTCCNTCCANAAGCCAGACCGGAACGAGGCGGCNGCCGTCCCGGCTGCGNTCGTACANGAGCGCGGCTTCATATATCTCGGCCTGCATCGTTCGGCCGACAAAAGAATCTGCCCGGGCAGAGGAGATGACACCGGNCTGGGCGCGNTGGAGCGCTTCGCCTGCCGAACAGATACGGACGTCNCCGGCAGGGGTAAGNAGCTGCGGCACTTTCTCCGCTGCCGTCGGCGCCCACAGACTGANCNCTCCNGCNGCATCGAGCAGGTCCAAAGAGGTTTCCCACGAGTCATCGCGCACGGTAAAGACTGGGACGGCCCCGGGCGCGGAATCGGCCGCCAGGCCGCCCGGTGCCTCCGTGACCTTGCTTGGCAGGCCGTAGCGCGAATCCGGCATCCAGATCTCATCCGGTCCGATCAGAAACGGGCGCAGGAAGAGACACAGACAGGCCGCGCTGAGACCCGCCGCCAGCATCCGGCTCCAGCGCGGTGCCCGGCCCCTCNGGACTGCCAGAACATGTACCGCATANCCGAGCAGTCCNCCAAGCGTATTGCAGATCACATCGGCCCAGTCGCAGACACGGTTGGACNCAGAGAAGTACTGCAGAAGCTCAATGCAGCCGCTGAGGCAGAATGACAGGGCAAGAATANTCGGCCATCTGCGGAACGGCCGCGCTATCCAGGGNGTGAGAAATCCAAGCGGCAGAAAGAGCAGAATATTGAGAAAATACTGNGTCAGCTGATATGGAACNCTGAAACGGAAAGCGAGGATCATCTGATANCCGGTTTCCGTGAGGGAGACGCCCGCCACCGNGGCCGGCTCAGATCCGTTGGCGCTCATTGTTACGGNCGCGAGGCCGACGAGGTAGGCTGCATAAATGATGCTGACTGCCCGCNGCCGCAGTCCGCTGCGCCGGCTGCGGAAGATCAGCCACAGGCCGAGCAGANCGGCCGCTGCTACGGTCAGGATTCCAAGTGGAGTTGTGTGGGCAGAAAAGTACGGCATGTACCATATCTCCTTCCGATAAGACGAAAAGACACCGCGCCCTGTGACCCATCTGAGGGCGCGGTGCAAATTCTGCTTCGTACGTCTTTCGAGTTTATCCTTGCCGGCTAGGCGTTCTTCAGCCAGAGCGTGAAAGACACGCGTGTCTCAGTGGACNTTTTTTCGGTGAGGAAGATCCGCANATAATACGGATCGCCGGAATTCAGCTGTGTNACCGTTGTGTTCAGGTTGAATGACCTGCCCTGACTTAGCGTTCGCGTAGCTACGTGACGACCAGTTCTTGCATTGTAGAGCCATATCTGTACGGACGCTTTGCCTTGTGTGTCTCCATTCACGCTGCCTTCGAATTCCAGTTTCAGCGACGTGGAGCTGGGTTTGACGCACTTATTCGTGTACACCTCGTTGGCGATGTCTGCACTGGCNGCATACGGAAGCGCAGCCACGGTGGCGGCGCCCGGAGCGCTGCTGCCGCGCTCCCGCGGGTCGTTTTCCACGAGCCAGTCATACTGCACTTCCTGCGGTGGCAGTTCCNCTGCGAGGACAGCGGGACCGGGCAGGGCGGCGAGAAAGCACAGAAGCGTCAGGAGTATCCCAATTATTCTTCGCTGCATTTTGTCCTCCTATAAGATCCGTTCTTGGCGCAAGGGTACCCAGGGTCTGAGAGAAGCTGTTTCGGAGACCCACGGCCGGAAGGCTGCGCCGTATATTGCTGGCCTGTCTCCACTGTACGCTGCGTGGCCGGACCTCTGGGTATTCTGGGACGAAAGCCGGATTTTCCGGGAGCAGAAACGGCCGGCATCGCCNGTCAGCCGCATTGCGCCTCCCGTTCCGGCTCTGTATTATTCTTCCCATGGGCCGCACGAGGCGGCGGGATTTATGCGGGAGGTCTGGCGGCGCACATGGAGTCTTGGTACGTTCCGGGAACAGTGGGTATCATCTTTTCCTGGGCTGCGATCTGGCCTTTTGCGGAAGCGGCAGGTGGAGCGCAATGGGGTCGGCGGCNNCCGGTTCTGGGGATAATCTGCGGCTGCGGCCTTTGCGTGCTGCTCAGCGTATACGCTTCCGAGAGGCTCCTGCTCCAGACAGCAGTCGGATCGGCGCTCTTTGCCGCTGTCCTTCTTTTTGCCAGGGAGTCCGTTCTGAGCCGTCTGCATGCGGCATCCTTTTTTCTGCTCGGTCTTGCTGCCGCAGAGTTCCTCATCTGCACGCTGCGGAGTGCCCTGGCAGAGGCGGGTGTCCTGCCGCCGTTCATCCCAGCCTGGATACCGCTGCTGCATGAATGCGTCTTTGGTCTGGTTGCGGGCAGTGCATCTCTCGCGCTCGGAAGAAATATGAGCAAATCTCCGGTTTTCATACCACGGCGCCTGTGGCCTGGTATCTGCGCTGCTGCTTTTGCTGCACTGTGTGCTTTCGTCGCGCCTGCGCTTCTGCTGCAGTTCCTTCCTGCCGGATATGCGCCGGTCTGGCTTGGCGTGCTCCTTCTTGCCGTCTGCCTGGTGCTTCTGGCTNTGACAGCTTCTTTCCGGCAAGCGGNGCAGAGAGAACGGGCGGCCGCAGAGCAGGACCGGCTCTTGCGGGACATTGATCAGCTGCGGACTGAACGTCACGATATGCGTCATCACCTGGCCGTGCTGCATACGCTGGCGANGGAAGGGAACAGTGTCCGGCTGGCAGACTATACCGGGGAGNTGTTGGAGCGGCAGGCAGGTGAAATCGAGAAAGAAACGGGTAATGCGGCGCTGGACGCACTTCTCAGAATGGTGGCGGCACGCGCCCACAGTGCTGGCGTACGGCTGCAGATGGAGGTGGAATATCTGCCTCCTCTGCCGATCTCGGATCCTGACCTTATCACTGTCATCGGCAACCTTCTGGACAATGCGCTCGAGGGGGCACAGAGCAGCGGAGCGGTCAGACCGGAGATTTTGATGCAGCTTGTTCGGCATCGTGAGATGGTAGCGCTGCGGATTGTCAATTCGGCAGGCGGCACCTACCGGAGAAGCCGCAGTGGGTATCTGCGGAGTACGAAAAGTGAGCCTGGACACGGTCTCGGACTGCGCAGTGNGGAAAAGATTCTGAAGAAAGCCGGCGGTTTTCTGTCTGTGCAGCCGGGCCCGCAGGAATTTGCGGCTGGTTTTGCGCTGCCATGCTCCGTGGCTTCTGAGCAGGAGGGAGTTTCAAGTGAGTGACTGCGCCCGCCCCGTGCTGCACGCTGCTGTCTGGGATGATGATGCGGCAGAGCGCGCGCAGCTCGAGCGCGCTCTGCAGAAATGGTCAGAAGAGAACGAACAGGCGCTCGTGATCCGAAGCTGTGCGCAGATGGAGGAACTGGAAGAAATACTGCTGACACCGTTCTATCTGGATGCCGTCTTTCTCGACATTATGACACCGGAGGCTTCCCGCGCTGGCCTGACGCTGGCAAAGCGGCTGCGCAGCCGCGGCTTTACTGGCGGTATCGTGTTTGTATCTTCCTCACCGCGTTTTGGTCTGGAAGGGTACGAGGCGGACGCCCTGGCCTACCTGCTGAAACCAGTGCAGCCGGCCAGGCTGGACGCCTGCATGAAACGCATCTGCCGGCAGCGTCTCGCGGACGGACCGACGATTACGCTCGGGTCCGGACGGAACACTGTGCGGTTCCGGACAGATGAGATCGTCGCTTTCCGTTCGGCGCTGAACTATGTGCACGTGGCGACAACTTCCGGAGAGTTCAGGGTGCGAGGTACGCTGAGCGGACTGATGCCGATACTGCCGCCCAGCTTTGTCCGCTGCCGGCGGACAGACGTCGTGAACCTTGCTTTTGTCCGTGCTGTCCAGGGAAGCAGCATACTGCTGACGAACGGCACTGCGGTGCCGCTCACGTCCAGCTATGCGGCAGATTTTCAGCGCCGGTTTCTGGAACACTGTTTCTGAACATAGACATCTGATCAGCCGCCGAAAACGCCTCTGCCTCTGCAGGTCTGGCGCGTGTCTGCGTCCGCAGCCGATGCTCCTTTGCGCCGGCTGTCCCAGAGGATGTTCTGCTGGGACTTTGACGCGCCGCTGCCTCAAAGACCACTTTGAATTTCCCGAGCACCGTACCGGCATAGACGGCATAGGGACCTGCTGAGACCTTACAGGTCCTGTTGCGACGGTACTATACTAGCGAGCGATAACATTTGCCGGACATTATGCCGCCACCTCCTGCAGGACATCAGCACTGATTTCTGTCATTTCAGGCAGTAGATGCGGCTGATTGATCAGACTGTCTATCTCCTTTTTGTAGAGGCCATTCGTTCCATCG
>JAAUYQ010000024.1 GCA_014805015.1 Clostridia bacterium | reverse complement strand
TGACCTTTCATTTGTGGTCGTAGTTCCCTTTAGGTACGGTTTACCCCCACGCATGTGGGGCTGACGCGCTGATCAGCCGTCTCGAAACGGGAGAGCGCGGTTTACCCCCACGCATGTGGGGCTGACGCCCTCTTCCGCTATGTTAAGCGCCGATATGCGCGGTTTACCCCCACGCATGTGGGGCTGACTTCTTCGATGATCTCAATTTCCATGTCGTCACCGGTTTACCCCCACGCATGTGGGGCTGACGTAAAGTGACTGAGATGTGCTCCCAGCTGCGCCGGTTTACCCCCACGCATGTGGGGCTGACACTTTGATTTTAAGCCAAAAATCGGCTCGAATCAAGCGACTAGTATCCGAACCACATATTCTAGCCTGCTGCCAAATGTGTCGTGCGCCGGGAAAACGCACCGGGATGCATATTTGCAGGTCTGAGGGGGTATCTGTATTACGTACAATGCAGGGAGCGACGGCAGGAACGTGCCGGCGCAAGATCTGTTGCCGGTCGTTGCCGGTGGCAGAGTCGAAGTAAGGAAGTAAGGAGGAATTCTATGGCTAAATCTGCAACTCGTACCAGCATGGGTATGAACGATATGGCCAAGCAGATCGCAGCCGGTCACAAACGTGTCGGAATCATTGTGGCAATCTGTATGGTTGTCCTCGGTATTCTGTTTACGATCTGGCCGCTGTCGGTAAGCGCGATCGGTGCATGGCTGGCCACAATCGCATTCATTGTTTACGGAGTCTACCAGATCATGGTGTATATCCGCACACCGCACGATTACAAAAATGGCTGGATGCTGGCAAACGGTATCATATATATAATCCTCGGCATTCTGCTTCTTATGGAAGGTGCAGCAGCACGGCTGGAAACATTTGCCTTTGTCCTGGGCTTTATGGCTATGTACTCGGGCATTATGCAGTGCGCCTCGTTTGGAGCACTGCGGCGCGCAGACGCGCCCGGAGCTGGCTGGGTACTCGTGAGCGGCATCCTGAACATTATTTTGTCGCTCTTCCTGCTGATGACACCATTCGCCGCTGTTTGGGCTATGGCTTACGTAATCGGTATTTACTTGATCGTGGGCGGCGTGGCACTCTTTGCGGAGGCGTGCTCCGGTCACTACGGTATGAAAGCATAAGAGATTTCGGGATCTGGCGTTCCTTCGAAACTGAGGGGACGCTTTTTTTTCATGCGCCGAAGCAGCCAACCGGAAAGAATGATTCTCGATGAATCTTCAGGTCCGTCTGAAACACATATGGACAGCCGGAGGAGTCCCGGGTGGTCGTACATCAGACGGTGGCGCTTGTGAGCACAGTTCCCCGTAAGGCTGCGTGTGCAGGCAGTGTGTACATACGACTTTTGCCGCTGGGTTAGACAGCCGGATGCCGTCAACCCTGAACAAATGGCGCATACTATGAACTCGGCAGTATGTAAATGCGCAAGTCGTGCTGGTGCCAGCATATCCATGGCTGCCTGAAGAAACGGCATAAAAAAACCCGGCCGGGAGGCACCGTCCGGGAATAGTTCTGCTGCCATCAGTGCTGCGCGCTGGAGAGGAAATCCACAAGCGGTGCCTGATCGAGCTTATCGTACTTCCTGAGGAAGTTTGCCAGGAACTGAGCCATCTGCCGAACGCCGCCCGGCCTGGTGCTCTCGATATTGACCGGCATCAGCGGCTCATGCAGGGAGAGACGCAGCAGAAGCCAGCCGCTGCCATGGGTATCATCAAAAGCCAGCCTGACGCCCTCGTAGTTGTCCGGGGCAACCTGAACGCCCTCGCTCGCCACCGCCGCGGTCTCAAGATCGTGAATGATCTGTTCGCCATAGGCCCGGTAATCCAGATCCGTGATGTCGAGGCGAATCTCCGTGCTCTCAGCCGGTTCGGCAAGGTCCGCGATCAGGTCGCTGAGGGTGCCGCCGCCTGCGTGCTGCCGGGCCAGCTGGATCAGCAGGCGTGTGATCAGGTAGGCACCGTCGTCGAGGAAATAGTTGTCGCGGAAGGCGGCATGCCCGCTCGTTTCAATTGCAAGTGCCGAGTCCTCTCCGGCATTGTTGAGGCGGATGCTTTCATTGATAACGTTGCGGTAGCCGCGCTTGAACCGATGATGCCGGCCGCCGCGGCCGGCAATAAAGTCCGCGAGCCCGTCGCTTGTCACCGAATCGGTCACGATCGTTGTTCCCGGGTTCTCCTCCAGCAGGATCGCAGCGAGAAGTGCAATCAGCCGGTTCCGGTTGAGCACGGTGCCGTCAGCGTCCACGGCACCGGCACGGTCCACATCGGTGTCGAAAATGATTCCGAAGTCAGCCTGGGCATTCTTCACAGCCCCGACGATGCTGGCCATGGCATCTGCATTTTCCGGATTAGGAATATGGTTGGGAAAGGTGCCGTCGGGGTCAAGGAACTGTGAGCCGCTGACGTCCGCTCCGAGCGGTGCGAGAACTTTCTCGGCATAGAAGCCGCCAGCTCCGTTCCCGGCATCCACGATTATATGCAGGCCGGCAAGCGGCGTTTCAGACCCGGTGGCGCTGCGGACCTGACGGACAAGATCTGCAGTATAGAGATCAATGAGGTTGGTTTCGGTGCGGGTGCCGTGTCTGTCTGCCGGCTTTAGGGTGCCGCCTTCGGCGAGGTCAATAATGGCCTGGATATCCTCTTTTTCCAGGCCGCCTGAGCGGGTGAAGAATTTGAGCCCGTTGCGGTTCATCGGCAGATGGGAGGCAGTGACCATAATGGCGCCGTCGGCGTCGGTTTCATCGTAAACAGTGGCCATGAACATAGCCGGGGTAGATGCCATACCGCAGTCCAGCACGTCAGCGCCCATATCCTGCAGACCAGCTGCACAGGCATCGAGCAGGGCGGGCCCGCTGACGCGGCTGTCACGGCCGAGCGCTATGCGCATATCTGTTTTGCCTGTCCTGGCACGGAGCCAGAGTGCAAAGGCAGCACCGAGAACTTCCGCCTCACTGGGCGTCAGGTTGGCGTCCGCGCCGGTGGCGATGCCGCGTATATCGCTGCCGTTCTGTAGTTCCTTCAGTTTCATCCGATTGCGGCAAGGAGATGTCCGCCGTCTAGGGCGGGGAAGAAATGCCGCGTGCTCCTTTCNGGTCTTCTCCTGTCGTTCTGTGCCCTGGCCGCCCCCATGCAGCGGCCGCTGCCTGCGGCCGCATCCAGCTTCCACCCAGCAAAGCGGCGAATTGAAAGGGCCTCTGCAGGTGATTATACTTTATATAACGTCCCCAGGCACCCGAACTCTGCCTGGCGGGGATTCCGCGAGGCNGAGTTCGGGGCGGCAGGGTGCGCNGAATGCGGGGAAACACCCGGGAAAAGAAAGGGAGGCGCTGAAGCGCCGGGTGAAGGATGAAACAGCTTTTGGGTATTGACGTCGGCACAAGCGGNGTNAAGTGCCTGCTTATTGAAGAGAACGGTACCATTGTCGCCAGTGCGACTGCAACGTATCCGCTGAGTACGCCCCGGCCAACCTGGTCCGAGCAGGATCCGCACCACTGGTGGGAAGGAACGCTCNCTGCGCTGCGTGAACTGTTCAGTCAACATGATGCCTCGCAGGTTGCCGCTGTNGGTCTCTGNGGACAGATGCACGGGCTGGTCGCGATNGACAGCGNTGGGGAGGTTGTCCGCAACGCCATTCTGTGGAACGACCAGCGGACCGAAGGCGAATGCGCTGAAATCATTAACCTCGCGGGCGGCCTGGAGGCACTCGTGAGCTGCACGAACAACACGATGCTGCCCGGCTATACCGGCGGCAAGCTGCTGTGGCTGAAGAAGAATGAACCGGAGGCCTATGCCAAAACCGAGAAGTTTGTGCTGCCGAAGGACTACATCCGCTACCAGCTGACTGGAAAGCTGGCCACGGACGTCTCNGANGCCTCGGGCACGGGCCTTTTTGATGTGAAGGAAAACCGCTGGGCCGAAGGTCTCATGGAGCTGCTCGACCTGGAGGCGGACCTGCTGCCGGAAGTCGTNGAATCAGACGAGGCGAGCGGCACNGTGAGCGAGGAGGCCGCCAGNGTAACNGGNCTCAAGAGCAGGNATNCCGGTATATGGCGGCGGCGGCGATGCCGTTCTGCAGAATGCCGGCATGGGCATTGTCAGCGAGGGTACGCTCGGCGTGATTCTCGGCACGAGTGGTGTAGTGGCGACACCAATGCGCTCGTTTGCTGACAACGAGAACGGCCGGCTGCAGTTCTTCCGCAGCAACGAAGCCGGAAGCTACATGGTCTTTGGCTGCCAGCTGTCCTGCGCCGGCGCCATGGAATGGTTCCGCCAGACGATCTTCGCCGACAGTGCTGATCCGTTCCCGNTCATTAACAGGGAAGCTGCGGCTTCGCCGATTGGGTCGGGCGGCGTGTGCTTCCTGCCGTATCTGAGCGGCGAACGCTGTCCGCATCCGGATCCGAATGCACGCGGCGTCTTCTACGGANTTTCGCTGGCGACCGACCGGGGCGACCTCGCCCGGGCGCTGATGGAAGGCGTGACGTTCGGTCTCTACGAGATCTACGGGCTGATGCAGCAGGCTAATCCGGATCTGAAGGTTCGCGACATTATTATTTCCGGCGGCGGCAGCAAATCGCCGGTCTGGAAACAGATTATTGCTGATATCTTCGGACTGCCGGTGAAGGTGCTCTCAGGAGCGAGTGAGGGCGGCGCCTACGGAGCCGCGCTGGTGGCGGCTGTCGGAGAAAAGNTGATGACCAGTCTNGCNGANACGGAGCNNCTGCATGAGGTGGAAGANACCGTCATGCCGGATGNGAAAGCCCACGAGGCCTACCGCCGTCCGTACGANCTCTTCCGGCGTCTTTATGANGACCTGAAAGAAACGTACANGCAGTTTGCCTGAGGNGCCCGGAAACTTTTCCGGTATTTCTAATGTAAGGAGTCAANCAATGCACAACATCCCGAACCTGAAGCTCGGAATCGTGGCCGTGAGCCGCGACTGTTTCCCAATGACGCTCTCTGAAAGCCGGCGCAAGGCAGTTGTNGCTGCCTACAAGGCACTGGGAGAGGAAATCTANGAGTGNCCGACGGTGGTCGAGAATGAGACGGACATGCGCAAGGCCCTTGATGAAGTCAANGCGGCCGGCTGCAATGCCCTCGTTGTCTANCTTGGCAACTTCGGGCCTGAGACGCCGGAAACACTGCTCGTNAAGTACTTTGACGGCCCCTGCATGATGGTGGCTGCCGCAGAGGAGCAGGCGGACAACCTGATCGCCGGCCGCGGCGATGCGTACTGCGGCATGCTGAACTGCAGCTACAATCTGAAGCTCCGCAANCTGACGGCCTACATTCCNCAGTATCCGGTCGGTATTCCGTCCGAAGTGGCGGAGATGATCCGTGACTTCAAGCCGGTCGCCCGCGCGGTCATCGGCGTCCACAACCTCAAGGTTATTTCGTTTGGTCCGCGTCCTCAGGATTTCCTGGCCTGCAACGCGCCGATCAAGCGNCTTTACGATCTCGGCATCGAAATCGAGGAGAACTCGGAGCTCGACCTGTACCTTGCCTATGAGGCCCACAAGGATGACAAGCGCATNCCGGAAATCGCCGCCCAGATGAAAGCAGAGCTCGGAGCGAAGGGTGCTCCCGAGGACCTGCTTGATCAGCTCGCTCAGTACGAACTGACCATCCGCGACTGGGTCGCGGAACACAAAGGGGCCAGTGAGTTTGTCACCGTCACCGGCAAGTGCTGGCCGGCTTTCGAAGGTGCATTCCGCTTTGTGCCCTGCTANGTGAACGGCCGCCTGGCTGCGGACGGCATGCCGGTATCCTGNGAAGTGGATATCTGGGGCACCGTCAGCGAGTATATCGGCACCTGCATCTCAGAAGANACNGTGACGCTGCTCGACATCAACAACACGGTGCCGCANGACATGTACGATGCGCACATCAAGGGCCAGTATGACTACACAAACCAGGACTGCTTCATGGGCTTCCACTGCGGCAACACGGCCGCCGGCAAATTGTGTGGCTGCGAGCTCAAGTACCAGCTGATCATGGCCCGCACCCAGCCGGAAGAGTGGACCCGCGGCACGCTCGAAGGCACGATCGTCCCAGGCAACATCACGTTCTTCCGTCTGCAGAGCACGGCTGACACCATGCTGCGCGCCTACGTGGCGGAAGGCGAAGTGCTGCCGGTCAACCCGAACTCCTTTGGCGGCATTGGCGTTTTTGCGATCCATGAGATGGGCCGCTTCTACCGCTACGTGCTGATCGAGAAGAACTACCCGCATCACGGTGCGGTGGCCTTCGGACACTACGGACGGGCCCTCTTCGATACGTTCCGGTTCCTGGGCGTTGCCGATGGCGAGATCAACTACAATCAGCCGCGCTCGCTGCCGTTTGTCGGCGAGAATCCGTATGCGGTCTGGGAATAGACAAAAGCGTCCTGTTTCTGAGACAATAGATCTGCGGAACGGAACCGCGAATGGTATTTCAGGGATCTAGAGAAAAAGGAGGAATCTGGACTTGAAAAAAACTCTGGCATTGATCATGGCAGTATGCCTGTGCGTCTTCATGATGGCTGCCTGCAGCAGCTCGGATACGCCGGCATCGGAATCTCCGTCGGAAGCCAGCACAGACAACGCGGCAGAAGCCACGGAAGCTCCGGCAGATGATGCCGCCGCGGAAGCTTCGACCGAAGCGTCCAGCGATGATGCAGCTGCGGATTCGAACTCGGACAACAGCGAAAAGACTATCGGCATCTCGATGCCCACGCAGTCGCTTGAGCGGTGGAACCGTGACGGCGCCTACCTTGACGAGCAGTTCCAGGCAGCCGGTTACAAGACCATCCTGAGCTACTCCGACAACAAGAACGAGCAGCAGGTCGCTGACATCGAGAACATGCTGGCCCAGGGCGTTGACCTTCTGGTCGTGGCCGCTATCGACGGCAACGCGCTCAACACCGTGATGAACGACGCCGGTGACGCCGGTATCCCGATCATCGCCTATGACCGCCTGATCATGAACGACAACGTCGACTACTACGTATCGTTCGACAACTACACCGTCGGCACGCTGCAGGGTCAGTACATCATTGATACGCTGGACCTGGACAATGCGAACGGCACCACCTACAACATGGAAATCACCGGTGGTGACCCGGCTGACAACAACGCCCCGTTCTTCTATCAGGGCGCTATCGACACGCTGCAGCCGTACCTCGACAACGGCACCCTCAAGGTTGTTTCCGGTCAGGTGGATTTCGACGTCGTCGGTACGCCGCAGTGGAGCACGGACGAAGCGCTTGACCGTGCCCAGAACGTGCTGGCATCCTACTATGCAGACGGCACGCAGCTCGACGTGTGGCTGTGCTCGAATGACTCGACTGCCCTTGGCGTCACCCAGGCTGTGACGAGCGACTATGCCGGTGACAACAGCGTGCTGATCACCGGTCAGGACGGCGACGTTGCCAACCTGCGCAACATCAAGGACGGTTCACAGTCGATGACAGTCTACAAGGCCGTGGCCAACGAAGCTGTTGTCACGCTTGACCTTGCGAAGGCCATCCTCGACGGCAAGAACGTCGGCGATGCCCTGATCAAAGACTCGAACTGGGACTTCGAGTGCATCTACGACACCGAATCCTATGAGACAAGTGCTGGTCACGCCTGCCCGAGCTTCCTGCTTACGCCGGACGTGGTCACCACTGACAACATGGAAGAAAAGCTGGTCACGCCAGGTTACTATACCGTGGACGCAGACGGCTATCTGGAAGCTACCAACGGCTGAAGCTGAAAACTGCGGAAAGCCTATGGAGGGCGGGGCACACGCTCCGCCCTTTCTCTATCTACGGAAAGGAGAACTTCATGGCGGAAACGATCCTGAAAATGGAGCACATCACCAAGGAATTTCCCGGCGTGAAGGCACTTGACGACGTCAACCTTGAAGTGGAAGCCGGCGAGATTCATGCCCTGATCGGCGAGAACGGCGCGGGCAAGAGCACCCTGATGAACGTCCTGTCGGGCGTATATCCGGCGGGAACGTATGAAGGCACGATCTCCTATGAGGGAAAGACCTGCGAGTTCAAGAAGCAGAAGGACAGCGAAGCGCTGGGTATCGTGATCATCCATCAGGAGCTGGCTCTGGTACCGCTGCTTTCGATCGGCGAGAACATGTTCATGGGCAACGAGATCAAGACGCCGCTCGGGACGATCGACTGGGACAAGACCTATTCGGAGGCGGAGCGCCACATGCGTCAGGTCGGCCTGCACGAATCCGCGCAGACGCTGATCAAGGATATCGGCACGGGCAAGCAGCAGCTTGTCGAGATCGCGAAGGCCTTTTCTAAGAACGTCAAACTGCTGATCCTGGATGAGCCGACCTCGTCGCTCAACGACGCGGACTCGAAGATGCTGCTGGACCTGCTGATTGAGTTCAAGAAGCAGGGGATCACCTCGATCATCATCACGCATAAGCTCAATGAGATCATCTACTGTGCGGACAAGGCCACGATTATCCGCGACGGCTCGACAATTGAGACGCTGGTGAAGGGCGTGGACGAGTTCAGCGAGGACCGCATCATCAAGGGCATGGTCGGACGTGACATGGACGACCGCTATCCGGTGCGCGAGCGCAACGTGAAGCCGGAGATCAGCATGGAGGTCAAAAACTGGACCGTGCATCATCCGCTCTACCCGGAGCGCATCGTGGACGACGACATCTCCTTCAATATCCGCAAAGGTGAGGTCGTCGGGTTTGCCGGTCTGCAGGGTGCCGGCCGCACCGAGCTCGCCATGAGCCTGTTCGGGCGCAGCTACGGCACGGACATCTCCGGTGAACTCTACATTGACGGCAAGAAGGTGAACCTCAAGAGCCCGCAGGACGCCATTGAGAACAAGCTGGCCTACGTGACGGAGGACCGCAAGACGAACGGGCTGATTCTCGACGAATCGATCCGCTTCAACACCACGCTCGCCCGGATGGACAAGATTTCCGACAAAGGTGTGATTGACACCGACAGGGAAGTGGCGGCAGCCGAGCAGATGACGCGCGATATGGGTACCAAGACGCCGAGCATTGAGCAGCGCGTCGGCAACCTTTCCGGCGGCAATCAGCAGAAGGCACTGCTCGGGAAATGGATCTTTGCCGAGCCTGATATCCTGATTATGGATGAGCCCACCCGCGGCATTGACGTCGGCGCCAAGTACGAAATCTACTGCCTGATCAATCAGATGGTCGAGCAGGGCAAATCGGTCATGATGATTTCCTCGGAGCTCCCGGAGCTGCTTGGTATGTGTGACCGCATCTATGTGATGAATGAGGGCCGTCTGCTGGCGGAAGTGTCGGCGGACGAGGCTTCGCAGGAAAGTGTTATGGGCTACATTATGCGCGACTCCGCCAAGGGGTCAGAAGGAGCAACAGCATGAGCAACACAAAAACCGCCATGAAGCCCACGGAGTTTCTGACCAAATATGCAATGATCATTGCGCTGGTCGCCGTGTTTGCGCTCTTTGCCGGACTGACAAACGGTGTTCTGGTCTCGCCGCAGAATATGACGAACCTGCTCCTGCAGCAGGGCTACGTGGTCATCCTGGCCTGCGGCATGTTGCTGTGCATCCTCACCGGCGGCAACATCGACCTTTCCGTCGGTGCTGTTGTCTGCTTCGTGGGTGCGATCGCAGCCGTCATGATTTCCAACATGCACATGCCGTCGATCCCGGTCATCCTGCTCTGTCTGGTTGTCGGCCTGGCAGTCGGTATGTGGCAGGGCTATCTGATCGGCTACGTGCAC
This sequence comes from Clostridia bacterium, assembly GCA_014805015.1. Classification (GTDB taxonomy): domain Bacteria; phylum Bacillota; class Clostridia; order Christensenellales; family Christensenellaceae; genus JAAUYQ01. The sequence continues at coordinate 4,213 of JAAUYQ010000024.1, read as the reverse complement.
ATCCCGCCGTTCATCACAACGCTGGGCGGCATGTTCATCTTCCGCGGACTCGGCCGTATGGTTCTGGAAAGCAAGACCATTGCGATCCAGGACAATCAGTTCCTCGATATTTTCACTACGTATATCCAGGTTCCCGGTCTTGACGACGGATCCACCAAGTACAGTGCCCTCATTGTGGGCATCGTCATCGCCGCTTTCGTGCTGTTCAACACGATCAAGAACCGTGCCGCCCGCAGCCGCAAGGGATATACGCAGAACAGTGCTGCAGCGGACTTCGGCCGCGCGATCATCGTCTGCGCTGTGATTCTCTGGTACTGCTGGATGCTCAGCCAGTACCGCGGCATCTCCGTTATGCTGATCTGGATCGCCGCCATCTGCATGATCTACTACTTTATTACGTCCAAGACAGCCTTCGGCCGCTACTTCTATGCTGTGGGCGGCAACGAGAAGGCAGCACAGCTCTCCGGTATCAACACCAAGCAGATCTACTTCCTCGCCTATACGAGCATGGGACTGCTGGCCGGTCTGTGCGGACTGCTCGTGACAGCGCGTATCGGTTCCGTAAACGGCAACACCGGTACTTCGTATGAAATGGACGCCATCGGTGCCTGCTTCATCGGCGGAGCTTCCGCCTACGGCGGCAGCGGTACTGTCGGCGGCGCCGTCATCGGGGCTCTGCTCCTCGGTGTCATCAACATGGGCATGTCGATCATGGGCCTCGGCGACGCCTGGCAGTATGTCATCAAGGGCGGCGTACTCCTGATCGCGGTCGTCTTTGACGTCCTCTCACACTCGAAGTCGGGCGGCAAATAAGCTTCCTGGAGGGCAGCAAAGCTGCCATTCAGAAATAAAAACCAGTGCAGGGAAGCCGCCGCTTTGGCGGCTTCCGGCATTCTGCGCCGGAGCACTTCCGCTCAATGTGCCCTGATAAGCGCCAAAGATCTTGCCGCTTCGGTCCGAGTGAGATGATGCCTGCCGGACTTTGCAGGTATCATCTCACCCGGACGGGGCAGACCGCGAAGCGCAGCCGGGTTGGGGCCTCGTGCCCCTTCTCTGCATGCGTGGATACGCCTCCATTTCGCGGGTTGACGGCGGATTTACAAGCCCTGCTTGAATATGTTATCCTAAACTGTAATCGGACGCCCGGGTTCGGCCTTGGCGTCCCTATATTTGTGAGGGTAAAATGGCATTATTTGGCGCGAATTATAATGATATAGGAATCGATCTGGGTACCGCGACTGTTCTTGTCTATGTGCGGGGCAAAGGGATTGTTCTGCGCGAGCCATCGGTGGTGGCGGTTGACCGCCAGAGCGGCCGAATGCTGGCCATTGGTGAGGAAGCCCGGATTATGCTCGGGCGAACCCCGGGAAACATTGTGGCTGTACGGCCTCTGCGGCAGGGCGTCATTTCGAATTTCCATGATACGGAGCGCATGCTGCGCTATTTCCTGCGCAAGGTGATCGGCAAGCGGCTGTTCTTTAAACCGCGCGTCGTAGTCTGCGTGCCGTCCGGTGTGACCGAAGTCGAAAAGCGTTCGGTCATCGAGGCGACCGAAGAGGCAGGTGCCAAACATACATGCCTGATCGAAGAGCCAATCGCGGCGGCCATCGGTGCCGGCATTGACATCGGAGCGCCGCAGGGCAACATGGTCCTCGATATCGGCGGCGGCACGGCAGATACTGCCGTTGTGTCCCTCGGCGGTGCTGTCATCAGTGATTCGATCAAGATCGCCGGTGACACGTTCGACGAATACATCTCGCGATACGTGAAGAAAAAGTACAACATGCTGATCGGCGAGCGTACGGCAGAGGAGATCAAGATCAACATCGGCTCGGCCTTCCCGCGCAAGGAAGAGGCGTACATGGAGATCACCGGGCGCAACCTTATCTCCGGTCTCCCGAAGACCATCACGATCAGCTCCAATGAGACCATCGAGGCTCTGCAGGAACCGCTCAACCGCATCATGGAAACAATGCATACGGTTCTCGAGCGGACCCCGCCGGAACTCACGGCAGATATTGCGGAGAACGGCATCTGCATGACCGGCGGCGGCTCACTGCTCTACGGCCTTGACCGTCTGCTCACAGAGCGTACCAAGATTCCGTGCTATGTGGCTGAGGATGCGGTATCCTGCGTTGCGATCGGTACCGGCAAGGCGCTCGAAAGTCTCGATGTGTACAGCGCCGGGGCTGTCTATGACTACCGCCGCGGCGATTACTACAATCAGTCTTACTGACCTAATGCTGCCTATGAGGAGCTGGGAACGTCCCGGCTCTTTTTTGCGTCTACAGAAGTGATGCTCAAAAGGAGGTCAAACTTGTGAAACGTATGCGCGCGCTGGCAGTCATCATGCTGACAGCGCTTATCTTTCTGACGGCCTGCAGCCAGGAAGTTCCAGGAGCCGTCAAACTGGTCTCCGGCGGCGGTACCACCCTGTCAAAAGCAGGCGCCGCGGCGCCGCGCGAGGAGCCGATGGACTATGCGACGCTGCGCGATGCCGGCAGCGCAGCACGCCCTCAGGTTCTGGTGAACGGACGGGTGTACCGTCCGAAGGCGGACATTGTCAACATTCTTCTGCTTGGCGTTGACAAGGACACGCTGCGCCGGGAAGTGGGACGCAGTGACATGATCATGCTGGTGACGCTGGACTTCGAGGCGGGCACGATTCAGTGCCTGACGATCCCACGCGACACCCACGCGACCGTCTATCAGATCAACGAAAGCGGTAATATTGTCGGCGAGGTATACGAGAAGCTCAATCATGCCTATGCCTACGGCCTCGGACCGAACAAATATTCGGCAGAGAACGCCATGCTGTGCACCGCCAACTTCCTGAACATGGGCGGCGAGTTTGAAGTGCCGATCGACTATTATGTCTCCATTGACCTTGACGGCATTGCTGAGCTGGCCGGCATTTTCGGCGGTGTGGACGTGACACTCGACCAGGATGTGCCGGAAGTGGGCAAGGCGGGAGAAACGGTCAACCTGCAGGGACCGACGGTACGTCACTACCTGCAGAACCGCCACGACATGTCAGACGGGGAAGTTACCCGCCAGCTGCACGAGCAGACCTTCCTCAAGGCACTGCTTGAGGAAATCCGGGCCGCAGGGGCTGTGCAGAACGCGCCGGAACTCTACAACATGTTCACGAAGTTCATCCGCACGAACCTGACGCTTTCGCAGGTAGCCGACTACGCCGAGCTTCTTGAACGGGTAAGCAATGACGACATTGAGTTCTACCGTCTGAGCGGCACCGGGACGACGGAAGACGGCGTGTGGTATCTGGAACCGGACATGGACGAGGCCAAGGAACTGGTACTGAAGACGCAGTACGTGCCGGCTTAAGAGGAAACTGAACGTGCAGACGAACATTCCGGCAATTGATTACTGGATGGTCTTCGGGACCGCCATGCTGCCTATCTGGGAACTGAAAGGTGCAATCCCGATGGGTATCGCCATGGGCATCCCGTTCTGGACGACCTATTTTCTGGCGCTGGCCGGCTCCTGCCTGCCGGTGCCCTTCATCATCTTCTTCATTGAGCGCGTGATCGGCTGGATGAGCCGCAGCCGCGTCCACTTCTTCAACCGCTTCGCCAACTGGCTGCTTGCCAAGGTCGATAAGCATCGGTCCGGCATCGACAAATACGGCTACTGGGGTATTTTTGCCTTTGTTGCCATTCCGCTGCCCGGCACCGGCGTCTGGACTGGTTCGCTGCTTGCCAGCATCCTTGACCTCAGGCCGCGCCGCGCCATTCCGGTTGTGCTTGCCGGCAATGTTGTGGCCGGTTTCCTGATGCTGCTGCTATCCAACATTTTCTTTCCAGGCGCTGTCTTCTGAGGCGCCCGCGGACTCCTGGAACATAGTTGGCATGGAATAAACAGAGGCAGTATTCTGGTAGGAGAGCAGCAGGCTGCAGCCTGATCTGCGTAGATCAGCTGACACCGGAACTGGACAATGGTTCCGCGCGAGTCCGGGCTGTTGCTGCGACAGAAAAGCTGCTGCCCATTTGCGGCGGCTGCAGGAATAAGCAGCCTTTTTCGCTGCTGCTGATGGCAGGATATTTGGCTGGCATTCATCGGGGAGGCAGCAAATAACAGAGATCGTTCAGGAAACCCAGGAGAGCAGCACTCCGTATGACGATATCGTGCGCACTCTGCTGCACGACAGTGCGGAATCGATTATTCCGGTCGTCAATCATATGTTCGGGAAAAC
>JAAUYQ010000023.1 GCA_014805015.1 Clostridia bacterium | reverse complement strand
CCTCATGCCCGATGCAGGTACGGATGTGTTTCGTTTTCTTTTCTTCTTTGTCCCAGTAGGAGCGGTTCTCGTATACGTATACTCGACCATTACGAGCTTTGCATCGAACATAAGATGCCATCGATTCCACCTGTGTATAAATATAGTCTACTCTAATCGAAATTATACACATAAAATCAATGATTCAACAAGAACATTTTGCCTAAACTCAGCTAAAAAATCGACCTAGAGGGGGTACCTGTGTATAAATCCAGCCGGAGTTTAGGTCGGCATAGGGGTTCCAGTGAGCCCGACAAAGAACGGCGACTGAAACACGACAGAGGCCAGCGCCTTGAACCGTTTGCTGTCCGGCGAACGGAACGACGAAAGCTCGTCCACCACGACCATGTCATACGGCCAGCTGCCCTCCTGCTTCTTAACCAGCCACGGGACGTTCTCGCGGTTTACGACATATACGTCTGCTTCCTGTGCGAGCGCTGCCCGCCGCTGCTTTTCTGTTCCCAGAATCAGGGAAAAGCGCAGATCCTGCAGATGATCCCATTTCTGTGCTTCCGGCGCCCACACGCTCTGCGCTACGCGGAGCGGGGCAACAACAAGTGTCTTCTGGATCTGTCCAGCCTTTCGGCGCTGCTGTATGGCCGACAGCGTACACACTGTTTTCCCAAAGCCCATTCCCAGGAGGAGGATGGACCGCGGATGCGAAATCATATGATCGATTGACTGCTTCTGGTAATCGTGCGGGGTGAACTGCAAACGCTCCTCCTGGTATTCTCTCTCAGTCCCTGAATCCACCATTGCACCGCATCCGACTTTCGCCGCACATCCGGGCGCACCAGCGCTTCATGCAGCCGGCTGCAGCCTCTGCGGTTACACCGCCGCTGCTGACGATGCTCTTGTGCCGACGACACCCAGAATAATGCCGAAAGCCGCAGACTCTTCCGTGCTCAGCGGCAGCAGCTTGTTTTCGCGCTCCGCAGCAAACAGTACAGTCCCTCTGAGCACTTCATCTTCCGGCACGATACCGAAACGGTGCGCAGCGAGGGTCGCCAGCAGGTTCCGGCTGCCGCTGCCATCTGCTTTCATCACGGCTGCCAGGCGGCGTCCGCCGTGGCCAGGCCCTGTACGCACTGCCAGCGGACCACCGACTGCACGACGGAGCTGTTCCGGCGACATTTTTGCCTCGCTTCCAATGCGGATATCTCCATCTGCCTCGATAGCTATGTACATTACTCTGCTCCCTCCACCTTGAATTTTGCCTGAGTGGCATCACCTTGGCGTTTTGATCTGGTCGCTGGCCTGCACACGGCCGCAGCCCAGGCTGTTCCCGTCTGCTGCACGAAGCAGCGCTGCGAATGAAGGATGCCGATCGGCTGTTCCGTCCCATCGTCCCCATCTTCAGCCGCTCAAACTGCTTCGCTGGTTCACACTGCGCTTCCCGACGGCGTCGCCGGGCGCAATTGCTGACTGCACCATGCGTCTGCCCGTGCAGCGCTGCACGCTTCCGGCCCGCCGGGTAGTCACCCTGGTATTTGACGATGCTCCGCACATTTTGGATCAGGTGCTCTGGAAAATTTTCATAACGCAACCGAAGATCCTCTGGAAATGCTGGATCGGCCGCTGGAGCGGCCTTCCGCGCACGACCGCTAACTGTGCGGTATCTGCATGCACTTCGCTGCCGGCTAAGCTGTTTTCTTCTTGGACCGCCCACATGCTGCATCGAAAAAAGCGCCTGGAGCGCCCAATGCTTTTTATGATCCTCGTGCTGCTGTCAGCCTTAACGATCCGTATTGTCCCGGCAGCAAGTCTCTCGCCGCCCGACAAACAAAAAGGGACAAGATCTTGCCGCCGCAAAATGCGGGCCGCACGGATACCATGGAATAGTCCGGGAAGACCCCGGTGCCGACACCAAGAACAAACGCGCCCTGATCTGCCCTCCAGATAAGCCCGACCACACCGACACAGAACGGACAGCGCGATATCGCTTAGGCAAACAGCTGCAGCACAGCCAAACTGCAGATTCCAGGAAGCAGGCGGCGCTGCTTTGCGTCCAAGCTGCATCCGCCACAGTCCATAATCAGGCACAAAGAAAGGAGCCCACAACCAATGATCACAAAAAGAATCGCAGCTGCAGCTCTCAGCGCCTGCGCCTGCGTACTGCTGCTATGCAGCTGCGGGAGCAGCGCCCCGTCGTCTGATATCACCGTACCTTCCAGCAATACCGTTGCCGCGCCGGTTCAGACGGAAGTGCCGTTAGAGCTGGCAGCAGCTCTGACACTGAATGCAGATGGTACGCTCGACGGGATGGACTACAGGTACAACGATGCCTGGACCGAGACGTCTGAACCGCTGACAGGCGGAGTCATACGCACATACGACATTGATCTGGGGACGGCAGGTACAGTGCATCTGAAGTTCCAGTCCGTCAACGATGAGAACACTTCGGCGGCAGTACAGAATCTGCGCACCCAGTCTGATGAAGACCGGGAAGCTGTCATCAGCAGCATGCTTGCGGCCAAAGAGGGAACTCTGACTGGCGCTTCTTCGGAACGTGCCGCCACACCGCCTGCGGGCACGCGGGCCATGTGGTCCTACCAAGGGACTGATGGCGACCAGTATGTACACGGCTACACCTACGTTGGCGGCAGCCAGCTGTATGAGGTATCCGTGACGGGAAGCGAGGCAGCATATGCCGCCTTTGAACCGGCATGGAAATCACTCGTGAACCAGATCCGGTTCCCAGAGATTGAGCCAGTCTTGACGCCGGAGCCCACTTCAGCAGCAACGCCGGTGCCGTCTCCGGTATCTGCGCCTCAGCCGTCCAGCATATCTGACGCCTATCTTGGCCGCTGGTCCGGTCCGGAAGACGACGGCAGCAGCTGGTTTGACATCACGATTGATCCATCATCCACCGATCCAAACGGATACACGATTACGGGCATGAGAACATTTCCGGAGTCAGATCCATCCTACTTCACGCTGAATGCGGTCGGAGACGGCGACGGGCTGGTATACACGGGCAAAGACACTTCGGGAGGCAATGGCGCATACGACGTGCAGGGCACCATCACTCTTGGGGATGGAGACACGCCATGGGTTGTGATGTCGCTCGCATACGACCGATACGGCGGCGAGATTGTGATGTGGTTTTACCTGGATCAGGCTTGACAGAGCAAAGGCTACCGCAGATTCAGCTCTTGTCCAGCACAGGCTGTTCCGGCCGGTCTCACAGACCGCATGGCCGGCTGCCCAGTGCAGCGCAGTTCCCCAAGCACGATGCGGCAGGCGCTGCCCGCAAAAATTCTTTCGCCGACAACGGGCCTTACCCAAGGGCTCCAGCGCACCGCACTGATGCGGCCTTCTGCAACGCATACAAAGCCCGTTGGGACAATAGCGCCGTCTCTAGGCCATTCAGCAGGGTTCAAACTACTGTTTACGCAGCTGCCGCAAAACGTATATTAGATCTGTAGATGCTTGGGAAAAGGCATCAGATATGACTCACAATCAAGGAGGCCTGAAGCAGCATGAGCAATTACGCAAAGGTCCATACAGGCGACGAACCCCGCACCGAACTTCACGACAAGCTGGGACTTACGGGTGCTGAAGTAAGCATCAATCATGTGCCAGCCAAAGGTGGAGTACCGTTTGTTCACTCGCACAAAGAGAACGAGGAGATATACATCATTCTGTCCGGCAAAGGACAGGCGGTAATCGACGGGGAAACGGTTCCGCTGACCGCTGGCGACTGCATGCTGATTCAGCCGAACGCGAAACGTCAGCTGAGTGCATCCAATGATGAAGGCATGAGCTACATCTGTATCCAGGCGAAAGCAGGCTCGCTGGACGAGTTCACAGCGGAGGATGCAGTCATCGAGCAGTAGCAGCTCTCCCGGCCGAAACCGCACCAGCGCGCTCGCGGACAGAACAGTCTGTCCGAAGCGCGTTTTTTGCCAACAAGGGCCTGCAGATCTGCAGGCCCGAATGGCATCCGATGCTGACTGGATCGCAGCTGACCTGCACATCTGCCGCCTGCCGCTGCCTCCGTCTGCACTCCTGTGCTGTCGGCAGCCCATTTAACCTTTTCCGTAACTCAAAAAAACTGCCCGGCCTGCAGGAACCGCACGCCGGGCAGTGTTGTTTTTATAAAAGAGATTCTCACGCGCGGCGCTTGGCCTGGATCGCTGCGTAAGTGAAGAAAGCTGTTACAGCGATGGTGATGCAGTCCGAAACGATATCAAGTGCATTGCCGCTGCCGTCGACGCTGTCAAGGCACAGTGTGATAATACTGACACCGATCATGATGAAACCGATCACGACGCAGGATGTCAGGTGATGTCCGTGCAGACCGAATACGCCTGAGATGATCTCCAGCACGCCAACCATCAGGGCCAGGGAGAGCGCGGCGATGATCCATACCAGACTCATCATCAGAGACTGTGTCGGGAATATGGCCGCCATCTGCGCTACTTCAGGCACGCTCCCGAACAGACGTGAGCAGATATCAATAATACCCATTGCCAGGCAGGCCAGGCTCATCCATGTGAGCAGGCGTGTCCGCTTTCCGTTTGTTGCCAAGGTCTTTACCTCCTTATGTAAAACCCCCAGGAATCGGGCACCCAATGTGCCTGACATTCCGGTTCCGGACCGCTTTCAGTCCGGACTAAACTGCATACGGCCCCACAGCAGTATTTCTCCGTGGAAACCCATTTAACGATAACACGAAACGTCCTCCCATGCCAACCGTCAGCCAGCGTCTGCGCCGCGGTCAAGCAGTGTCAGACGTGCAGGGCAAGAGTCTCCGGTGCGTCCGCGAGCACGTCCTCCCCTACTGGCTCCAGTGTTTTTTCGAGGTCTCTGACGGCCTGCGGAATCTCGTCCGCAAAATCCAGGAACCAGGTATTGGATTCGTCTATGTAGCGACGGCGGAAATCCGGGCCGGCGCTCCTCGCACTGCGCAGATTGTGCAGTCTGTCCGCGCCTTTTACCACGAATGCGATAGGATTGTCGCGAATGGCCCGCACGTAGCTGTCCATGTTGTAGCCCGGCTCCTTGGTCAGCAGGCGCACAGCCTCCAGTACGTCCGGGCCGCCGAGGTCCTCAATCTCTGCCGGCGTCGCCTCCGTATCCTCGAGCAGATCATGAAACAGGGCTGCTACCTGGTAGTCCGGTCCGTAGCCCCAGTCACGGACAATATCTGCAACGGCGAGCGGATGGGAGATGTACGGATCGCCGCCGATCCGCGTCTGCCCCTCATGCATCCTCGCAGCGTAAGCACGTGCTTTTTCCATTTTCTCATTTTCGGTGCTCATATAACCCCGCTCTCATCGTGCATTGCCGAAAGATCTCTCGTGCCGGGTACATCACTTACTTGGCAGGTGCGGCGTTCTCTGCTGCTTGCTCCGGACCCGCCATTTCCGCTTTCTTCTCGAGCAGGAGCTCGGTCTGGGTCTGCGCCAGACTGGGATTCCGCGTCAAAGTCTGGAAATACGTGCGGATCTCCAGCGGCGTATAGTCACCTGCCAGCAGTTCTGCCCGGCACAGGAAGCGCAGTGCCGTGTTGGCCGGCAGTTCCTCAAAGGCAGTCAGTTTGAGGAGCGGCGCGGCCAGCTCATAGGCCAGGGCCTGCCGCCTGTCCAGAAGCTCCTGCAGCGCTCCGAGCGTCTGTACATGCAGAAGTGCCAGCAGATCCACGTATTCGTCCGGGTGAACTTCCCCAATCCGCGCTCCGGAGATCTCAGCCAGCTGGCGCAGGAAGCTTCGCATTTTGCTGTTGTACAGCATGAATTCGCGCAAAGAGAAGGCGTTCAGTTCCACCTCATGAGCCGTGTCGTCTGCAATGTACTGGCGCACATCGCTCGAATACTTGTTCATGGAGTCGCGAAATCGCAGGAACTCCTCATCTGCAATCTCCAGAAGTCCCGCTACCCGGTAAAAACCGCGGGCGATGCTGCGCGGCACACCTACACTGCTTTTGTAGCCGATGTCGTGATTGATGGCTGCCCAGGCGTGCTGCATCATGGTTCGGATCTGCACCTCAAAGCGCAGATTGGCAAGCCGCTCTGGGTACCCCTTGTCTGAGGGCAGCCGGCAGACATAGTGCAGCGACAGGTATCCGAACTCGTTTTCTTCCAGCAGATCGCCCTTGTTGGAAGAGAGATCCCAGTCAATCTCAAAGATCTCCTCGAGCCTCTTGCCGAGCCGCGTCACGGTGTCCTGATAAAAGGTGATGACCCGGGCTCCAAAAACATCCTTGAGATCATCGAGCTCGTGGAACCGGTCGCCGTAACGCTCCAGCTTGTCGCGCAGGCTCTCTTCTGTCTTCACCCGATGCTCGATGCCAAAGATCTCCGCGTCTTCCTGTGAGGCTATGTCCTGCAGCATTGCATGCACGATCTCTCCAAGCTCCACGTAGTCGGCTCGACGCTCACGGTAATCCTTGACGATCGCCCATTTTGTCTCATCCACAGGCCTTAAGCACCCCCTTTCGCTGCATTGGCAGCCGTGCTGTCCAGCGCAGGATCGAGCAGTCCCTGCTCTGCCTGAAGCAGGAGTTCCGGCAGAAAAGTCTGCTTGCGGGAAACGTTGCTCATATGGATCGCATCGTCGATGGCCTCATTCTGACCGATCAGCAGGCATTCTTTCTCGGCGCGCGTCAGCAGCGTGTAGATAAGCTCTGTCGTCCGCATCATCGGCGGTGTCGTGTAGTCAAGAACCCCGATCACAACCGGTGCCGACGATCCCTGATACTTATGAATTGTACACGCGTATCCCAGCATAAGGTCATCGCGGATCGAATGCATCGGGAAAACAACCGGATCCCGCAGATGCGGGAACGCAACGTAGACGCCTTCCCGGGTAATCCCCTTCACGACACCGACCCAGCCGTTGAAGGCAAACGTGAGACGACCGGCCGCATTGCGCAGCTGATAATTGTTGCGGATGCACATCACCTTGTCTCCGGGCGCCAGGATCCAGCTCCCGCTGCCCCGTCCGGTCGGGATCCGGAGGCTTGACGCGTACTGCTCCGCCCCTGGGTTCACAATAGCCTGCAGAGCACGGTTCAGTTTCGAGACCGACAGGTCTCCTCTGTCCCGCAGCGGCGAAAGTACCTGGATATTCATGATATCTTCAGAAACGAGCGGTGAAGTGAAACAGTCGCGGAAATGCCGGATGACAGCGTCCATGATGTGGGAACTGTCGTTAAAGAGTACGAAATGCATGTCGCACAGCTCGCCGACTGTGGCTGTCCCCTCAAAGTTCCGGCTGACCGGACTGCGGTGTTGCCGCACCTCTGCCGCGGCCAGCTTAATGCCGCTTTTCTGAGCCTGGCGGTGAATGGTGCGCAGCTCAATGCTGGGTACAGTCGGTGAAAGGAGCAGATCGTGGGCGATGTTCATGCAGCCGATCGCTTCGAGCTGGCCCATATCCCCGAGAATAATGAGACGGGTTCCTGTACGCAGCGCTTTCAGGAGCGCCAGGAAAATCTCACCGCCAACAAGCGAAATCTCATCCAGAATTACAATATCTGCATCGATCGGATTGTCTTGATCGTGCTCGAAACCTATTTCGGGGGCAAAACCCAGCAGGCGGTGAATTGTCGCCCCGGGATGTCCGGTCGTCTCCTCCAGCCGGGCTGCCGCCTTACCAGATAGTGCCGTCTGCACAAAACTGCAGCCATTGAAGGCCGCCAGGATACCGGCCACCAGCGAACTCTTGCCGGTTCCGGCACCGCCTGTAATCATGCAGACCATGCTGTGCAGTCCCAGTTCTATGCCTTCGCGCTGCTCCTGCGTGAATTCCCAGTTGCGGTTCTTTTCCAGCTCCGCGACTCTCGCTTCCCAGCCCTCCGCCGCAAAGGTATTCTCTGCCTGGCTCAGCCGCAGCAGCTCGCGGGCAACATCCGTCTCCAGCTTCTTAATGCGCTCAAGATAAATCCGGCTGGAGCCATCCCGATCCGGCGTCCAGTCCACGGCCACCAGATGCCGGTCGGTTCCAAGCCGCAGTGCTGTCTGAAAATTGTTGCGGCAACCGTACGCGTCCGGCTCCGCGTATTCTTCCAGTATGTTTTCGGCGCCGTTGAAGGCATCGTAGATCTGCGCGGTCAAGGCACCAATATTCATCCAGGAATTGCCGCGCTGTGCCTGCTCTTCCAGACAGTAGATAAGGAAAGCGAGGACGCGTTCCGGCGAGCGCTGACCAATCCCGACCCGCAGAGCAATGCGGTCTGCACGCTCAAAGCCGATGCCGCTTACTTCCTGTGCCAGATCATAGGGATGGTTGCGTACCTTGTCCACCAGCGCGGCCACACTGCCGTAGCGCTCAGAAAGGCGACGGATAAAGGCGGGAGAGAGGCCCACATCGCCAATTTCCAGGTAAACAGGCGCCACATCCCGGTTCTGCTCATAGCGCTCGAAAATCCGCGGCGCGATGTAGTCCCCGACGCCGCGTACCATCTTGAGAGCTACCGAATCGTGCCGTTCCAGCACATCCAGGGGATCATCCAGCACACGGTACATCTCCTCGACCTGCTTTTCGGTCAGGAATGTAGACAGGAAAGCGCGGGCGCGCAGTCTCCGGGTGTTTTCCAGCGCCACCTCCGGCACCGCCGTATCTTCTTCAATCGAGAGCAGCTCGTACTGCTGACCGTATTTGGGGTGGCAGGTACTTCGCGCCAGGATGTTGTACTCTTTTTCCTCGAGCGGCTCGAAGCCGTATTGGCCAGTAATTGTCGTCTCGCTGCGGCGGTTGGTCACCGGATCGCCTGCATAGCTTTCCAGAATCCGCCAGCGGATGACGCCGTAATCGCTGCTGCCGCCGATAATCTGCGGCGGCCGCGGAAAAATCTGCAGCGCCATCTTCGCCTTTATCTGAATATTTGCCTCTGAAGCTCCCATTGCGATCTCTTCCCAATACCGCCCGAACGTTCCAGCGTCCGAGGCCTGGCCGTCATGAACCCGCAAAACTTCTGCACAGCACTGTTTCTGCCGGGGCCAGAAGCGGATCCAATCTGGGGCTGCTGTATCCTGCGTCCCAGTGCGCCATGCAACCCATGGATATCTACACGTGGTATTCACGTGCGACCCATAAAGTAAGTTTACCACATTTTCGGCTAAAGGCAAGCAATAGATCGTGGACGATCAAAAAAGCAAGGGATTTTTCGTTCGGTTCATAAGGTCAAACGGTAGGAATCAGGGTCTTTCAGCTGATCCGATGGCGGCATCAAATCCCCCCTCAACGCCATGCGGCGCAGGCAAGAGCCGCCGCAACAAAAAAAGAAAGAGCGCCGCAGGACGCTCAATATCTCCAGCAATGGATCAAATTTCGTCGCTTTCGGCGGGTCCTATCGACTGCCCCTGGCTGTTCGCACTATCAGCTGGAAGAAAATCCTTATGGAATCTCAATCGTGAAGCCAGTTCCGCCATCTCCGGAGGAAACGCGCACGCTGCCGCCCAGCTTTTCGACTACGGACTTCACGATAGACAGGCCGATGCCGCTCTGGCCGTCAGCACCCTTGAAAAACCGTTCGAACACATGTGGCAGAGCCTCCGGCGCAATGGCCGGTCCGTCATTCCAGACATCAATGACTGCCTTCCCGTCCTTTTCCTGGCAGGTCAGCACGATCTCATCCGCCGCATAGCGGATGGCATTGGAAATGAGGTTAGAAAAAGCCCGCTGGATACTCTTTTCCGAGACAGCCTTGACGACCGGCTCCGGCGAAAAGTCATACACAAAACTGAGACCGCGCTTGTCAGCCGCGGCACGCTGGCTTTCGGCACAGTTTGAGAGCACCTCCCGCAGGTCACACTCTTCGAGCACCTCGGATTCCGTAATCGTATCCATCCGCGAGACGTACAGGATGTCATCAATCATGCCGCCCAGGCGGTCCGTTTCTGACATAATGGTCTCGGCAGATTCGCCAGGCTCCATCACATGGAAGGCGATGCCCTCCGCGTTGCAGCGGATTGTCATCAGCGGCGTCTTCAGTTCATGCGACACGTTCTGGAAGAACGTCTTCTGGTCGCTGTCATACGCTTCGAGCTGGGCTGCAGTTGCATTCATCACGCGCAGCAGATCCGAGAGCTCACGGTCCCGGAACGTAAGCGGCGACGGACTGAAGTCGCTGCCGCCTATCTTCTCCGCAAAGGCCGCAATCTGCTCAATTGGTTTCGACACCGAGGAGGCGAGCGCCCAGGCGACGGCCACCGCTGCAGCGCCTACGGCCACCATAATAATCAGCAACTGCAGGTTGATGTTGCTCGCGAAATTCTCCATCGGAGTAATGTCTACATAGAGAATCAGCCATTCATCTTGCACGTCCAGGTTCACTACGCAAGTCAGAAAGGCGCCGTCTGCCGTACGTACGGTCTGGATTTCGTCGGCTGGTGCCCATAGGTTTACGCGTTCAGCCAGGTCCGCCGCGGTTTCCGGATCCGCGTCCCGGCCCGTGTAGGCCGTTTCGCCGTCCCAGACGAAGAACTCCACCTCCGCCCCAATCGGGTTGGGCGGATGGTTCCGGAAGCCCTGGGCAAACCGCTGTTCCTGTTGGGGCCTGGTCTCCTCGGCCAAAATACTTTCCCCGGCCATGAAGGCCCGGGCCGTCTCAATCTCCTGTTTGGCGTTCGCATCAATGTACTGTTGCACAGATATATTGAAGGCAACCATGACAGCGGCAAAGGCAATTCCAATGAGCGCCAGCAGGCTGAAAACCATGCGGCTTCTGAGCGTGCGCTTGGTCATTCCGCTTCACGCAGCTGAAAGCCGAAGCCCCAGACAGTCTCAACAGCGATGCCGCTGCCCGTAAGCTTCTTGCGCAGCCGGCGGACTGTATCGTCTGCCACCCGCGTCTCCACGGCACTGTTGTAGCCCCAGATCTTGTTGAGCAGATCTTCCCGGGACACGGCTTCGCCGCCATGCTCCACCAGAAAATGCAGAAGCGCGAATTCGTTCGGCGTCAGGTCTATCGGCCCGGCCTTACCGGTGGCTGCTTTGGTCTTGGGATCGAGCGTGACCGGTCCAAAGGACACCTCGGAGCCCGCTTTGCTGCTGCCGCTGCCCCGCTCAAACTCAATCCGCCGGAAGATGGCGCGGATGCGCATCACCAGCGACATCGCGGAAAAGGGCTTCGTGAAGTAGTCATCGCTGCCCAGACTGAGGCCCGTAGCATAGTCAATGTCTGCATCGCGTGCAGTCAGCATAATAATGGGAACAGTGCTCGTCTCCCGGATTTTGGTACAGACATCAAAACCAGACATTCCCGGCATCATGACATCCAGAATAATGAGGTCGCAGGACTCCTGCGCGAACCCAGCCATCAGCTCCTCGCCGCTTGCAAACGCCCGCACGCGGTATCCCTCCGCTTCCAGAAACGCCCGGATGGCGTCCCGTATGTTGGCCTCATCGTCTGCAATATAGATCAGTTTGGGATCTTCCACGTGTCTCGTCTACCTCCCGCTATACTTCTCCACCCATTATACGTGCGAACGCGCCGACAGATCTCCGCAAAACTGCCGCATTTTCCCGGCAGCGCAGATTCTGTTTCAGCGGACTGCCTAAGGCCAGCTGCACAGAAAAAGCACGCCCGGCCGGTTAGCGGCAATGCCGCCGGTGTAAACATAATATAGCGTACACGCACAGAATGTGCGGCATAAACACATCAGACCAAGGGAACAGGGAAAGGAAACAGTCATGGCAAAGCAGCCCCGGATACCGGTTATTCTTACAGTTCTTATCGTTCTAAGTATGTTCTTCGTCTTTGGCTGCGACCAGGACGTTCCCGCCGCGGAGACTAGCGCCGAAGCGAGCGCCACTGTTGTTGTGCCCTCCGCCTCAAGAACCTCGATCTTCGCACCAGCTTCGGAATCAGCCGAAGCAGCGGCAACATCCTCACGAACTTCTCTAGGCTCTGGTCACGCTGCTGCAAGCGCCAGCCCAAGCAAGTCGGCTGCAGGCAGTACTGCTGCCGTCAGTGCCGGCGCTGCGCAGAACAGTCAGAATGCGGCAGCCGGGGCATCTGCTCAGGCTTCAGCAGGCAGTCTGGCATCTGCAAGCAGGGGAAGATCTTCTGCGCAGACGTCAGACCAGAACGCGTCAGCAGCTGCCAGCGCGGCACGCCCCACCGCATCTGTTGCGGCACAATCCGTTGGCGGTGCCAATACGACATCTAATACGTCATCTAACACGTCTTCCGGCGCGAATGGCAATGCTAACGCGTCAGCATCCGCGGCACGTCAGACTGGATTCGCTGCTGCTGCAGCGGACGGCAGCCAGAACTACACGCGGGCTACCGAGGCTGACCGCGAATTCCTCGAAGAAGGAGACTCCGGTGACAGTGTCACGGCGCTGCAGAGCACTCTTTTCATACTGGGTTACATGGACAAGGTGACGGGATACTTTGGAACAGAAACCGAAGCAGCCGTCAAAGCATTCCAGGAGCAGAACGCCCTCACGGCTGACGGCCTGGTCGGGAACAGCACGTGGGACGTGCTGCTTGCCGGCAATGCGGTTGCTGCCTGATGGCGTGACCTTACGTAATACACGCTAAAGTCATCCGCCCCTGCCCGGTGCCATGTCACCCGCAGGGGTTTTTGTCTCCTCACTGTTTTCTGCCCAGCGGTACGGCAGGGTATAATAATTAGGAAGGCATCTGGAATCAGACCATCTGGACCGCCTGCTGCTTACCGCAGCCTGGAGGGCATCATGACCAAGAATAACGTTCCGAACGTCCCGGCGAAGACTACATCAGGTCCGGGAAACGCAGCGCCTGCTCCGGATGACAGGACTGGAGTCCGCCCTGCAGCGACGCTCCTGCCCCCCGCGGAACCGGATGACGAATACGATTCGTTTCTGCTGATGGACGAAGCGTCCGAGACGCCGCAGAAGGAAGCGGAATTTTCTGCGGTGCTGTGGCCGGACCAGGAGGTACCTGAGCAGCCGGAGGCAGGCGGACGCCGGATGACCAAAGAGAGTTTTATGAAGGCTCTTGCGGACGCGGTCAGCCGGCCGGCGCCTGTATACGCTTTCCGCGATGCATCCGCCAAATCTGTGCTCCGTCTGGCTGACACGGCGCGGGCTATTGTAGACGGTCCGCCGGGCAGCGGCAAGACCTGGGCCCTGGTGCGCCGCATTTTCCGCCTCGCCGCGAGCGCAGACAATCCGTCTGATATTCTCGTCCTGCTGCCGGGAAGAGAAGACAAACGGCGGCTGCTGGAAGCACTGGCCAAAGCTTCGCGACGCTCCAAGCTCGGCAATGCCTGGCAGCAGGTGCAGATCTCCACATTCGATGCTTTTGCCGCAAGGCTGATTGAAAACTGGCAGGAGGAAGACCCGGAAAACCTGCGGAGCCGTCCGGATTGGTCGCCGCAGACGCTGCGGGAAGCAGCCATGCTGCTTAGGGATCATCCTTCGCTCGCAGGTCATTTCCGTCACGTGCTGGTTGACGACATTCAGAACGTGGTCGGCCAGCAGGCTGCCTTTCTACTGCAGCTGACCGCTGTGCTCCCGGCCGGGTGCGGCTTCACATACTTTGGCGACCGCTGCCAGGCTCTCTTTGATCTGCCGTCAGCCAAGTCCAACTATGCGAGCGCGGATCAGCTCTATGGTCAGCTGATGCGAGCAAACGAGGATGCCCTTCTCATGGCCCTGAACGGCAGCAAACGCAGCACAGATGAAGTGACTGAGCTGGCTGCTCCGTTCCGGGAGGCGATTCTTTCAGGCCGTCCGGCAGCGGTGGATCAGGCAGCGGAGACTCTGCTGCACAATGCGCGCTCACAGGACATACCCTGGCAGGACCTGCACCCCACATCCCTGCGCTCGCTGACTTCGGGAAAAACACTCGGAATCCTGACACGGACCAAAGGCGAGGCACTGGCCATTTCCAATCTGCTCTACCAGGGCGGCATCACGCACAATCTGCTTCTTGACGCCTCTGAGCAGCGCTGGGCCGGCTGGCTCGGACGGGTTGTCCTGGCCTACGACGGCGAAAGCCTGGATCAGGAATCCTTCCGCGACATCTTTCTCGACCTGTATCCCGGTGCCAATCCGGGCCTCTACTGGAGCGCGCTGACCGCGACGCAGGAAGAGCCGGACAAGGAAAACCACACGATCCGGGATCTGCTTGCCGGCGTACGCGCCCTGCGGGACCGCGACGATCTCGGTATTTCTCCGGACGAAGAGCAGGCAGCGGTCACAGTATCGACTATCCGCATGGCCCGCGGCCGCGAGTTTGATACCGTGCTTCTGGCCTCCGACCTTTTTAACGGCGGCGGTTACACCGACCGGGCGCAGCGCGAGGCCGCCCGGCGAAGCAGCGCTGAAACGCTGGCCGAAGCGCGGCTTGCCTATGTCGGACTCACCCGGGCCCGCAAAAAAGTCTACCTGATGATGCTGCCGCTCGAAGCGGTACGTCTTTCCCAGATCCGCAGCCGCCGGCCAGACGGCCCCGGCCGCTGGTATAAATCCCAGATCCGGCGCCTGCCGACTCGTGTGCTCAAGTCCTACCGGCGCCGCAGTCTGCACGCTTTTGAAGTGGGAATTGATGACTTTGTGCCGGAAAGCTTTGCAGGCAGTGAGGATGCCCAGACCTATTTGCTGACATCGGCACCCGATCTTCCGGATGCAGAGATGGAACTGCGGTTTATGAAAGAGCACGGGCAGGCACCGTTCTATGGGCTGTTTGATCCCGAACAGGCCGCGCTTCAGCTCGGTAGCTCATCGCCTGAGTTCATGACGGAACTGACGGCTGCGCTTGGTTATGCGCGCAACATAAGGCGCGACAGCGTCGGTCCGGAACACTTCCCGGAGGCCTTCCGCGATGTGTACGTGCAGCGGGTCGTCACCCACATCGGGCCCGCTGAGGGGGCACCGCCGCATGCCAAGATCTACGGCGATCAGGCCGTCTGGCTCGGCCTCGATGTGATCGGCTTTGCCAAGGCTGTTAATGGCAGTCAGAATGCGCTGCATCNCNGAGAAGAATAAGACGGCAAGGCCAAAGAAATCTCTTTGGCCTTGCCGTCTCTCTTTATGTCAAAACCGCTCACTGACTCTGGGCGTCGTCCTTTNTGTTCCCCGTGCCTTGCCCCTGCATATANCGNCGNTCNNCCGGATGTGTCTTCAAGTATTCGTCAAGCAGCTTCTTTGCCTTATGCTCCGATCCATCGAAATTCTGAATCAGGAGCGGCAGGACAGCGGCAGGCTCCGTCTTGAGGGATTGTGCCATTCGCAGTGTAGTCTTCACAGTCCCCTCATCTATACCTTCCGCCATACCTTCTGCTTTGCCTACTGCTCTCCCTTTATCCCACGCTCTCGCTTCTATCGCCAGTTCCATTTCTTGCAAAACCTCCAAATTGNCTGACATTTCCGNCGTCATCTGAAGGCNGNACACGTCCTTATGTCANANCCTGGATTTTCTCGTCTGCAGCTATTGTGTTCGAGAATACAACGTCCAGCAATCCCAACAGAGAAGACTCCAGCTGCCTATCGTCCGGTTCGCCCAGGTTGAGGAACCATACTTCTGACACCTGCGCTGCCTCCGGCGCGGCTTCGAACGACTCGGGTCCCGTCTGGCTTGCCGTTACCAGCCGCATGACCGTGTTCTCCATTTCCTTCCTGGGACCGCTGACAATCCAGATGGAATACACCTTCTTACAGTTTCCGTAGTCCGTTCCCTGCCGGCCCACAAGCCGGTCTGCGTAGATCACAGCCCGGCGCTCGAGCGGATACGGCAGATCTGTGCGGTTCTGAACCTCGACATTGATTATGAGCAGAATAGGTTCGCTCTCTCCGGGAATCTTCAACGTAAACAGAATGTCGAACCGTACTGTTCCTTCGTCTGCCGTGCCATCTTCCGTGTTCTCCTGGCGGACGATGCCTGGATCCGCCGCCGCATCATCACGGCTGATCGGAACGGCGTTAATCTGTATGTCCCCAGGGATCAGCTGTTCGATCTCCGTGACAGAAAGCGATGCTGCTTCTTCGACGCACTCCTTCACGATGCGAGCCAGTATCTGACGGTCTGCTGTTATATTCTTGGACACCTGATCCAGCATGCCGCGCAGCTTCTTGAGCGATCTGCCCTCGTTGGCGCGTATTGCTTTCGCAATACGTGTCTCTCCTATCATCGTCCTGCATCCTCCCCGCCTGACATGACTGCACGTCCCCACCGGACGGGCACGCTTCGCGTACAGAATCTGCCGCTCGCGCAAAGTATTCCATCCCGCACTCCGAGGCCCTGGCAGTTTCTTTCTACCGGCAGCCGCGCTGGTGCTGCCCCGTATCCCGGCTGCTCTGACTGCAGTCAACTGCGTCTGCTCAGCTTACGGCTTCTCGTTGCAAATAAGCATACAGCGGACATCAGGGCGCAAAAGGGCTGCCGCTCCGGACAGACAAGTCTTTGTGCAGCAGCCCTTTTCTCTATTCGCGATGCAGCCTGGCGGCCGCCTCTGTCAGATCCTATTCCTCTTCGTCCTCACCTGCTTCTTCTGCAGCCAGCTCCTCATTCACGGCTTCAATGGCCTCGGGAAGCCTGTCGCGCAGCAATTCCAGGAACCCCGGCTCATTGTAGCCGATGTTCATCAGCACTTCACAGGCGAAATCGACGTATTCGTCGAGCGGCATGTTCTCGTCGCGGACCGTATCAAACAGGGCTTCGATCAGCTGTGCCGCCGCGTCGTCGTCCTCGCTGATCATTGAACTGCCGTGTTCGTCCTCGGTTAACGGGTCAATGATCCGGACTGCCAGCGCGTAATCGACACCCGGCAGTTCGCTCAGACTGTCCTCAAACTCGTTTTCCAGTTTTTCCACACGGGCATTGATTTCATCGTAGGTCAAATCTGCCATCCCAATTACCTCCGTTTGCCGTTCGGTCCCGCAGGCCGAATCCTCCGTTCCATGCGGACGCTTCTGCATCCAACCGACATGTCTGCTTATATTGTACCACGATCTTTCTACACTATAACGCCGCCGCACGCTCCTTTTCGCGGGCTGTCCTGCCGCAGATTTCCCACAAATCCCCCGCACGTTTCCGGGGATTCAGACCCCCGCTGCCGTGTAGACTGGTATCCAGGAGGAAGAAAGCGATTGACACGTCAGACACAAAACTACCAGGCCGTTTTCAAACGGTATGAGAAGAAATATCTGCTGAACCGCCGGCAGTACGAGGACCTCTCGGCCCTGCTGGCTGAACATATGCATGAAGATCAGTTCGGGCTCCACACCGTGAGCAGTGTGTATCTCGACACAGACAGCTACGAAATTATCCGCGAGAGTCTTGCCAAGCCTGCCTACAAGGAAAAGCTGCGACTCCGCAGTTACGGCACCCCGGGACCGCATGACACGGTTTATCTGGAACTCAAGAAGAAAGTGGACGGCATCGTCTACAAGCGCCGCACAGACATGAGCCTGCGGGAAGCAGAGCGGTATCTGCGCGCCGGAATCCGCCCCGCCCGCGGCAGCAGCCAGATCTTAAGCGAGATTGACTGGTTCATGGGCCGCCGGCCGCTCCGGCCGCGCGTTGTCATCTCCTGTGACCGGCTGGCACTGGCCGGAGATGAGGATCCGAACGTCCGCGTCACCTTCGATTTCAACATGCGGTGGCGGGCTGATCACCTCTCGCTCGCAGACGGCAGCGGCGGCGCACCGCTCATCAGTCCGGAATACTTCCTGATGGAAGTGAAGACTGCCGGCGCCCTGCCGCTGTGGCTGAGCCGATTCCTTTCCGAGGAAAAGATCTTCCCGACATCGTTTTCCAAATATGGAACCTGCTACCGGGATCATCTGCTCAAGGGTGACGAAGTTTCCTGCCGAACGAAGAAGGACCTGCCCTATGCTGGATAGCATTCTCACCAGCGCCGGCTGGAACGTTTCAAGCGTTCTTATCTGCGCGCTCGCCTCGCTCGGCCTTGGTGCCGTCATTGCTGCTGTATATGCTTTCCGGAGCTCGTACAGCCGGAACTTTCTGGCCATGCTGGTGTTGCTGCCGGCCATTGTGCAGGCAGTCATCATGTGCGTCAACGGCAATCTCGGCGTCGGCGTGGCCGTTATGGGTGCCTTTTCCCTGGTGCGCTTCCGCAGCGTACCGGGCAGCGCCCGCGAGATCGGGACGATCTTCTTCGCGATGGCTGTCGGGCTCGCGACCGGCATGGGCTACATCGGCTATGCCTGCATCTTTACCGCAGTCATTGGGGCAGCCTCGATGCTGCTGACGCTGATCCGCCCATCGAACAGCCGGCCGGCTGAGCGTTCGCTGAAGATTACCATACCGGAAACACTCGATTATAACGGGATCTTTGATGATCTCTTTGCCACCTACACACTCGATGCAGCGCTCGAGACCGTCAAGCTCACAAACCTGGGCAGTCTCTA
>JAAUYQ010000022.1 GCA_014805015.1 Clostridia bacterium | reverse complement strand
GCAGGAAGAGAAGCCTCACAGCTTCGCTCTTGTTAGTCTCGTATCCACCTGCTCAATTGCAGATGCGCGCGTGCGGATGAAGTGTCCCCGTTTTCTGCGGTTTGTTCCTCTGTATCGACCATACCCTCAGTCTAGGAAAGTACACTTTCCTAGACTGCAAAATTGGTCCATATATCCGAACGATGCAAGGCTGATTTCATAATTTTGTTCGATATGTTTGAAAAACGTACAATCGACTCCGGGTGCAATCCAAACACAGTGTAAAAATATTTATTTAGTGTCTTTTGGGGTAGTCTGCACAAAAAACAGTGAATCGATGAATTGAAGGGGCAAAATGACGCTCATAAAACTAGACGATGGTACAGACAAATATGATTTGTAAACTGTGGTCCGAAAACCCAGCGGGGAAGCGAGTGCATAAATTTCCTCGAAATAAATCCGCAAGATTTTATCGTCCATTTTTGGATCTACCCGCGTCACAAGAGAAAGAGGCAAGCGCGACAAAACGTAGCTACAGAATCGATGCGCTGAAGGGGCAACTCGTACCAAACATTCCTGGAGGTTTTCCCATGGGAAAGACTTACGGCTATGTAAGGGTGAGCTCTCGTGACCAGAACGTGAGAAGGCAGATTGATGCCATCATGCCCTGGGTCGAATCGGAGAGCGACATCTTTATTGACAAGCAGAGCGGCAAGGATTTCAGCCGCCCGCAGTACCAGGCCCTCAAAGCGAAACTGGAGAGAGGCGACATTGTCGTTATTCAGTCGCTCGACCGCCTGGGTCGCAACTACGCTCAGATTAAGGACGAGTGGCGGCATTACGCCTTCGCCGGCATCGGCATCCGCGTGCTCGACTTCCCGCTGCTCAACACGGTGACAGAGGGCGGAATTGAGCAGGATCTGATGAGTGCTTTCATCTCGAACATCGTTCTTGAGGTTCTTTCGTTCGTGGCCGAGAATGAACGCAACAACATCCACTCCCGTCAGGCACAGGGAATTGCAGCGGCGAAGCTGCGGGGCGTCAAGTTCGGACGCGAAAAGGTCTGCCCCGAGACTTTCTTTGCTGCATTCCGCGACTGGAAAGGTGGGAGGATCGACATCCTGAGGGCGGTAGAGAACTCGGGCATGAAGAAGAGCACCTTCTACAAGCGGGCCGGCGAACTCCGCCGGCTCATCGACAAGGTGCAGGCTCAGGAGCTCTCGGACGACGATATGAAGGAAAACAGCGAAGCCATGATCGCCTGCGCCATGGATATCGTGGAAGTAGGCTACTGATCTTCGCAAGCTGACTCTCAATAACCTGTGCTTCTGCAGGGCGCTGAACCTGCAGCAGAACCGGAGCTTTCTGCGGCCAGACAGGCTGACAGCCTTATGAACTGGAAGTTTTGCAGAAACTGAGCCGGTGCAGGACCTCTGTTCCCACAACTACTGTGTCCATCCCCGGGAACAGAGAGACCTGCCGGCAGGCAGCGAAGCAGATCTCTTGGGCAAAGGCAATGCGGCATGGAAGGTGCGTGGTTAGGGACATTCTGCAGTAGTCAGCACCCTTGTGTGCGCAGGATTAGGTGTAACGTGCATTTTCCGTCTTCTGCAGGCCTGCTGGACAGTTCAGGCAAGGCCGGGCAGGGGACAGAAAACCAGCGACAGGAAGCGGTATGCGGTCCAGCCGGACGCTCTCTAATGGCGACCTGTTCGCCTTGGAGTGGAAAAAACCAGGCGGGAACGCAGAAAACTCTTGCTAAGATCCGGCTTTGTGCGTTTTCTCCCGTTCGGGCATCTGCAATCAGGCATTCTGATGTAGCCGTCCGGACCGAGAGAGAATCTGCCATTTTGAGCTCAGGGTCTGGGCGATGAGCGAATCCGCTACGGCTGGCGGCATGTCACAGGCGGCACAAGCGCAAAGACATCTGGCAGAACAGGCTGCGTCGGTGATGGCCGGCAGCATGATCGGTCCTGGCAGGGAGCGTGCGGCAGCATGCTGATAATCAGGCAGTCCGTATTGCGACCGGAGTTCTTTCGGAGTAGACGGGCCCTGGTTCAGCATTGCCCGGACTGGCTCAGCGTCTCGTTCCTCATGATTTGAAAAGATCGGAGGCGTATGCTGCGGCAGCTCGGTAGCGCTCAATGCGCAAAATGGAAAAGCAGATTGTGCGAGTCGAGGACTGCGAATTCTGGCGGATGATTCCGTCAGGAGATCGCGGTAGCCAAGATAAGCATATCTGTGACCTGGGGGAAAAGACCAGGGCACTATAAGAAGGAAAGCGAAAGCTGCAAACACATCAGTGCCCTGCTTTTTCTTGAGGTTCGATCGTGTCTCTGACACGGAACGCGGATAAGGCCAGAAAAATCAGACGCGGACCTACAGACTGTTGAGGCTGCATGCCAGTCTGCAGGCTTGCGGAGCGCGACAAGACGGATGGTTCCGTCTGCTCTGCGAAGATTTGCCGCAAAGCGCGTACATTCCAGGAAGGAGACTTCTGGCATCAGCCAGCCACGCGAACGTACACAGATGACGATACGCTGAATTGAAGTGCAACCTTGTGAACGCCGATGGTGTGAACTGGGAGTTGCAGAGACATAGGAAAATCGAACTCTCCGGAGGTGTTCAGGGACAACTGGAAATGCAGAGAGCGCCGCTGAAGTGTGAAGTGCGGCTGAACGTAGAAGAATTCCAGTTTCGGCGTATGCAGTACAGCTGAGCTCAGCAGAGACAGATGGTGTTTGTGCAGGAAACACAGATTGCACACCATGGTTGGTATTGCGTGAAGCTCATGCGTCAGGTGTCCTTTGGATGCCAGAATACGGGACAGATCAGACACGTACTCGAGCTGGAAAAGCTGCGACCTTCTTTTTGTGGTTCACGTGTACTTCTGGGTTGTTTTGTGGTGCCGCAAAAACCAAGGGTAGCTATGCCAAACCGTCTTAAGTCTGGAGCTGGGTCTTAGGCCAACAAAGATCGGCAGTTATGGGCGCCCGGCACCCTCATATTCTCCCAAGACTTCTTGAGAGGGGAGGCGCTTGAATTCGCGTATCGCCGCGAACCACAGATGCATGGCTGATGTAGCTTGACGTGCCAAGACTGTATCTTCGCCCTTCTAAATGGAATGAATACAGTAGTAAATTATTGATTGTGAATATGCATTTTGATCCCAGGCGCTAAGCAGGACGCCCCCAGCGATCTTTGCAAACAACAGACAGGGTTGAGCGTGGAGGAGCATCAGCATGCTGTGCTGCACAAGATCCAGNGACTCCTTCNCNGACGCAAGTCCTGCNNCATGGCTGATCAGCAGCGTACCGAGAGCGAAACTGAGACGGGGAGCGCCTGGCAGCAACTGAGGCAGTCAGAGTTACAGATCTTCACCGCGCTTNACCAAGCCTGCGGNACGCAAACCAGATTTCGGAAGGCGAGCGAATTCCGCCTGCANCGTCCATTGCCCAGTCTGTAAAGTACGGAGAGGCACTTATGCTTGCATTGAACGGGAGAACGCCTGTNTCTTTTGTCCAGAAATCTGCTGTTTCTCCTCTGGCATCTNGACTGGGTGTGCTTTTTGAGTCGGGCGGCCCTNACTGACCAGATCGTCCAGCCTANGTGTGAGCGGAGCTTCTACTCCCGTANGAAGATCACGTCAGTCGAAATCCCCGTGAGCTCATGCATAATGGCAGCACCGCCAGGCCCAATCGCGCCTGCCAGGGCACGCACTACGAGTTCGAACTTCTCTTTGTCCATAGCTTCGGCGAGAACAGATAAATGTGTCTGCAGTATATCTGCATCAAGGGCAACAAAATCGCGATGCTGTTTGNTGGACGACATATAGTTCACCTTCCTCTCTCGTGTGATGAAGCNTGCTGCGCGATAACCGGGNAANGCCACNTGCTCCGGNCNTAAGGTCGCGGAACAAATGCAGGTTTCGGCTGGTTGNNTTCAAGATTCNNCATCGTGCGGCGTATGCAAANGTCGTGCTTTCGTCCAGGCGTTCCGCTTGCGCGGACTTCTGCCTTGAACGCCGNACACCCAACGCATCCGTCCAGTTCCTACTATATTATAGTCATGCCCGCACGAGCCGCTNGCATGATTTTCGCTGGCAGCAGTCGACCGGAGCGCTCAAAGGCACAGGACGTACAGAGCAGATGATGCTTCGAACGCACGTCTGATGCGGTATCCTCAGAAAAGCTGGCGTTGCTTGCTGTCCAGCTGATTGCATCCAGCCTGGAAAACTCCACGGGATCCCCCAGACTTGCNGGTTCATNTTTNGACAGGTGAACATGCCCCCGCAGTCGGGCGTTCGTGGTTNCGAGAGAGCGCACGCACNTACTGAGTCTGCCGAGTTCGTTGGTGCGAACGTGCTNGAAGTTACCGGACGCGTGAAGCCAAATGCTGCGGNCTGGCTGCCGGANAATGTCCAGNAGCTATCCAGAGGAGCCTATGCTGNCGGGAGCAGATGACCGAGCGCAGTGGAAAGAAGTGTCCGGGATTTGCNGGGNAACNGTGNGCGTGGATCNGCTTCAGAGCGATGCAATACAGATACTCNGCNGAGAATTCAGGTGGGCAGTGGACATGCTGGTAAGCAGCCCTGCCGGNTTCATGATGTCACAAGCCAGCCGGCTGGTCCGGGAGATGGACTGGGCAGAAAGTCCGAAAGCAGATGGNGCTTTCTGACCAAAATCTGCCGCGTTTTGGAGACCGCTAAANGGTTTNCGTGAAACCGGAAGATACGGAGAAGGCNGGGCTCNGTCNGGGGAGCTGATAGGGCCAGCAGGCTTCTGGCAGCTACTGNTTTANGCNNGCCTGCAGAGAATGNCTGCGATCCAGATCTGACGCTGCCCGTGGCCCGTATATGGCGAGACCGTGTGTGGGACNGACGCGGGCAGCAAAGTGAAGCACTGCATGGACAGACGCTGCTGACTGTCCGGCAGAAAGCCTGGACAACGGTGGCGNCAGGCAGAGTGATCCGCAGCTGATCTTCCTGNATGTCCGTTCNCTGCTNCAGTATTGTNCGGAGAGAACANAGATNCNCATGGATATGTAGCGACACAGCGAGGGAAGTCTGNCTATGGACGANAGTAATATCTGGTCCGACCGGAAAAAGTCCGGTGGATTCTGATTCCGGGACTCCAGACGGGTTTCCAGGCAGTATAATGTTAATGTCGCCAGAGTGGACACGGAACGNCTGANAGCGAAGCCGCGGACNCNGGGNGCAGAATAGCAGAGACAAAGAGTATTGGCATCCAGAGATGGGTGCCTTTTTGTATGCCGGAAGCTGGGGCAGACGGATGCGNAGCCTAATAGCAGACGGAAAAGGGGATTGAAATCTGATACACCCGTTCAGGACGGAAGATTACGCGGTNACCTCNGCGGGNATCGCTTTCCTCAGCTCNGGAAGCTTTATCCGTAGGCCGGATGGGTGCCGTCCACTCTGACCCGGCAGGCAGTGAGGAGACGACGTTTGGAAAGGAAGTACATATGTCGAAACCAAAGGGNTTTGACTGCGAGCTCCACATCCCGCTCTCTTGGGCAGAAAAGAAGAGAATAGATGCTGAAGCCGCGAGGAGCGGCCTTCACGTGACAGATTACCGGAGACTGTGCCTGCTCAGTGGTCCNTCGCCGCCGCTGGATCGGCTGGAGCAGAGCTACTGGGAGGAGGACACCCTCGAAGACATCCGTTCGGACATGAAAAGGCTGCTCCGGCAGCAGCTGCACACCGGGACAGCCGACATGCAGGCGGCTTTTGCTTTGGCGGANCGGCTGGCAGCGACGCAGAAGCGAAGAGAGGCAGAGTGAGATGGCAACCCTGAAGATACGCGGTGTAAGCAGAAAGGGCNATTGGGCCCACACNTGCCGCTATGCGGTGCTGCCGGAGAAAACGTCAGCGTATGCNGCTATGATTCACGGCTTTCATCGGGAGGCGGTCTGGATGAAGAACGNAGNGGAGCTGAAGCCGGATCCCCGGCAGCTGCACTATGCCTCGGCCGTTGGTTTCACCAACGTCGATCGGGCTCCGGAGGTATACCGCGAGACCTGGCGAAGGTTNGTACCGAGACATTGCCGAAATGCGGTGTACCATATCATCCAGAGCTTTGATCCGGCAGANGAGGTGACGGCGGAAGTTGCACACGAGATTGGCCGTACGTTCGTAAAGGAGGTTTTTCCAGGAGCCCAGGCTGTTGTGGGCACGCACTTTGACCGCCCGCACATGCACAATCATCTGGTTGTGAATAATCTCCGGCCGACCGATGGGCGGCCTATACGTTCGCAGCTTGAAGAAGGTCTGTATACGCTGCATGNCGCTTCCAACCGTCTTTGCGAAAGCTACGGNCTGTCGCGGCTGGACAGCCTCGACAGGGAACGGTTCGGGAGATGGACATACGTAAACCGGAGAGCCCTTGAACGGGATCTCANCTTTATNCGTTCCAGGACNGAGGANCCNGANGAAATGCTGGAGATGCTGAGATCGTTCCGGCACGAGGTCTCGGAGGAAAACGGCATCTTGTGGGTGCTGCCGGAGGGAGCTCCGCAGCGNATACGGCTGCCGGACTTTGAAGACTGGCCAGTGCAGAAAGAGCGNAAGCNGCATGTCTTCCGCAATCTTGAGGGACTGCATTTNCGTAAAGCANCGGGGTTGTGCACTCNNCTTGAAGCAGAGATTCTTCAGTACGCAGTGCTTCTGAGTTCGCAGTGCACAGACCGGATCGCGGAGGTGTCTTTCCGCGAATACAAGAANCTGAATACCGTTCTCGATACNCTTCACTACGTATCGGACCACCAGATTGAGAATATGCAGCAGCTGGAGACTNAACTGGATGAGCTGCGGCAGGATTGCAGCCGGGCAGAGCAGATACTCTCCAGGCAGGAGAGCGAGAAGCGCGCCCTGCACGGCATTTGCCGGGCGGTCTGTGTCACGGCCTTTCCAGCGTTCTATACGCCGAAAGAACTGGCGTCGGCGGCAGAGCTGCTCCGTGGACGCAGNGCNGCAGATNTTCAGCAGGTGCAGGAAGNGCGNCTNATGCTGGAAGCGCAGCTGATTGAACGNGTGCGGGAGTTCAATGCGCTCAGAGANCAGGTGGCNACNCTGAGGACGTTCCGGAATCTGGAGCCGCAGATGCGGAAAGCTCTGAGCCACCAGCAAAACCGCCGCAGAGAGCGGCTCCGGTCTGCNNAGACACGCAGTCACTGCGAGCCGCTGCAGGAGATGC
Source organism: Clostridia bacterium (assembly GCA_014805015.1). Taxonomy (GTDB): domain Bacteria; phylum Bacillota; class Clostridia; order Christensenellales; family Christensenellaceae; genus JAAUYQ01. Next base: position 5,601 of record JAAUYQ010000022.1, on the reverse strand, counting down.
AGCAGCGGCAGCAGCCGGATCTTGAGATGGAACGGTNAAACAGCGGGCTCGAACGAAGCCGNCAGAACATACAATACGAAGAAGCCTGATGCGCCCTGATTGGGCGTTTTNTCGTTCGCGGAAATNGGAAAGGAGCAGAAAATGTATCACATCAAAGAGTACTTCCGGCTCAGGAAGGGAGCCCAACCGCGGCTCAATCTGCAGCAGAGAGAGCTGCACCGCAAGGTGTGCTGCGGTACCCGTGAGGGACGGAGCAAACGGACTGCCCGCAGGTTCGCAGGCCGCGGCCATATGCAGGCCGGTCGCTGCGGCAGAACTGCCAGGGTGCCTGATCCCCCATTCAAGCCTTTTTGCTTCCCGGGAGGTCGGGAGTCAGCGGAGGCGGAGAAGAACGTATGAATCAGGATAAAGTCAGGCGGCAGCAAACTGCAGGGGATACTGGGAAGNACGNGAAGAAGACTTCTGGGCGGCGNAAGCGTNCAGCTTCTGGAAAGATGNGAAANAAGCAGCAAGGCACAGAGCCGCAAANCGACGAACTGCTGGAAGCNGCGTCGCACGTACCAATCTGCCAGGTGCAGCAGGCAATCCATGTTCCGNTGTACCGATGCCCGGATGGACGGCTNATTTTGTTCCGACATCCGGAAGTGGAGGTGTTCGGCTGCCGCTGGAAACACCCGCGGGGCGAAACCGGACCTGCGGGGCTCTTTTCTGCCGGCAATGCTGTACATCTCGCTGTGGAGTACGGCGGCATGACGCTGGAANATGCNCTTNAAGCAATTATGNGGGCGGTGAGCGAAACCGGTGCTGAACCCCGCGTAGAGTTCCGCCGCCGCTGTGCCATGCTCGAACTCGAAGCAGAGTATCCGGAAACGGGTGCGCTTGCCTTGCCGCAGGCGGCGGCAAATTCCAGTGAAGCGGCTATTGCTCAGCTGGAGAGGTGCGGCATCTCCCGGCTGCATTCAGAATCCCTGGCTGCCAAAGGAAGCGTATATGTCTCGGACCCAGANGGCGAGATNATCTTCNCCGGCTGCGGTCCTGGGGATACCCAGGGCGGCGTCATCTGCACCTTGCTGGGAAACGAATGGCCTTGCTTTGAACTGCTGCCGGAATCTCATCCGTTCAGCTGCTTTGTGGTGCCGNGTACCAGCCGNGAACTGCAGGTGTATGCGGACCCGCTGGAACTGCTGGNGNCTCTGCAGCTGGCAGAAACANGAGACGGAACAGTTCAGACCCCGTTCCGCCTCGCTCTGTTCATGAACAGCATCCAGGCGGTACTTGCTTACGTGTTCACCCATGGCGGCATTCGGGAAGTGAAGCTTTGCCTCCCGATGGAAGAATCCGCGGCAGAACTNNNGNAAGCNCTTNGCAGCGANCTGAGACCGTACGTCCGCGTGCGNNCCCAGAAGCCGCCNGCNGGTTTTCCCTGCTGGCTGGATGCTGTCATGCCGCATTGGACGGCACACGGAACTGGAAACCGGTCTGGATGAGGCTTAAAGTACTGNTTCCGGCGATGCAGACTCGCTGTACGGGAAGCAACCATGCTCCTCGCTGCGGCGGTTAATGCGACAGCGACGGTACGCTGCAGCCTCGCAGCTTCGAAGCGGANAGNAACGCAGGAAAGCTGCNCACTGGGCAACTTGCANAGGAGGCTGCAGATGTACCGCATATATATACGAAACGAGATATAAGGAGGAACTCAAGATGCGGAGAAGAGACTANGTGCTGCTGNCAACGGCAGCAAACGTGGAGGGGAATCTGGATGCGCCGTCCCAGGCGGCGTCTGCGATGAAAGCAGGCAGGGCTGATGCTGAACACTGTGAGCATCCAGGTGGGTGCGAAATGTGCCGGGAGCTGGTTCTGGATCTCTTCCGTATCCGTGCGAGATCCCGGAAACGCTGCCAGCAGAATTGCTCCGGCGGCTGCGGTGACACCGGTACGAATGCGATACTGCTGGAGAAACTCTACCGGGNGTTCGGACCGCGGGATATGGGAAGCGATGCAGGTCTCTGCTTTGCTCCGGAATGCGATGCCTGCGTCTGGCAGAGTGCGATCTGGGAAAGTGAGGTGAAAGAGACGCTGCNGAGCTGTCCCCNTCAGGAGTTTGGTCTGCTGAGTGTCTGCTGGCAGCTGGNGCGAACGGAACCTGAATTCCGTGCCGGTGCCTGCAGAGACCTTGCGGATGCGGCGTCCCGGGATNCATCTGTTCTGCAGTGGCTTCGTTCAAGGTCTGCCCGTGAGCAGCGTCTTGTTCCGGTACCGCATGGCTGGCTGTCTGACGGACGGCTGNATGCGGTAACCCGGAACGGTCCGTATACGGTGCTGCTTGTGCCGTCAAGGCTGCTCAATCTGTGTCATTTGTGCCGCTCGCAGCANCGTAAGCACTGTGCCTGGCCGTTTACTGCGGAGGACCTGAGCATAGGGCATCTCGATCCGGAGCTCGATAATCCGTCTGCTGATCTGGAGATGCTCGCAAGACGTGCTCTTGAGACCGAGATCCTCTGCGACTGGATAGGCGGCAGCCTCAGCCCGGAAGCCTCAGCAGAACAGTGCGATGCCTGCGCATAAGGAAGTATGCAGACCGCTGGTTGAGGTGTCCCCGGCAGAAGTGCGGTCTCAACTGGCGGTCAAAGACATCTCGGATGATCCGGAACTGGCTCTGATGGCGATGACTGCCTACGTCCTGCTGCTGCAGGGAGCGGTGAACTTTGCGTATACGAAGCTGCATTATTCCGGAGCACTCTCCGAGATCTATGTTCCGGCAGCTGCAGTGCTGGACCTGCGGGAGGCAGAAGCCCAGGCGGCAGTACAGCTGCTGCTTGCCAGGCGGTATATCTGGCGGGATGGAAACCAGCTGCAGTTCCTGAAACTCCAGGATCATCTGAAGCCACGCGATTACTTTGCCAGAATGTCGCTTGCGGAGATCACCANACTGCGGAACCAGAAGTCCAATCTGCTGCAGATGCTGATGAGTGCCAGGCGTCAGGCTCAAGAAGCCTACAGAGCNTGGGCTGTGGACCTCGGATGGCCACCGGCAGATTTTCAGCTGCTGCGGGGGTCTGCCGGCGGCAGTTTTCGCAGGCAGTNCGTACAGCGAAGCNGGCTTGACTGGCCGGACTGAGTCANGCGAACGGCAAGCCTGGGACTGCCCAGACTGCCAGTTTCGGGCTTACGGCAGGATTGATTCGCCTGAAATCGTCTTGTATGAACCTATATTGCTAAGAGCGCCTGAGCAGGTGGAGCTGGAGTGTAACCAGAGCCGTCTGCCCAGGCGCTTTCTTGCGTTCTGCAGCAGAATTGGACGGAAGGTCTGGCTCTGTACGCAGCAATTGCTGCGGGTGACTGAAACACATCTTGCTGNCTAGCGCTTTGTTGAGCGTTTTCAAGGAATCAGTGCGGAGAGTATATGCTCTGCCAGGCTCGGAAAGTGGCTGCATAGAGCGGGCGATCACGGCTAGGGAATACGGAGCGCCCTGCTCGAGAATACGGAGCACCCTGAATGACTGCCATTCTTGAGCAACCGTTTGAATGCTGCCTGTCTCGTTCCGNTGACTGCGAAGGTGCAGGCGGCAGCTTCCAGCGGCCATTGCCAGTGTCCGCATCAGCCATATGCAGCAGCCGGCATGGTAGCATTGTGCAGCGGTCTGGTTGCCACAGCAAACAGCCGCAAGGACGTATGCCAGCAGACGGAACACTGGCTTGCAAAAACGCACCGTAGAGGCAAACGACTCCATCTNCTGATTCTGCGTGACAATCAGCGGATACTGCGAGCGGCCGTGCGGTCATAAGCAGCGGCCGGAGAGTCAGCTGCAAACAGCCGGCTTGCCATTGCTCAGCGGCCGTATCTGCAAACATGACACTCGCTCTGATCTCTGCACACGTGCTGTAGCGCAGAGCGGAGTGGGTATTCCGAGAATGAGAGCCACCTGTTCCGAGGGGGGAGCNACCCATTCCGACAAGGGAGCCACGGAGCTGGTGCTTACTCTGGATGAAGATGCGGGATGTCTGCTCTGATCTGCTCGGAGCGGCTCCGTTTCGCTTGAGCNNGCAAACGGCAGAACGGCNNCAGGACAGTGACTGCTGACGGATAGCGGCATGGGNGACGTCGGCTGCGTATGAATCTNNACGCTGAACGCAGGCGTCGCCCAATCTGAAGTCGAGTTCNGGCAGGGANAGTCGTGCGGGAGCGGGCATACTGTGCGTAAGAGCAGGCAGTTCCAGCGCTGGAGCTAGAATTTCGACACCGGAAGCTGTTGTTCCAGGATGGAATGCCATCAATCCAGNCGTCTGTTCCAAAACGTGAGTCAGTCGTTCTGGAGAATGGGCTCGCAGTTCGGTCCGCCAATCCGTGCTTGTCTGTTCAAGCTCTTACAGCGTTTTGCGTAGCCTGCTATTCTGGCTGCTTGCAAAGCTGTGTCGGTTGTGTTTCCTGCTAGCGGGGAGGATGCGGCAGGGTGCAGGACGCCACGTGCAGAGTGAATACGGCTGCGGACACACATGAACGCCCTTCGGCAGACAGCAGAGAAAGAGCGCTGGCAGCCGGAACGTAATGTTGTTTCGTACTGAATCTTTTTTGTTTATGGAGCCGTCTATTGTGTAGATATGCAAGTATACCCTGCAGCAGCTGAACCGCGAGGCTTCCGGGCTTTCAAGTGAGATGTGAGCAGGCGGACATACAACATACGAGTAGCAGGGCGGCACTATCTGGACTGCAAAGGCAGTCTGCAGGGCGTCTGAGAACCATGCCTACTCGACCGGAGCAGACAGGGGTGCAAATCATGAACAAACAGCAGTTAATTACGCGGGTGGCGAAGACAACGGGCTACTCCCAGAAAGAAGTGGGACCCGTTATCAGTGCCGCGCTTGACGGCATCATCCAGGCGGTTTCCGCTGGCTATAAGGTGCGGCTGACTGGCTTTGGCGTATTCGAGCAGCGTGTGCGTCAGGAGCGGGAAGGTGTAAACCCACGCACCAAGGAACGGATTAAAATAGCCTCGGTGCGGGTGCCGATCTTCCGTCCAGGCGGGGAGTTCAAGAGCGCTCTTCGGGCGAATGACAAATAGAGCCTGGATCCGCATTGTTTGCGGATCCAGGGCATCCCGTACAAGATTAAACAGACCAAGCATGCCGGATCTTTTCTCTGTCCTCAGGGAGAAGATCCAGCTTTTTCTATTTGTTTGGCATTTGCCACAGAGCGGCAAGGACAGACAGACGATATATGGGATAACGAACGCCGTCCTCCCGACCAATTCGGCACTACATTTTCTTTTGTGCAGAAAAACACCGTAACCATGCGTGTCCGCTTTGAGTGCACATGCCAGGACGAATCAGAATGTAGTGCCGAGTCAGCACTACATTTTTCCGCGCCGGCTACGAATTCTTGCAGTCTTTACCGCTTAGCTGAGCCAAATTGATTTGTCCTTAGAATGTTGTGCCAAGCTGGGATCCAGAGTGACGTCATCAGTCCGAATTGTAATCAGGAAATGGCTCTTTCCTGATTCAGTTGATATTCTGCAGCTGCTACTCACACTACGCTCAAGGAACTGCTCAACAGCGCGCAGTCACCAGCGTTCGTCAACCATCCTTGGAAAGAGCCCAGGAAAT